>NZ_JANXLI010000024.1:0-216 GCF_026948345.1 Dellaglioa carnosa | reverse complement strand
CGACAATTAAAATTGTCAATGGAGCCTAACGGGATCGAACCGATGACCTCCTGCGTGCAAGGCAGGCGCTCTCCCAGCTGAGCTAAGGCCCCATAATGGGTATTTTATTAATTGGTAAATGGGCCTAAATGGACTCGAACCATCGACCTCACGCTTATCAGGCGTGCGCTCTAAACCAGCTGAGCTATAGGCCCGTAAACGCTTTTGAGAGTAGAT
>NZ_JANXLI010000023.1:0-225 GCF_026948345.1 Dellaglioa carnosa | reverse complement strand
GTTGGCGGGAAGTGCATCAGAAACAGGTAAGTACGTGAAAAATAATTTAGTAGTAACTTATGTATATGTCAAAGAAGAATTACCGGTATCAACGGGAACAGTAACAGCAAGATATATAGATACAACCGGACGCCAAATAAGTGCAGATATAAACATGACTGGAGTACAAGGTGCAACATATAAAACCAACCAACAAGCGATAAAAGGATATAAATTCAAAGAAAT
>NZ_JANXLI010000022.1:0-294 GCF_026948345.1 Dellaglioa carnosa | reverse complement strand
TAAATAATTTAAAAATGTGCTAATCGATCTGATTAACACGTTTTTATGTATTATGACCCGTTGGTCAAGTGGTTAAGACACCGCCCTTTCACGGCGGTAACATGGGTTCAAATCCCGTACGGGTCATTTTCGCCGGCTTAGCTCAGTTGGTAGAGCATCGGTATCGTAAACCGAGGGTCACAGGTTCGACTCCTGCAGCCGGCATTTTAATGGTTGCAAAGTTATTATTCAAAAAAGAGTGTGGTGGCGATAGCAAGAAGGATACACCTGTTCCCATGTCGAACACAGAAGTTA
>NZ_JANXLI010000021.1:0-305 GCF_026948345.1 Dellaglioa carnosa | reverse complement strand
TTATTCAAAAGTATCATACCGAGATGGAACTGGATCAGAGACAGCTAAGGTTGTAGGAAATGGTTATAATCTATATAACCACGTTTCAAATACAGCGGGAAGTTCGTCAAAAGGATCAGCTTCAAAATTAGCAGGAAAAGAAGTATATATGGATTGTACGGCCAATAAAGATAACCAATCAACTTGGTATCGAATTCGAGTAGCTGGTACGGATACGAAGTATTGGGTAGATGGAAGAGCACTACAACTCAGAAAGATTGACTATGTTGCACTACCAGCAAATGCAACAATGACATTTAATGGTC
>NZ_JANXLI010000020.1:0-319 GCF_026948345.1 Dellaglioa carnosa | reverse complement strand
CGTTTCTTTTAAGACCCATCCAGATATATCCTTACCGCTTGTTTCATACTTATCCCCAACTTTGCCTGTGGGTAACGTATCTGGATCACTAATTTTATTCCCTTTTTCATCAACGTAGTTGACCGTAATTGGTGCTGCTTCTGCTCTTTCGTACACATACGTCACTGTTTGTGCTTCCGTTCCATATGTGCCTGTCGCATTTTCTGGTGTTTCTTTCAAGACCCACCCAGTTATATCCTTACCACTGGTTTCATACTTATCCCCAACTTTTCCTGTTGGTAACGTATCTGGATCACTAATCTTATTTCCTTTTTCATCG
>NZ_JANXLI010000002.1:0-368413 GCF_026948345.1 Dellaglioa carnosa | reverse complement strand
TGTCTCTTTTAAGACCCACCCAGTTATGTCTTTACCACTTGTTTCATACTTATCCCCAACTTTGCCTGTGGGTAACGTATCTGGATCACTAATTTTATTCCCTTTTTCATCAACGTAGTTGACCGTAATTGGTGCTGCTTCTGCTCTTTCATACACATATGTCACTGTTTGTGCTTTTGTCCCATATGTGCCTGTCGCGTTTTCTGGTGTCTCTTTTAAGGCCCATCCAGAAATGTCTTTACCGCTCGTTTCATATTTATCCCCAACTTTGCCTGTGGGTAACGTATCTGGATCACTAATTTTATTCCCTTTTTCATCAACGTAGTTGACTGTAATTGGCGCTGCTTCTGCTCTCTCGTACACATACGTCACTGTTTGTGCTTCTGTCCCATATGTGCCATTCGCATTTTCTGGCGTTTCTTTTAAGACCCATCCAGAAATGTCTTTACCGCTCGTTTCATACTTATCCCCAACTTTGCCTGTAGGTAACGTATCTGGATCACTAATCTTATTGCCTTTTTCATCAACGTAGTTGACCGTAATTGGTGCTGCTTCCGCTCTTTCGTACACATAGTCAACAGACTGAGATGTTTTTTCAAATTTACCATTTGCATTTTCTGGAGTTATTTTCAGTGCCCAACCTTCCACAACTTTGGAATTCGTTGTATACTCATCATCAACTCTACCGTTTAATACATCCGAATCCGCAATCTTAGCACCATTAGTATCAACATAATTGACCGTAACGGGGGCTGCCTCTTCTCTTTGATATATATAAGAAACCTCTTGAACTACACCATTATAGGTTCCATTTGCTACACCTTGAACTTCTTTAAATACCCATCCGGTAATATTTTTTTGCTCAGTCATATATGCTTCGCCATATTTCCCTTGTAAAATAATTTCCTCACTTATCGGATTCCCTTTTGTATCAACATATTTAGCCGTAACGGGACTCGCCTGTTGGCGTTCATAGTGAACAACAATTTCACCTTGATCTAAGGTATACGTCAAATTACCATCGTCCGTATAATTGGTACCAGCACTCTTTGTCACACCTATTAATGAATATCCTTTATTCAGACCCAATATTTTTGCATTGGCCTCATCAAGTTTATTTTTAATATTTTCTGTCGTCCCTACTTGCCCCTCGAAATCCTCTGCGTTAATAATATCGGTCCCACCATCTGAATCATCAACATACCTAACTTTTGCAACTCCCGTAGCATCATATTTAAACTCTTTTAGCTTAAATTGTTGTAAGTTCGTTTGAGCACCAGTTGACGCCGATAAAAAGAATGCATAATTTTTATTAGTTTCCCAATCAAAAATATTTCTTTCCCATATTTTCCCGTCATACTTAACAGTCATAATATGTGTCTGCCCATCATATTCCATTAAGAAATCTTTAAAAGTATTATTCGAAGGTTCTGCTATTTTTTGAGCGGCTTCATTGCCCACACCATCATAAGTTTCAACAATACCGTTACTATCTGCTCTCATGAAAGCCCCAAAAGCATTTCCTTGTCCACTCACATTAACATTAGGCGATCCTTGGAACTGCCTCGGGTCTGCTAAAAAACGTTCTGCTTTTACATTAAAGAAAGTATCTGCCTTCCATCCAAAGGATCTAGGTAATCCACCAAGCCCAATCGCTCCACCATCATCACCAACCAACCCTGGGTCCCCATCAAGAAATCCAACGCCAATTCCATCCGCACCACTTTGTTTCTGGGACTTATTTCCAATATTAATCGATCCAGATAACGAAAAACTTTGTTCAACGTTAATTTTTGTTTTCAACGTTATATTTCCAACTTTATGTTTTACATCCGGCGTTAACGTTACAACTCCCGTTTGTTGATTATAACTCGCACTCCCTTGCAGATTAAAATAACTCAAAAAATTTCCCGGCGTAACGTCTGCACCACTTCTTACCGACTTCGTTTCTAGCACTATGGGACTAATTAAACTATGGCGAATCAGTCCCTTATTAATGTCCGCTCTTTCAACAAGTTGATCGAGCCTGTTCGCCCTAACAGGACTTACCATTGGGCTCATCAGAATACCACCACTTATCAAGCCTAAAATTATAGTTTTTTTATATTTCCTCGTATGAATTGTCATCCTATTCTCCTCATTTCTTTTGAAAGGGTCGATTAGTTAAACAGTTCTTAGCACATAGTATCTTTCACTAAACTATTATGTTGGGTCTCTTGCCGCTTTTACCTTTTCAACTATTGAAAGGCTTAATTTTAAATAATGACTATTTTCAGAGCGACTTGAAAATCCCTTAAATTCGTAATAATTATTCATGATTAATTTTTTTATGTATAATTTCATAATTACACCTAAGCCTTCCTTTATATTCTTTTAGTCACAACAAAACATATATATCATTAATTATTATCTATCTTAATCATAATAAAACGATTATAAACAGTCAAGTGAAACGCTTTCATATTTTTATATAAATAAAAATACACTTAAAATTAACTACTTTAAGTGTATTTCTTCTTAACTTATCACTATTTTTAAGCCAATCGTCTTTCTAGATATCTCGAAACCAATGAAAGTGCATAACAAACAACAAAATACATCACCGCTAAGGCAACGAACATCGGAATCACAAAGTTAGTATTTTGACCATATACTAACTGCGCATGATACAACAACTCCGGTAAAACAATGATTGTTGCTAATGATGTATCTTTAATTAATGAAATAAATTGACTAACTAAAGGTGGAATCATTTTCTTCAAGGCCTGAGGTAAAACAATCACCCGTAATCCTTGCCAGTAAGTTAGCCCATTTGCACGAGCTCCCTCCATTTGACCAGGTTCAACCGCTTGAATACCACTTCGAATAATTTCCGCTAACATCGCTGATTCAAACACTGTCATTGCCAGTGTTGCCGACCAGAATATTGATAGTCGAATACCAACATTAGCTAGGCCGAAGTAAACGAAAAATAAAATTAACAGTAAAGGCAAATTACGAATTAAATCAATTATAAATCCAACAATTGCCGATAAACGTTTTACTTTAATATAACGTGTTAGGCCTAGAATAGCGCCAATAATAAAACTAAAAACAATTGAAATAACCGAAACTTCGATTGTGACCAATAAACCTTGTAAAAGATAACGGATGTTTTCCCAACTATACGCTGCAATAAAATCTGACATAATTTTCTAGACCCCCTTTAACTTAATTTTTTTTCTAAATGTCTCATGTAATAACTCAATGGCATCGTAATAATCAAATACAATACCCCAATGATGATGTATGTATTAATCGTATCAAACGTCGTCGACGCAATAATATCACCCTGGTACATCAAATCAAATCCAGCAACGAAAGCTAAAACTGACGAGTTTTTAACTAAGTTAATAAACTGATTTCCCAAAGGTGGAATAACATATTTAAATGCCTGAGGCAAAATAATATGGAACATTGCCTGCATAAATGTCAATCCATTTGAGCGGGCACCTTCCATTTGTCCCGGATCAACTGCTTGGATTCCAGCGCGGACTGTTTCCGCGATAAAAGCAGACGTGTAAATTGTTAATCCGATTGTCCCAGCCGTAAACCCATTAATATTCGTGACGTACATTGGCACAACAACATAGAAAAACATTGCCACAACCAATAATGGGATATTTCTAAATATTTCGATATAAATACGCGCAATGATTTTTAAAATTCGATAGGGCATTTCTTCTAAAATTGCGAAAAAAGAGCCGATAATTAAACTAAAAAATAAAGCGAGAATACTTGAAAACAACGTATATCCGAGTCCTGTTAGTAATGCTTGCCAATGTTCAGTGAAAATCGTGATCATTGTTGACTCGCCTCCTTCACACTAAAGCCTGGAATATCACCAAACCATTTATTTAATAACTTTTCATAGGTACCATCGGCACGCATTTCAGCAAGTGCTTTATTAATTTGGTTTTTAAATTTGTCTTGGCCCTTATCAATTGCGATTCCATAGGGTTCATGTGTAAATGTACCACCCACAACGGCAAAATCAGGATTTTCTTTAACCATCCCATATAAAATACCATTATCCGTAGTTAGCGCGTCACCTTGTCCAGATTTCAGCGCTGTTAATGCTTGTGCGTAATCATCAAGTTCCAGTACTTCTGCTTTTGGCGCATACTTCTTCATGTTAATCACTGAAGTCGATCCTTTAACACCTAACACAATCATGCCATCCTTATTTACGTCTTTCACGGATTTAATCGAACTTTCTTTCTTAACTAAAATCGATTGTCCGGCGGCAAAATAGGGGTTCGAGAAATCAACTTGTTTCTCACGATCTTTAGAAATTGACATTGTTGCGATAATTGCATCAATATTGCCATTTTTCAGAAGTGGTATTCTTGTCTTACTTGTTACTTGAACAAAATTAGCCGTTGCATCTTTACCTAAGATTTTCTTCGTAACAGCGTCGGCAACATCAATATCAAATCCTTGAGTTTTACCCGTTTTAATATTCATTAAACCAAATAATTTGGTATCTGCTTTAACACCCCAGTTTATTGTTTTTGTTTCTTTAGCTGTCGTTAAGATATCAGATTTGCTTTTTGAGCCACAGCCCGCAATAACTAACACCATCACCAAACTCATAAACAATAAACTGATTTTTTTAAATTGCTTCATTATTTAATCCCCACTCTCACAGTCTTGAGTTCCTCTAATGTTTGATAATTTTACTCAAGAATTTTTTAGCACGTTCTTCTTTTGGATTATCGAAAAATTCTGCAGTTGTATCATCTTCAAGAATTTGACCATCTGCCATAAAAATAACACGATCGGCAACTTCACGAGCAAATCCCATTTCATGAGTAACAACAATCATCGTGATTCCTTCATTTTTCGCGATATCCTTCATAACTTTTAAAACATCATCAATCGTTTCTGGATCCAATGCAGACGTTGGTTCATCAAATAATAATGCCTTAGGTTTCATAGCTAAACTACGTGCGATGGCAATTCGTTGTGATTGTCCACCAGATAACATTCTAGGATATGATTGTGCTTTGTCAGCAAGGCCAACTGTTTCCAGTAAATCCAATGCAATTTTTTTATTTTCAGCTTCATCTCGTTTTAAAACTAAACGTGGTGCAAGCATAATATTCTCAAGAACGGTTTTATTTTCGTACAAGTTAAAATGTTGGAAAACCATCCCAACATTTTTTCTGATCTTATCGATATTTGTTTTTTTGTCCGCTAAATCAAAGTTAGTAACCAATAGCTGACCTTCGTTAACTTGTTCCAAGCCATTAATCGTTCTAATTAATGTACTTTTCCCCGATCCAGATGGTCCAATGATAACGACTACTTCGCCAGCTTCAACTTTTAAGTTAATGTTCTTCAATGCGTGAAATTTATCGTAGTATTTCTCCACATTCTTAAATTCGATCATTGCCATATGCTTAATCCCCTTCTCTTAACTCTCTTATTCTTTTTTTGTGATACTTTAATTATACTACCAAATGAACTTTTAATCGCAGCATTTTTTAAATGTACCACATAATCACAAAAAAAAGCGACAGCAAAGTATTTTTGCCGTCGCTTTTCTACTAATTTTCTTTTTCTTTATATGCAATTTGAACTTTAACGTGAAATTTGTGTAATTCTTCAATAACTGATGACCGTCCTGCAATCTTCCGATTTCCGCCAAAAATCGTGGCTGTTGCTAGGTAAATATCATACTGATCCTTAGCCGTTTCAATATCGGATAACCCGACATGCGTCAAATGACCAATCAACTGCTGGTCAATCTGATTCATCCCGGCATAAATATTCATTTTTCCATTCTCTATCTTTAACTCAAAAAATGGAAAAGCTACGGGCTGTGCTAACTCCGATACTGGTTTACCTGTACTTTTAATTTCTTTCATAATGGCATCATCTGATAACCCATCATAATCAAAATCCGAATAATTAATTTGCTTCATTTTATTAGCTATTTCTTGAACCGCTAATCGTTCATTTTTATTTGACTTCAATGTGGCCGGCATCATGATTTTTGAATCAAATAACCCATTTGTTTGGACGTAGCCTGGTTGCGTCCGGTGGCGTTTATTTTCTTCGATTAATTGTTTAGGTGGTCCACCCAATAATTTTTCAATTTTAGGGGATGGATCAAATTTAGTTGTTTTATTGGTGAAAAAATAAAGCACATTTAGACCAACAAAATACAACAATACAAAAAATATTAAAATAAACAAACTGCCGCGAACATAATAACCGTTAATGAAGTATCGTGACGCAATATACAATAGATACCAATTTCCGATAAAGCCCAAAACGGTATAAATTCTATTTTTTAACTTTAAATTAACGTTAAAGAAACCTAAGTAATGATTTGCTAAATCTAATAAGCTAAACATCTATTAACCTCCAATCTTTAATTATTATCCGTTGTAGTTGCCGAACTTTCTTTTGCAGGTGTCACCGTTTTTTTATCTTTTGCCGTGTTACTTGAAGAACTTACTTTATCTGCATTTGTTTTATCGTCCGTATTTTCCGGAGCGCTACTGTCAGTAACTTTTTCATCCGTACTTGTGCCTGCCGCTGAAGATGAAGTTTTCTTAACGCTACTGTCCTCTGAACTGCTTGATTCTGACTCTGAACTTTCTGATGAAGCTGACGAAACGTCAGAACTCGTTTCAGAAGAGGTTTCTACTTTTTTAGAGCTCGGATTGTCGTCTACCTTCGGCATGGACGAAGATGATGAAACTGTTGAAGAGACTGTTGCCCCTTCATTTGTATTCGTCGTTTTATTCACAACGACGTTCGTCGCACCCAATGCAAGTACTATAGAAACAATTGCAAAAGGCGTAATAAATGGTGGCGTTCTATAAGCCATTAACTCTCACTCCAATTTTATACTTCTTCCATTAAACCATATGCTGTTGAATTTTATTTGAAGATATTCTTAATTTTTCACTAATTTTTCTTGGCACTCATCACAAATCCCATGTAATTCAAATTTATGTTCTTCGATTTTATAACCAGGCAACTGATTTTCAAAGTACCCTAGTGGACAACTATCCAGTTCAACAACCTTACTACAAGATGTACAAATAAAATGATGATGATGTTTATGGCTAAAATCACATTGATATTTTACACAGGCACGTTCACCATTCATTCGTTGCTCCACTAATCCCATCTCTTTAAATTCTTTAATGTTGCGATAGATAGTATTGTGGCTCATCCCCGGGTATTGATTTCTCATATAATCGTCTACAACAGTGACATCAACGTAAGATTCCTCATATTGGCTTAGATACGTTAATAAACTTTTTCTTTGTTTCGTTATTTTATATTTATTTTCTTTTAAAATATGCAATGCATCATCAATTAATTCTGTCAAAATTATAATCCTCATTTCTAAATAATAATGATTACTCTTTAAAAAGAATACCATATCAGATGAAAAAAGCAATCAGCCTTTATCCAGCGATGCAATCAGTGAATTAATCTGTTTCTTCGCATCATCCAAGTTGTCATTAATAATGATATGCGCAATTCCTTCAAGTTCTACTGGTAATTCCATATCTCGTTTAGCTTCTCCTGAGTCTAGTCTAAGGCTACGATTTTTAACGGTATCACCGCGCTTGGTTAATCGGTCTTTTAATATTTGTGTATCAGAAACACATAAATATAAAACAACCGTCTCCTTTGGTAGTTCCATTGAGTAGGTAATTGCACCTGCTGTATCTAATACAATCGTCGCATTTTCAGAGTCTGCCCAAGCAACATCTATGGCTTCTCTTGAAGATCCATAGTAATGGCGATCATACTCGACATGTTCTAAATAGTGAAAATTAAAGAACGTTTCATTTGATTCAAAATAGTAATCACGACCATTTTTTTCATTATCTCTCGGTTGTCTCGTTGTATGTGTAATGACTTTTTTAGCATTAAAGTGTTCGGTTAGATAGTCTCTAATTGTTGTTTTACCAGTACCCGGAGCTCCCGTAATAACGAAAATTCTTTTTTGCATTAAATCATTCCTTTATTATTTTTAATTAATCTAAAACAAATGTCTTGCATTCATTTTCTGTACGTACTATACTAACCTTCTACCAGAGAAAAAAGAATGCGCTTTCAAGGTAGGAGTATATAGAAACATGGAGGATACAAACTTATGAAATTTGGAACATTTAGTAAGAACTGGTACACAGTTTCTTTAGACACTGAGAAACAAATCTTTATCGCTAGTTCAAAAAATAATCCAGCCATTTCAGGTTCTGGGGTAACAATCGAAACAGCCGTTTCCAACTTATCATCAGAAATGAAATATGTTCAATCTGGACAACTTGTATAGAGGGTAAATGTGAGCTCACGCACATCAACCCTTTTTTATTTGGTCTTTTTTAGCGGTTAAATCGCGTCATTAACTTTTTAATGGGCACATATAACAAACTAACAATAACAATTGTCGAAATTGAATTAATCATCGTTGCTGGCAAACTCAAAAATGCTTGAACAATTGCAACGTTAAAGCTCACTCCCTTAATCATTGCCTCGCCAATTGAAACCAAATATGAGGTCCCAATTTTACCAATTCCAGCAGTCGCAGCAATGATTACAATCCAATATTGACCATGATAATTTTTTAATAACTTCATCGCACCTGTCATCAATAGGGCAATAGCAATGACTTCCAAAATAGTAAAGTACGCCGTATCCGCGTATCCATTTAAGATATCAAATAACCCCAGACCAATTGCGCCCGCGATGGTCCCGTAACTAAATCCTAAAAAGATGACAGCTAACGCTACCAATGAATTTCCAAAATGAATAAATGGTTTTCCAACCATAGCAGGGATCGGAATTCTAAATACTGAAATCCCAATATAGATAATTGCCGCAAATAAACCTGCCAAAATAATTTTTCTTAATCGCTCATTTCTCATTTTATTTCCCCATCCTTTGATTGATATCAGGTAAAATACTCATAAAATTAACGCCCAATCTTTCATCAAGTGCTTCCTCATCGGAAACACTCATTGCCTTCCATGTAACCTCAACTGAAAATCTTAAAGCCTCTTCTAACGCCTTACCTGTCATTAATTCACCAACCACACAACTTGCCAGTAAATCTCCCGTACCAAAATAATGTTGCGTACGTTTTTCTTTCAATACCCAACCAAATTCATTGTCCACCGTCCTAAATGCAACACCAATTTTATTTTGTTGATTGGTAACACCCGTAATAACAACAGCTTTTAAGTTTAATTTTGTTAATAATTGTTTCAATAACTGATCTACCTCTAGTTTACTAGGGTTTTCTTGATAATCTAGTTCGGCAAGCAAATAGGCCTCCGTTAGATTAGGTAAAATTAAATCGGCTTGTGCCAAACATAACATTCGTAATTCATTTACATAGTCGACGGTCATCCCCGAATACAAATGGCCATGGTCGGCCATAACCGGATCAATAGTCGTCATCTTTTCACCATCAGATAGTTCGGCCAATAAACTCCCCATAGCCTTAATACTTTCCGTAGTACCTAAATAACCAAGATAGGCGCCAGTAAACTGGATAGGAATTGTTGCCCACTGCTCCTTAAAGGATTGGATTAAAGGAGAGGTATCTGATTTCACTGGTACGCCAAAACCGCCCGTATGACTACTTAACAACATTGTCGGCAAGATGGTCGTCCGTTGCTGATAACTGGCCAATATAGGTACGGCAATGCCTAATGAGACACCACCAACGCTGGATAAATCCTGCGCAATTAATAATTGTTTCACCATTTGATCCTCCCCTTTCAAGTATTCATTCTATTATAAAATGAATAGACCAGAATAGCGATATTTATTGGTTATTTTAAAAATAAAAAACTATTACTGAATCGGCACGAAGCCAGTTCAGTAATAGTCTAGTTTACTAGTCACCTATTTGTTGTCGTCCAATAGCATGTTTCAACATGAATGGTGCCAAAATTGTCGAGATAATAATTACCATAATCACCGCAGAATAATATTCTGTCGATAACAGATGAGCGGTATACCCAATTTGAACAATAATTAACGCCATTTCACCACGAGAAATCATTCCCGCACCAATGACATAGGCACTATTAAAATCAAATCCGAGTAATCTCGCACCTAATCCACCACCGAGTAATTTTGTAAGAACTGCTAAAATGGTTAAGATAACGATGAACCAAATATTTTTCATAAATCCGTCAAATGACATATTTAAACCAATACTTGTGAAAAACATAGGAATAAATACGGCATAGCCAATTGGTTCAATATTAGCGTCAATTTCTTTTTTATATGGTGTTTGTGCAACTGCAATTCCGGCGAAGAAAGCACCAACAACTGCACTTAACCCAACTAAATCTGCTAAGTAAGCCATTCCTAAACAGATAACCAATGACATAATGGTCACTGATGATCCAACCAATAATCGTTCACTGATTCTCATTAAGAAAGGTGCTACCCATTTGAATAAGATTAATATACCGATGAAGTAAATAAATTCTAACAAGAAACCAACCCAGATATTAGTCTGGGCGCTTTCTCCGGTACTTGTAATATTACCAAAGACACTAACCAGCACACTCAAGATAACGACCGCCAAAATATCATCAACAACCGCGGCACCTAAAATCGTTGCACCTTCTTTTGAATCTAACCGTTTTAGTTCCTTTAAGACTTCAACTGAAATACTAACTGAAGTTGCTGCAAATATAACGCCTAAAAATAAAGCAGATTCAAATCCAAAATGATAAATCCGACCGAAATAGTAAACAGCAATAATAGGGAAAACAACACCTAAAGTTGCGACTGATAAAGCCGGTTTTAAATATTTCTTTAATAAATCTAAATCACTCTCTAATCCTGCCATGAACATCAAGATAATCACACCAATTTCCGCAAACATCGCAAATAAATGATCTGAATGAACCCAGTTTAACATTGCTGGCCCAAGTAAAACTCCGACCAATAATTGTCCAATTACACTAGGCACACCAATCCGCGTACTCAAATGTCCCGCAACTGATGTCGCTACTAATACCAAACAAATTGTTCCTAAAAATGCCATTATTTCTCCTCTCACTTATCATTATCTGTCTTAACCATAACATACATTAAAAATAAAAAGCAGCAAATCCCTTAATGGAATTCACTGCCTATAATTCACTTAGTTAAAATTAAGCTTCTTCACTGTTAAAAACGTATTTTGCTGCAAATGCGGCAAGTGCGCCACCAACTAATGGTGCAAGAATAAATACCCAAAGTTGTGAAAGTGCATCACCTGCTGCGTAAAGCGCAGGTCCGATACTACGAGCAGGGTTAACTGAAACCCCTGTAAGTGGTAAACCGACAAAGATAAGTACTGTCAATGTTAATCCAATGACAAACCCAGCAATGTTACTGTTACCAAATTTTTCACTCGTAACCATCAAGATAACTAAGATGAATAAGAATGAGAATAAGGCTTCAACGAAAAATGCCATGCCGCCAGAAATAGTTGCATAACTATTTGAACCAAAACCATCAGGAACCTTTGATGTATCTGTCATTGATGCAATAATCATTTTAACCACGCTAGATGCAACGATTGCACCTAAAACTTGACTAAACCAGTAACCGAACATATCCGTTAATGACATCCGTTTATTGATGTACATTGCCAATGAAACGGCAGGATTCATATGTCCACCTGAAACAGGTCCGATAGCATAAGCCATCAAAACAATAGCTAATCCAAATGCAAGTGCGATGGCAACTGGACTACCGTTACCTATTGTAACTGCCCCTGTACCAATTAATACCAAGAAAAATGTGCCGATAAATTCAGCAATATAATTTTTATAATTCAATTTTGACTCCCCCTTTATTAGTATTCTTTAATTATACACATAACCTTAAAGCCATTTCAATTATTTTCTTTTTTTAATTTTTGAATTAAAACCCATGCTGTGATTGGAACCGCCAGAATAACACCTATGATAGAAAATAAAATCATTATTAATTCTGCAACAAAAATTTTATCATTAATAATATCAGCAAATGTCGCATGCGTTTGAACTAATAAAATAAATAAGGCTAAAAATCCACCAAAGAACCCAAAAAATAACGTATTAAAGGTCGTTCCAATAATATGTTTACCAATACTAATCCCGGCGGCATATAATTTTTTCAAGTCAACTGTTGGCGTTTGTTCGACGATTTCATTAAGTCCTGCAGAGATGGCAATCGCACCTTCAGCAATTGCTCCTAACGTACTAAAAATTGCCGTAGAAATCGCAATTTGCATAAAATTAGCTCCTATTAATAGGGAGAAGGCTTCAATTTCTTCACTATCTTCTGCCCCAAATCCCTGAACTGCCGCTAGGTGTTCAACCGGAATGATTAATAATACTAGGATAATAAGCACAATTAATGACGCATAAAAAGCAGTCTCCGTCACTTGCGTATTATCATCTCCCAGAAAAATTGTAATCGCCAAAATAATTATGCCATTGATCAAGGTCACCGCAACCGGTGGAAATCCACCCGTAATTAAGATAATCGTGAAAAATAACATTAAAAAATTAAGGAATAAACTTAAGAATGAACGCACACCATTCATTCCACCAATAGAAACCATTAACCCAAATAATATAGCACTTAACCATCCAATCGTGATCATGAGGCTTCACCTCCTTTTATCAAGCGACTAGCAAAGAAACTTGCCACTGGAATGGCAATCACAATACCGATTCCACTGATGAGTGTCTGGACGACGCCTAAGGCCATAGTCCATGAAAAAGTATATCCAATTGTATTTGTCGTTCTAAAGTAGAGAACTGCCAGTGGGAAAATATCAGCGATAAAAATTAAGAATAAAACGTTGATTAATGGACCCATAATTGATTGTCCTACTTCACGACCAGATTTAAATAATTCCTTCGGTGAAATCATTGGCTGTTCCTCCTTCAATTGAAAGAGTGTCGCCACAATATCCGTTGATTCGTCCATAACAGCTCCCAGAGACCCAAGTAATGTTGCCGCTAAGAAGAGTTCCTTCGGCGCTTGGGTAGCGTACGATAAAGCCTCGTAGTGCATCCCTTGATCATTCGTTAGCCTTAAAACAATTACACTGATAATAACTGACAAACTAGTCCCCGTTAACGTCGCTAGCAGCGTAACCAACATCTGCCGGTTTAATCCAATCACCAAACTTAATGTGAGTACCGCAAAAATAAGTGCGATTCCGGCAAAAATCCAAAAGAAATTCGTAATATTAACAAAAATTTCAAATTTAATGGCCACAAAAAAGATGATCATATTCAAAGCAATACTTAAAACAGCGATCATCCCACTAATCTGCATAAATCCTACCAACATACTGACGGCAACCCAAATTAAGACGGCCACGACGACATCTCGCTTAAACCCATCTATGGTACCCGTCAATCCGCTTTTATGTGGATTAACCGTGACAAATACTTGATCATTCTTTTGATATTTTTGATCATTTGCTCGAGATGAAGAATATGTATTTGGTAAGACAATTTTTTGGCCCTGATACTTGCCGTTCATCACAATTCCCGATATTTTTTGTTTGGTTTGCGTATCTTTATTTTCAAATTCATCGGTGACCTTCTCAGTTTTATCGTCCGTAACCTGCGTTATTTTAACGATAGTATCCGAGTATAATGCCTGATCAAACTTAACACCTAGAACAAGTAAGCCACCAATCACAATCGTTAAAATTAAGATAATATTTTTATGAAATAGCTGTTTCATTGGTTTACACCTCATTTATTTAGTAAATATTAACTTTATCAGTTTAACATTTTATTACAGATAAAGTTTGACATAGAGTTAGCCTTATTCACATTGATTCCATTTAAAACATAAGTTGCGGGGCTTAAAGAATGAACTTCTACTTAGTTTATGAACCCAATTTCACGTATTTGTTCAAATAACTATTTAGGTTAGAACGATTTTTATTACTAGAATAGTTCAGATATTTCGCCCGACGGACTGCTACTTTAACCGTACTTTTAAACAACTTCATAATGATTATCCTTATTATTTAATATATACGAGTCATTAAGCTAACCGGGCAACCTAAATGGATCATCATTATTAGTCCTTTAGTAAAAAGAGTAGACCAACATTTACAAAATTAACGCTTCGTAAATGTTGGTCTACTCTTTTACTTCATATTCATACACGTTGCAACCTATTATTTATTAACGCGTTATCGTAGAAGTTTCTATAGTATCTTTTTCATAAGCCCTTGAATATTTAGCTTTAACGGATACTGTTAGATTATCGTGATCAGGAACCATATAATAATTGTGAACCGCACCACCCGATCCATTAACAATGCTTATCTGCCAACCACCATTACCGTAGGCTTCATATGTTCCCGAATCGTGTCCATCCCGAATTTTGAGATTACTGCCATCCACAACTGATATTGTCCCCGCATAATAACTTCGAATATCGAATCCAGAAATTTTAGATTTAAACTTATTGTTAAGTAAATCTACTGCTTCTTCAATCGATAAATCTTTTCCATTCGTGGAAGAACTTGTTTTAGGTTTTTGCGTATCAGTTCCTTCACCAATAGTCACATTATTTACTATTTTATTTCTAGCATCATCAGATAATTTTCGATTAACGTACGTGACTATTTCGGACATCCCTACTTTTTGAAGCTCATTATCTGAATTACTGTAATAATCAACAGTGTTATGTTCATCACCTAACAATCTATAATAAGGACTATCACCTTTTTGGATATAGTATTTAACGATACTGGAATCAGGCGATTCAATTGAAACATTGAATCCGTCCGTTATCTCGCCAGATAAGTTACTCCAAACGTGATCCGCACCATAGTAAGCAATTGCTATGGCTGATTGTTCAGGGGTATCTTTCATTTGTTGAACCGTAAGTGTCCCCTCACTAGTATTTCTCCTAGAATTTCTTTTTTCATTTTTTATTGACTCTGACTTAATTTTCATTTTTTTAATTGATTCCGCTCGACTACTTTCAAGCTTACTTGATTCCTCTTTACTTATTGAATCAGATTTTTTTGTTGATTTTGAATTGGCAACTGAACTACTAGTACTCGTATCTTCTGAACTTCCATTTGAACACCCCACTAAAACTAATAGCAATGCTAATCCCCAAATACCTAACTTTATTTTTTTCATTATTATCCATACCCTCCAAGTATTTTTTTACCTTCATAAGTTTCTCATATTAACTTATTATTCACAAATTTATCTCAACCAACTTAACCAATATAACCAAAGAGAACTTTAATTATTCTCACTGCGATAATAAGTACTAGAGACCGTGACATGACAATACTAAAGCCAAATAATATCGTTAGCTATTCTACAAAAAAAAGAACTTAAGCTATTGAACTAAAAATTCAATAGCTTAAGTTCTCAATTTAATTAGTCCTACTTAATCGTCATATCACGATAGAACAATGTTGTGCCGTATGGGTTAATATGGATTCCAGCGATATCTGGGTTTAACAAGTAAGCCATTGCTCCTTGGAAAACAGGTACCATATAAGCATCTTCGCCAACAATTTGTTTTTCGGCATCAATCAAACTAGCCCAACGTTTTGTTGGATTCGTTGCAAAGTCATTTTTAGCTTGATCGAGATCTTTTAAATATTGTGCATTTTTGTAATCTGTACTCAAGTGATAAGCACCACCATCACTGATAAAGTTGATTGGATCAGCGTAATCTGGCGTCCACGTCCCATAAACAACATCAAACTGGTAAGCAGTCGTTGCTGCTAAACGTGATTTGATTGGTATGTTACGGGCGTTAATTGTTAATCCTGGAAGGTTACTTTCTAATTGTGCCTGTAAGTATTCAATCACTTGTTTGGCCTCTGGCGTGTCAGAACCTAAAATTTCAATAGTTAAGCCTTTTTTACCAATTTCTTTAAGTCCCTTTTCCCATTCGGCTTTAGCTTCTTTTTTATTGAAAGCGAGCAAGTCACCAGCTTCTTGACGGTAATCTTTTCCATTGACCGGGTTCGAGACAAAGTTAGCTGGCACAATCCCATTCAATTCTGATGAACCATCATTGAGAATTTTACTTGCTAAGGAGCTCTTGTTAAACCCGATTGCAAGGGCCTTACGAATGTGTTTATTACCAGTTGCTTCGCGCTTTGTATTAAAGCCTAAATAACCGATTAATGGTGTTTTACGAGTTGCAAAGCCTTTTTCATTTTTATATTGTTTAACGTAATCGTTAGCTAACATTGAAAAATCAATTTTACCCGTCTGATATAGTTTACCAGCTGTTGCGCCGTCTTTTACAACTTGTACATCAACTTGAGTTAACTTAACTGACTTAGCATTCCAGTAATCCGTATTCTTAACGTATGACCATTTATTATTAGTTCCCGTCCAGTCCGTTAATTTATAAGGACCGTTCACAATCATGTGTTTTGAATCTGTTCCATATTTGTCACCCTGTTTTTTAACGTAGGCTTCATTTTGAGGAACAAATGGCGCCCCCGTTAAAACTTCTGGCAGGTAACTAATTGGCTGTGCCAATGTAACTTCTAATGTTGTTTTATCAATTGCTTTAACACCTAATTCATTAACAGCCATTTTGCCGTTACGAATGTCATAACCATTTTTTAGGATATCGATTCGTTGTGAATTAGGTGATGCTGTTTTAGGATTGGCTAATTTTTGCCATGCGTAGACAAAATCATTAGCCGTCACGGCCGTTCCGTTTGACCATTTTTCATCTCGTAATTTATACGTATACACTGTTTTTGCGTCATTTGTCGAAACACTTTTAGCCGCTGCCAAAACTGGTTTATTTTTTTGATTATAAGTATACAAACCTTCATAAACGTTTTGAATCGCTTCAACACTAAACGTATCGCTGTATTTAGTTGAATCTAAAGTGCCTAACTGATCAGTTACAGCCACGTTTAAACTACTATCAACTTTTGTTGTTGTTTTCCCACAAGCAGCCAACACCCCTAGAACCATGATACTCAAAATTAATGCGACTTTCCTTCTCACTATTAGACACTCTCCTTTTTTAATTACCTTAATATCTTTGACTTTACTCAGTTACTTATTTTTTGTCAATAGAAACGTATCATTTCAACCTTATTTAAATTTAAGTTATACTTAAATTAATAGTTCAATCAATTTTGAAAGGGAGTTTCTGACTAATGAAAAATAATCAATTTGCTAACTATACACCTACCTTTGAGACACAAATTAAAGAACTCAAAGCCATGAAATTTTACATAGATACTGAAACTAATCTGACATTTTTACTTGAGCAATCACTCGATAAGATTTTCCTTGATTACCAAACTGACGGATCAAAACACCAAAAATATCACTCATTACTCGCAACCGAATCGACCTCAGTTGATGATTTTTTTACAATGAAAAATGAATTAACGCCCACTATCTTCTATAATATTGCATTGCAGTTATTAGAATTTGAAGTCGGCATTGATTTCAAAATTGACGACCCATTCACGGCAATGACTAAGATTCAATTACCTTCTATCGAAATCATTAACTCAGTTGATGATTTTTGGTCAGCTTGGTATCTATTATTAACAACACATACAAAAAACGGTCAGGTTTTCACTGATCTATTAGCCAATAAAGGGTACTTCGTTTCTTTCTATGAAGACGCCAAACCACTCTTTTTCAATGGCAAGGCACAACCTGTTTTCGATACCACAAAGCTAATTCGTGAAGTCGTTTATGTTGAGGCACCACTAGATACCGATCACGATGGTCAACGTGATTTATTAAAAACAGAAATTCTAAGACCAACTGTTACTTCAGGTTTTAAAGTGCCTGTCTTATACACGGCAAGCCCTTATAACCAAGGTACGAATGATGAAGCAGAAGTCATGCATAACGTTGATATTCCACTCGCAGAAAAACCTGTCACAGACTTATCTGAAGCAGATATTACTTATACCTATCAAGAACCTGAATTGCCCAATCCGCGACCAGTTCTTTCAGAAACAACTGAAACTGAACAAACTTTTAGTCGTGAATTTTCGTATACGTTAAACGATTACATGCTTGCCAGAGGATTCGCAGTTGTCTACGCAGCCGGAATCGGCACTCGCGAATCAGATGGCGTTCGAACTTGTGGCAGCGTTGAGGAGACAGTTTCAACCGTGGCAATCATCGAATGGTTAACGGGCCAACGCCAAGCTTTCACAAATAAATTGGATAATCGCGCAATCAAAGCAACTTGGAGTAACGGAAACGTTGCAATGACTGGTAAGTCTTACCTCGGAACGCTCGCTACTGCTGCAGCAACCACTGGTATCTCCGGTTTAAAAACCATTATTTCTGAGGCAGCAATCTCAAGTTGGTACGACTATTATCGTGAAAATGGACTAGTTGTCGCGCCTGCCGCCTGCCAAGGAGAAGACGCAGATGTTCTGGCTGAACTTTGTTGGAGCCGTAAAAAAGATGCCGCAGACTATACAACTATTCAAAATTATTTTGGCGAAGTTATGGACAAGCTGGCAACGGGACAAGATCGTGAATCAGGTAACTATAATCAATTCTGGGATGAGCGTAACTACTTAAATCAAGTTCAAAATATTAAAGCCAATATTATTATGGTTCATGGTTTAAATGATTGGAACGTCAAACCACGCCAAGTGGAACAACTTTGGCAGGCATTACGTCCCTCTCCAGTCGTAAAAAAATTATTTTTACATCAAGGAAAACATATTTATATTAATAATTTCCGTTCATTAGATTTTACAGATATGATGAACCTTTGGTTGTCTAATCAACTTTATGACGTTGAAAATGGTGCAGAGACACTTATTCCCAACGTCACAATGCAAGATAACTTAGATGCCGAAACTTGGCATACATTTGATGATTGGGCGGATCCAGATTCACCTGTACAGTCTTATCACTTCCAACAAGATAAGCTGACTCAATCGGTCACTTCGGATGAACATCAATCAGTTACCTTTAAAGATGACCTACCGGATGACATCTTTAACGCCTACGTGACAAACAATAATCTTTGGGAACACGACTTAATTTTAACTAAAGAAACAAATATGGCTGAAAATCGTGTTCAACTAGTGACAGATTCATTTACCGAACGTCTTTTCATTTCTGGTTCAGCCCACGTTAAATTGTCCGTCTCCGCCGGGCAGACAAAGGGCTTGATTAGCTGTATGTTAATTGACTATGGCGAAGCAAACCGACTCAATGAAGTACCAACCGTTTTAGGTCGTAAAGCCCTAGATACCGGATTTCATTGGCGTGAGGATGATTTAGTTGAGTTTACTAAGAGTGCAAGGTCTACGCCCTGGAAAATGATTTCAAAAGGCCATATTAATCTCCAAAATAGAACTAATCGTTATCAAAATGATTCCGTGCTTCCAGGTACTTTTAATACGGTAGAGTTTGACTTACAACCAACAGCCTACCAAGTTGAAAAAGGGCATCAACTTGGACTTATTATTTATGCAACTGACTTTGGTATGACTTTACGTAACAATGATTCAGATATCTATACGATTAACTTAGCCAATTCTCGTCTTAAAGTTCCTTACCAACCTGTAACAACATTATTCTAAACGTCTAACCTAAAAAATGATGATGTAATATCACCAAGATAATGGAGATCACACATGGCTACTCAAAACGCATTTGTTACAGATCCAGAGATTCAAAAAAGAAAATGGTGGATTCTAACGTCAATTGGGCTATTTACCTTCATGTCCACACTTGATGGTTCAATCGTTAATATTGCGCTGCCTAGTATGAGTCGTGAATTAAATGTACCAATGAACCAATCCGAATGGGTCGTTTCAATTTACCTTGTTGTCATCTGTTGTTTGTTGCCCCTATTTGGTAAATTAGGCGATACCTACGGTAAAATTGGTGTCTTCCGAATTGGTACCATTCTATTTGTTTGTGGCTCGATACTAGCTGGATTCAATACTGGGCTACCTTTTTTACTCTTTGCCCGTGTCGTTCAAGCAACGGGTGCCAGTATGACATTAAGCGCAAACGCAGGGATTATCACTGAAGTTTTCCCTCACAATGAACGCGGTAAAGCATTAGGTTACATTGGCTCTTTCGTTTCATTAGGTAGTATCGCCGGTCCTGGATTAGGTGGACTTTTGCTTGCTCATCTATCGTGGAGTTATATTTTCTGGATTAACATCCCGGTTGGCGTAATTGCCATTCTTGTCGGTAAAGCCATTTTGCCAAAAGATATCACTAAAACGCGAACAAAAATCGATTACTTAGGGTTTACTTTTTACGCGTTAACGATTGCGACTTTTTTTATTGGTATCTTCATTGGCCAAGAAATTGGCTTTAATCAACCTGCCATCATTGGCTTATTCGTAACCGCTCTAATTTCCCTAATCGTTTTTATTACGATTGAAAATAAAATTGAGATGCCTTTAATTCAATTTACAATTTTTAAAAACATTAAATTTTCAATTGGCCTAATTGGCGCATTATTGATCTTTATTTCTAATTTCTTCTTCAATGTTATCTCGCCCTTCTATCTTCAAAATACGTTGGGTTTAACGCCTAATATTGCTGGTTACATCTTGATGCTTTGGCCATTAGTTATGGTCGTGATGTCCCCGGTCGCTGGTTCATTAAGTGATCGTTTCAATCCACAGTTAGTTACTTTAATTGGGCTTGTTATTCTCTCAATTTCACAATTTGGTTTCTTCATGATTAATGCGGATACGCCACTTTATGTCTTTGCTATTTTCGTAGCCATTGCTGGACTGGGAAATCCCTTGTTCCAATCACCAAATAACATGACTATCATGGGTGCCGTTGACCAGAAACAACTTGGCGTCGCTGGTAGTATGAATTCTCTATCTCGTAGCTTAGGGATGGTCATCGGGGTTTCCGTTGCGACAACCTCTTTGTTTACCGCAATGAGTCATAAATACGGTCAAACAACAACGACATATATTAAAAATCGTCCAGACGTTTTTCTTTACGGAATGCACGTCACCTTTTTAATTTCATTCATTATTTGTTTAGTCGTTACGGCCTTAACTGCTATATTACTAGTTCGTAGTTATCAAGAAAAAAAGGCAAACTAAAACTGCTTCTGATTGTATCAAAAGAGAGAAACACGTAATTATTAACGTGTTTCTCTCTTTTTATTTTCTTAAGTTATTAAAGTCCATCACTTATAGAATCGGTGTTAGTTGATTTATCTAGCTAAAATTAACATTCTACAAGGTTTTTATTTCATACCTCCGTATTAAGTAGTGATCTAACTCGCAAACAAAAACAACTTTAAGTATACCAACAAGTATAAACGGTAAAACGCCAATCAAGAATGCTTGTTGAATGGTTGTTTGTTGGTAAATCATTAACCATGCGGCACCGAGTAATAATTGAACGCTAGCACCCAATAAGTTTGCGACGTACAGTTGCCAACGACCATTTCCACACCATTTTAAAAATAAACCAGTCACGATAATATAAATCAAGAAACCAAATAAATAGCCGCCGGTCGGGCCGATTAATGACAGTAGTCCTGAGTGGAAACCAGCAAATACGGGTATGCCAATTAACCCCAGTAAAAGATAAATACCAACTGTTTTGATTCCTTCTACGACCGGTCTCAAACTTGCCAACAACCCAATAAAAATCGTTTGTAAGGTCAACGGAATCGGTCCTAGTGGAATAATAAGTTGCGATAGAACACCCATAACAGCCGCCAATTCCGCCGCAATAATTAATTGTTTCAACTGATTATTCTTGCCCATGTGCTATACCCTCCACGTTCACTTTTGTAATTTCTCCTGCCATGTACTTTGTAACTTGTCCGTCATCATTTCGAAAAACCAATTGTCCGCTGTCACTAATCGTTTCAACAACACCCGTTATTTCTTGATGACCACTTTTTAAAGTTGCCGTCTTACCAATTACAATTGACCGTTTACGATAATCGTCCATAAACCCGCCTGATTGATAATCTTGATAAATGATCATAAATTGATTCGTTATTTCAGCAATTAATTCGTTTCTTGTAACGTCCCCTGATTCAGCTACTAACGATCCTACTTTATCTCGTAAATCAGTCGATAATTTTGTGATATCCGTTTTAAAATCTAGCCCAATACCAATAACAAGACTTGTCACCTGTTGTGTCTCAATATCCGTAACTGCCTCAGTTAAAATACCGCAAACTTTTTTATTTTGATAATAAATATCGTTAACCCACTTTATTTGCGGTTGAATATTTAATTTATTTTCCAATGCATAACTCACGGCCATGGCCGTAGCTGTTGTTAGCTGTCCAACATCTTTAATCGGCTGATCAATTCGTAATAGATAACTCATATAAATACCGGTATCTTCCGGTGATTCAAAATCTCGACCAAATCGTCCATATCCACCCGTTTGACCGTTAGCCACAATTAGCAGCGGTTCATTATTACCTTGTTGGCTAGCACGTTCTTTAGCCAATTGATTAGTTGATTTTAATTCATCGAATGTTTCCACCTGAATCCCTTGGTTATCTAAATATGAATAAATAAGTTGTGGATTCAATCGGTTACCATCGTTCAATATGTATCCTTTCTGAGCAACCGTCTCAATTTCAAAGCCATTTTCCTGTAGCCCTTTAATTGCCTTCCAAATGGCCGTTCTTGAAACACCAATCGTTTCAGCCAGAACTTCTCCTGAAACAATACTGTCTTGTCGTTCAGACAAAATTTTAAGAATCTGATCTTTTGTTTTCATTATCCACCGTTAACCTTTTATTTTTTTAAGTTAACATAACTTTAAACTAAATGACTATAAATTGCAAATTGTGCCTTTTTAATTGTTTTCATTCTGGTAAATAACCTCAAAAGTGCTATGCTTAATCTATTCTTAAGAAATTAGGTGGATTAATATGGCATATGGAACGAAAATTATTACGTTAGATAATGGGTATCATCTCTGGACACACACAGAAGGACAAGGCGATATTCAATTACTTTGTCTCCATGGTGGCCCCGGTGGTACACATGAATATTACGAAAATTTTGCTGAAAAATTAGCTCCTCTTGGCGTTCAAGTTTCAATGTATGACCAACTTGGTTCATGGTACTCTGACCAACCAGATTTTACTAAACAAGAGAATGTCGACAAATTCCTTAATATTGATTACTTTATTGATGAAGTTGAAGAAGTCCGCGTTAAATTAGGCTTAGATAACTTCTACTTAATTGGTCAATCATGGGGTGGCGCTCTTGTTCAAGAATACGCATTGAAATATGGTGACCATTTAAAAGGTGCTATTATCTCAAGTATGACTGACGATATTAATGAATACTTAGCTAACGTTAACGCTATTCGTGCTAAAGAATTAGATGCTGATGCGCTTGCTTACATGCAAGAATGCGAAAAAACAGGCGACCTTGATAACGCACGTTACCAAGGCTACGTTAACATTTTAAATGACGGTTATGTTGATCGTAAAAAACCAGCTCAAATTGCTCATTTGGTTAGCACAATGGCCGAACCTGTCTACAACTACTTCCAAGGTAATAACGAATTCGTCGTTACCGGTAAATTAAAAGATTGGTCAACTCGCGACCGTATCAAAAATATTACTGTTCCAACCTTAATTACATTTGGCGAACACGAAACAATGCCTCTAGCAACAGCCAAAAGAATGTCGGAAACAATTCCACACGCTCGTCTTGTAACGACTCCTGAAGGTGGTCATCATCATATGATTGATAACGCTCCTGTTTACTTTGATCATTTAAGTACTTTCCTAGCAGATGTTGAAAACGATAACTTTAAAGACTAATAAATAAAAAAATAAGCACCCTCAAAATCAATGATTTCGAGGGTGCTTATTTTTTATGGAAACTTATTTAAAAATTGTAGCTGATTAGTTTTTAGCTTTTTTGCGACGTGCAATAACGAAGCCAGCTAAACCTACTAATCCAATTCCCGCAAGACTTAATAATGTACCATCCGCATCATTAGTTTGTGGCAATTCTTTTTGTGTTGTTGGTGATGTGACGCCCGGTTGTGATGGTGCCGGTGTTGCTGTTCCTGGTGCTGTTACTCCAGGTTTTACGGGCGGTGTTACTTCTCCCGGTTTTACAGGTGGTGTCACTACTTCACCTGGTTTTACAGGTGGTACAGGATTTTTAACTGCTGGAATTTCTACAGTTGCGTCAGGTGGCACAATCTTGTCACCATCTTTATCCGTACCTTCACCCTTAGCCGTATTCGCAATTTTTCCATTTTCTGGAATTAAAATGACCTTAGCTTTGAAAGTGATTACCTTAGATTCATCAGAGCGTAAATCTCCAATTGAAGCCGTTAAGATATTGTTTTTCCAAACATCTTTATCAGAAACTGATTTACCATTTACAATGGTTGAACCTGCAACTAATTCCAAATGTTTTGTATCCAACGTATCGCTAATTACTGCATTGTACCAAGTACTTGCGTCAGCCGCATTTCGTGCCGTAATTGTGTACGTGAATGTGTCGCCTAATTTTAATTCTGATTGACTTGCCGTTTTTTCCAATGATGGATTTGGTTTGATTGGATTTTCTGTTCCTGGTGTTGGTGTTTCTGGTACTTCTCCACCTGGTGTTGTCCCTGAACCCAAGGCAACATTATCCAATTTACCATCTGCATCTTTAGTAACTGTAACGTCAAATCCGATAACTACTTTTTCTTTACCTTTTAAATCCCCGATATTAATTTTTAAGTTCTGACCGTTAAAGTTTTTGTCATCGGCCGCTTTTCCGTTAACTGTTAAAGTACCTGTTTTAAATTCTAGTCCTTTAACCAAATCATCTTTAACAATAACGTTGTAAAGCATCCCAAATTCATTAACATTTTCAGCCGTAATATCGTAATGAAGGGTATCACCAATTTTTACTTCGTGATTATTCAAATCGTTTCCTTTAGCATCTGAAACAGCTTTATCCATTTTCAGTTTACCATCTTGGAAATCTGTTGGAACATCTACGGAAGCATCTGGTGGTGTGACGACATTACCCTTACTATCTGTACCTGTAGCTTGTGTCGTATTGTGAACAATGCCATTTTCTGGAACAGCAATTACTTTTACCTTAAATGTGATCGAAACTGATTTTCCTGTTCCTAAATCGCCGATCTTAACATTTAATTTGTTGTCTGACCAAGCCTCTGTATCTGACACGGCTTTACCGTCAACTTTTGTTGTATCTGAAACATATGTTAAGTAACGTGCATCCAAGTTATCTTTAACAACTGCATCTTGCCATTTAGCAGCGTCTTTAGCATTACTTGCCTTAATCGTATATTCGAAAGTTTCACCTAAATGCGTTTTTTCTACATTAGCTGTCTTTTCTAATTTAGGTTCAGGATTTGCGCCGTTATTTGTCTCAGGCGTCGTTGTTGGTGGAATTTCTCCTTCTGGAGTCGTACCGCCAACCAAGGCCACGTTTTTCATTTCTGAACTAGCTTGATCGTTAACAATAACATCAAAACTTAGAACAGATTCTTCATTGTACTTCAGATCACCTACATTAACGCTGATATCTTGTCCCTTAACGTTGTTATCGCTAACTGTATTAGCGTTAACTTTAAGTGAACCTGCCTTATAAGTGAATCCTTTTTCTAGAGAATCTTTAATGAAGACATTTGTAACAATACTATCTTTAACAACGTTTTTTACGTTAATTTCAAAGTGTAACGTATCGCCAACTTTAACTTCTTTTCCGTTTAAACTATTACCATCAGCATCTGAAACTGTTTTTAAACTCTTCAGTGCTCCAGGTGCATAGTCAACTGGAATATTCACGCTAGAATCTGGTGGCGCTACTTTATTTCCTTCACTATCTTTCCCAGTAGCACTCGCTGTATTTTTAACAACCTTACTATCGGGTATCGCTTTAACTTTAACTTTAAATTTCACATTATTTTCTTTGCCACTGGCAACATCACCTAGTGCGACGTTTAAAACATTGTCTTTCCAAACATCTTTATCTGAAACTTTTTTACCATTAACCGTTGTACTATTTGGTATTAATTCTAAGTAAGCAGAGTCTAATTTATCAGAAATACTTGCTCCATACCAAGTACCCGCTTCAACAGCATTTTTAGCAGAAATTGTATATTCAATTTCTCCACCTAACGTTGTCTCGCTAACATCACTTGTTTTTAGCAATGAAGGTTTTGGATTAACATAATTTGTTGTTGGTGGTGTTGGTTTTTCTGGTATCTCAGGATCTGTTCCTGAAACCAAGGCCACATTTTCTAATTCTCCAGTAGCGTCTGGTGTTACTGTTACATCAAACCCAACAGTCAGAGATTCTTGACCCTTCAAGTTTCCTGCATCAAGATTTAATTTTTGACCATTAAAATTACTATCGTCTGCACTAACGACTGTGCCATCTGGCTTAGTAATTGTTAGTGTTCCTGCCGTATATTTAAATGCATTGATAAGTTCATCTCTAACTTTAATTCCCTTAACAATTGTACCAACTTCACTAATATTATTTACAATGACATCAAAATGAAGTGTATCGCCAATTTTAACGACATCCCCATTTAAATTGTTTCCCTTGCTATCACTAACCGTTTTAACAATTGATAATTCTCCAATTTTGTAATCCACTGGAACTAAAACTTTAGAATCTGGTGGATTAACAGCATTCCCTTTACTATCCTCACCTGTTGCTTTGGCAATATTAGGAATAACTGTTTGTGTTGCTGGAATTTCTTTAACTTTTACTTCAAACGTAATTGTTTTTGTCTCTCCAGCCTTTAAATCGCCGAGTTTCATTGTAAGACGATCCTTATTCCAAACTGTCGCATCTGAAACTGATTTACCGTCTAATTTAGTTGAACCTGGAACATATTCCAAATATTTAGTTTCTAGACTATCAGTTACTTGTGCGTTATGCCAAATACCGGCACCTTTTTCATTACCAACTTTAATTCTGTATCCATATTTGTCGCCCATTCCTAGAATGTGCTTTACATTTGATTCTTTCTTAAGCGTTGGTTTAGGTTGTGCGTTATTTTCTGTTTCTGGCGTTGTTGTTGGTGGCACTTCACCGCCTGGTGTTGTCCCTGAAACGAGTCCAACATTTTTCAAGTCGCCGTCTGCATCTTCTGTAATTGTAACGTCAAAGCCAACAGTTACGTATTCTTGGCCCTTTATACTTCCAACGTTAATTGATAAGTCTTGGCCCTTAAAGTTCGTATCTGAAACTGTCTTTTTAACGCCGTTAACGTCTGTCACTGTTAATGTTCCTGTTTTAAAGGCGAATGCTTTAATTAAAGAATCCTTAACGATAACGTTCGTTACAATACTATTATCAACCGTATTTTTCACTTTAATATCAAAATGAATTGTATCGCCGACTTTTACTTCTTTACCATTAATATTGTTACCATTTTCATCTGTTACAGTTTTGGTTGAGATTAACTCACCATCTTTGTAATCTACAGGAGTGCTAACTTTGGCATCTTTTGGTGCAACTTCTTTGCCAGCCGCATCTTTACCTGTTGCACTAACGGTATTATCAATAATCTTCTTAGCTGGGATGTTAATGACTTTTACTTTGAAAGTAACTGTCTTAGATTCCCCAGCTTTTAAGTTACCTACTTTGTAAGTAAATGTCTTATTGTTGTTCCAAACGGTTGCATCAGATAATGCACTACCGTCTAATGTTGTACTGTTTGCAACTAATTCTAGATTAGTTGTATCTAAATTATCTGTCATGACAACATCATTCCAAGTTCCGTTAGAACTTGGGTTTGTTACTTTTAATGTGTACGTAAATGTGTCACCTAATTTAGCTGATTTCACACTCACGCTCTTTGTTAATTCAGGTTTAACAACTTCTTTATAATTTTTAAGATCTAATGTAGCTGGTGTTTTTTGATCTTTAGTAATCACAAGACTGTGGCTCTTTGTATCTTTAATGTAACCAGGAAGTGCTGAAGATTCTTCAACAGTATATTTACCTGGTTCTAAATAATGTAAGTCAAATTGACCCTTATCATTTGTTGTTAAATTACTTTTAATGACTTTACCATTAGCATCTTTTAAAACATACTTAACGCCTTTTAAAGGTACGCCCGTATCACCATCTGTTTTAGTAATAACGGCATCGCCATTGTAAATCGTTGTCTTATTAGATTCTACTGGATTAGCGTATTTAGAAGAGAACATCGCTTGATTCAAGATATCCCCGGTTCCATTAACCTTAACTTGGAAAACGATGTCTCGTTTTGACCCAGGTATAACGTTACCCAATTTAATTGTACCGTTATTCCATACTGAATCAGTTTGTTTATTACCATCAATTGTTAGTGATCCTGGTACATAAGTATGACGACCATCAAGAACATCTTTAAGTTCAGCAGCAAGCAAGTCTTGCGTGTTTTCCTTGTCAGATTCATAAGCTAAACGGTATTCAACAATATCGCCTTTTTTCTCAATAGTTGTTGTTTTGTAATCAGCATCTTTGTTCGTGATGTTTTTAACATCTTTTTTCAATGTTGATTTTGTTTGATCAGGCAATTTATCAATTGCGACTGCTTGATTATTTGTGTAAGTTCCTGTTGAACCCGTAAATCCCCAGTAAACTTTTTCGCCACCGAATAAAGCGTTTGGATTAGCTATTTTGTAAGTCTTGCTACCAAATCCTTCAATCGTGTACGATAATGTTTTACTTTGAGAAGACCATGACATATCTACTTTACGCCATTTATTATTAGCTAATTGATTTGTAGCGGTACCTAACATAATATTTTCATGGTTACGTGCGACAGATTGTGTTTTTTGGATGGCGATATGTCCATAATCTTTAGCGCTCATATTAATATCGGCATCATTTGTTCCAACCGTTGCATCGTTATTACGATACGTATCAAATTCTAGTGCCAATCCATTTCTAATATATCTATCAGGGTATGATTCCATACCATATGCACCAATACCAGCACCCATGGCACCAACGGCCTTTAATTTCTCAGGGTCATTTTGCATCACAAATGTAATTCCATCAGCGCCTTTATTGGCTTGATTTTTATCGCCTAAGAAAACATACATCCCCATATCGAAATCTTTAGTTAAATCAATTTGATTTTTATACCAAAGTCCACCCTTTTGTTTCTTTTCATCATCTGTAATAACAACCTCATTCACATTCGTTTTATGAACGTATGAATTAAATCCTTCTATTACTTGGAAAGTATCCGTTAAAACAATGTCTGATTTTGGTGGATCTGGCACTTCACTTGGTAATTGACGTGTCGTTTGTTTGATATCTTTAACGTTGCTACTTTCGCCTTGAGCCATTTTAGCTTCAGCTGAGTCATCTTTTGTTGCTTTATCTTCTTTAACCGTTTCTTTTGTTGCTTTTTCAGAAATCAGTTTAGCGTTAATTACTTTTTTACTTGTTTTACCATTTTTATCAAAATCTTTTAAGACAATGTCACCCTTTTGACTTTGGCCCTTGTTAGCAACCAACGTTAATAGGATTGTTTTGCTGACTTTGTAATCATCTAAATTAAATGTCAGTTTATTTGTATCTTTTGCGTAATCTACTTTATTTTGTGTTAACCCATCCGCAGATTTATACGTTAAGAAATCAGGTAGTTCAATTTCCATTTTTTCTAGGTTAACGCGACTATCACTAATTTTAAGCTGATACTCGCCCTTTTCTGTTACGTCTAATTTTTCCATTGTCTTATCTTTGCTATCTAAGACATTAATTCCTTCAACTGCTTTTGCGGATACGCTTCTCATTTGATTCATAACTGATAATGGTGACGAAATAACTTGCATTACAATATATAATATTGTAATTGCCTTATATAATATACCCATCTATATCCCCCTACTTTCCTTTTACGTGAACCGTAACGGCATTTGATTTCTCAGATATTTTTTTTGCCGTTTGTTTCTTCGAATGACTGCTACTTGTTGTACTCTCGTTCGACGTTTTTTTAGCTGTATTACCACATCCCGAAGTGATACCCCCTACAAATATGAATAGTACAATTAAAAATAATATTTTTTTTACTTTACTTACCACATTTATACCCCCTTATGTCGTTCAAGATTTATACCTTATTGTATGACTATGTCAGTAGCATATCATTCTTGTAATGCGCTTACTATTTTATATTGCACACGATTTAATTATAGAATGCAGTCATTTAAGTTATAGATAGCATTACATGGGGCTACATGTCGCGTGCAACACTAAAGCGCTTTAAAAAAACTTTTTTTTAGAGCATTTTTTATTTTGATTTTTAACGCCGTTTATCCGTTTATATCTATCCTTATTGATATAATTGTTCATCTTTAATGACGCTTTTTTATTAAATTAGACAAAAAAAGAATCCGCCTTTCCTTTGACCATTAACTAGTCCAAAGGGGGAAGATTCTCTATAATTAATTATATAAATAAGGTTAATATTATACCAATATATTTTAACGGTTTAGTCATGCAGCGTTATTGCATTAACGGCAACAACAATTGTGCTCAATGACATCACGACTGCACCAACCAATGGGCTCAAAATAAAGCCTATTGGCGCTAATATACCTGCGGCTAGTGGTAACGCAATAATGTTATATCCCGCACCCCACCAAAGGTTTTGAATCATTTTCAATCTGGTGTTACGACTTAACGTCAAGAATTTTACTATATCCGTAGGATTACTTTTAACTAATATCACATCAGCAGAATCTACGGCGACGTCTGTTCCTGACCCAATTGCCATACCGATTGTTGCCCCAGCCAAACTTGGCGCGTCATTAATTCCGTCACCAACCATAATCACATTGTGCCCTTCGCCTTCTAATTGCACGACAATTTTAGCTTTATCTTCCGGCATTAAATTAGCTCGAACGTCTTCAATTCCCAATTTAACACCTACTTTTTCAGCAGCGTGCTGGTTATCACCCGTTAACATAATCGTTTTAATCCCCATCTTAGTTAATTGTTCAACTAGGCCAAATGATTCCCGTTTAATTTGATCACCTTGAGCGGCGTAGCCAATTACTTTGTCATTTTGAATGAGGTAACTAATAGAGTCTCCTTCATCATCCGAAACCAATTCATCGGTTAATAACTGATTTTTTTTAACGTATGCCTCAGAAACAATTTTATATAAATCATCTTTGATATGACCCTCTAATCCGACACCATTAATTTGTTGCGTATCATTTGCAGTTGGAATTTGAAGACTTAAATCCTCTGCTTTTTGAATAATCCCTTTACCCAAGGGATGTGTTGATCCGCGTTCTAATGAGGCCATCAAGCCAATAATTTCTGATTCAGAAAAATCTTTTGAATATGTTTGATAATTCGTTACCACAAAATGACCTTCTGTTAAAGTTCCCGTTTTATCCACAAGTAATGTATCAATTGTGTGCGCAACTTCTAGCGCATTTCTATTTTTAATCAATAAACCATTTTTCGCTGAGAGAGAGGTACTTCTCGCAACAACTAATGGAATTGCTAATCCCAATGCATGGGGACACGCAATAACCAGAACGGTTACAAGAATTGACAACGCCTGGCTAAACGTTCCCGTAAACATCCAAACAATAAACGCTAAAATTCCAACAGATAAAGCCGCATAAAATAAATACCCCGCAACTTTATCAGCTAGCGTTTCAGTATTTGATTTCTCTGACTGTGCTTTCGAGACTAATTTAACAACCTGAGCTAAATATCCCGTTTCTCCAGTTCCCGTAACAGTCATTGTTATTTCACCGTTACCATTCACTGACCCACCAACAACTTTATCATCAATTGTTTTCTCAACTTGTTTTGACTCACCAGTAATCATAGCTTCGTCAACGCTCGTTTTACCAGAAATAATTAAGCCATCTGCTGGAATTGTTTCATTCCCTTTAACTAATAGTACATTTCCCACTTTGACTTGAGTTAAATCAACTTCTTTAATCTCATTATTTTCATCCATGACATGCGCTTGTTTAGGCAAGAGTTCTGCTAATTTTTGTACAGCGTCACCCGCTGCCATAATCGCGTTCATTTCAATCCAATGACCTAGCAGCATAATCACAATTAAGGTTGCCAGTTCCCAGAAAAAGTCCATTACATGGTGACTTGGGTCCACAATATTATTCATGATTACTGCGTACAAACTATATATGTAAGCAACGCTAATTCCCATTGCAATCAGTGTCATCATTGCTGGCTTCCTATCTGCCAGCTCCATTTTTGCACTGTCTAAAAATGTTTTACCACCATAAAAGAACAATGCAGTCCCAATCGCCGTTACGACCCAATCAGATCCAGTAAATGTGAATTGAAATGGTAATTTAAGCCCCATCATGGGAGTCATTAAAATAATTGGGATTGCCATCACCAATGATACCCAAAATTTCAATTTTAAATTTCCCATGTGCATCATATGACCACCCGGCATATCGTCCATGTCCATTTTATCGTGGTCCATCCCTGGCATATCCATATGCTGATGGTCCATATCTTTCATATTATCATGATCCATATTACTCATATCTTGATGATCCATCATTATCGCCTCCATAATTTATGTTTTAAGTTTACAATCGTAAACTTAAAAAGTCAACTATTTCGATTTGACAACTTAAAAGAACCTACAAAAATACCCCTTAAATTCTTTAACTTTAAGGGGTATTTTATATATTAATTTTTGCCGATTGTTTTACGACGAGTGACATTTTTTGCCTCTGTAACATCAGAATCTTTAAATCCGAAGAACCATGTGCAAGCAAATGCAACGATAATCGTCACGATTGACGCAATCCAGAAATTAATTTGGTTACTCATACCACCACCAAATTTTAATGGTGTGAAGAATGAAGGAAATCCAATTAATGAACCAGTGAATCCATACATATTAACATTCAACAATCCGGCAACTAATCCACCAACTGCACCACCAATATTAGCCGATAAGAAAACACGTCCATACTTCAACGTTATTCCATAAATTGCGGGTTCAGTAATACCACTGAAAGCCGCAATTACAGCACCACCAGATAACTCTTTAATGTTGGCTATTTTTGATTTAATCATAACTGCCATCACGGCAGCACCTTGAGCAACCATTGTAATTGACACAATAGCATTCAAGTAGCTATAACCCTTTGATGCGATATCATTCGCAATTAATGGAACAACTGCCCAATGTAATCCAAAGATAACTAAACATTGGTATAATCCCCCGATAACAAAACCTGCGATGGGGTAATTTGCTGTTAAAATTGCGTTTAAAATAATAGATATACCTGTACTAATTAATGTGATAATAGGTCCAACAATAACAATAATAGCAGCTGATACAATCATAACTTCTAATAATGGTACAAAAATCATTCGTAATACTTGTGGGATAACTTTTTTAAGCCCTTTTTCAACATAATGTGCCAACCACGCACCAGCAATAATTGGGAAGATACTGTAAGTATAGTTAACCATGTGAATTGGAATACCAAACAAATTAGTGTTTAATGACATTCCTAGCACTTGACCGAAAACTTTTGTTCCTGTTGCAATTCCGAAAAGTGACGGATAAACCAAGACACCTCCGACAATGGCCATAATAATTGGATCAGCTTTTAATTTCTGGGCAGCCGTAAACCCAACAATAATAGGTAAGAAATAAAATGCTGAATCCCCCATTGCTGAGATGAAAATATAAGTTTGTGATGTGGCTTCTGTCCAATGAAAATCAACAGCCATTTGGAGTAACCCTTTTAAAATACCACTTGCGGCTAACAATCCAATCACAGGCATCATCGAACCCGTGATTACGCCAATCAATCCGCTGAATCCGGCGTTTAATTTACCACGAAATGTTGTTGGCTTCTCATCAGCTTGTTGATTATCATCATTAGCATCAACTTCGCCACCGGCGTATTCCGCTCCTAATTGAGCAATCACAGCATCATAGACATCCGTGACAGCTGGCCCAATCACAACTTGATATTGCCCAATTGCATGGCGAACATCAATAACGCCCGTTAAATTTTTAACAACCTCATCATCGGCTTTACTTTCGTCAACTAGATAAAACCGTAACCGCGTAATACAGTGAATTAGGCTCTTAATATTTTCTTTGCCACCGATTTCTCTAATAATATCAGTCGCTAATTGCGTATAGTCTTTTGCCATAACTAGTTCTCTCCTTTCGACGTTCCGGACCCTAACTCTGTGCCGCCATCAAACGCTTGAGGATCTGACAAAGTTAGACTGTCTAACTGATCACTCGTATTTGTAACAACAACTATCAATACATCATCGAGTTTTGCCTCAGACACTTGCGCTAAATCCATGGTTCCCAATAGTTCTCCACCACGAACACGTGCACCTTTTTTAATATCAATATCAAATGGTGCACCATTCAATTCAACCGTATCAACACCCATATGCAGCAAAATTTCTAATCCATTATCCATCGTAAATCCAAGTGCATGCTTCGTTGAAGCCACTAACGTTACAGTTCCTGATACGGGGCTATAAATATTCCCCATTGTTGGTTTGAATCCGAATCCATCACCCATTAATTTTTGGGCAAAGACTGAATCACTGACGTCTTCCAAAGGAATTAAAGATCCTGTGGCTGGTGCATATAACTTATCATCATTGATTTTTTGTTTTCTTCTAAAAATTGACATTTCTTTTCCTTCTTTCTGTAGTTAATCCCATTTCCAACCTAATAACTCATATCGTGGTTATCTACGCGTCATTAATTAAACGCTTTCAAGTTACACTTATAATAAACCTGTATATACAACATGTCAACGCTTTCTTTTTAATTAAATAAAAGGTTTACACGGTCTTGTATAGACTTGATTGTTTGTGTTAAAATGACTTTATCATTTGGAGGTAATTATTATGACTAACCAAAATAAGTACTTAGGTATCTATCAAGACCTTGTCACTAAAATAACGCATAATATCTACGAAGCGGGAACGTTTCTACCTAGTGAAACTCAACTGAGTGAACTCTATGGGAGTTCTCGTGAAACAATTCGAAAAGCACTACAAAACTTACTTACAAACGGTTATATTCAAAAAATTCGCGGAAAAGGGTCATTAGTCTTAGACGTTAAGCGTTTTGTATTTCCCGTCTCAGGCATTACGTCATATAAGGAACTGGACGAATCATTACAAATGGATTCGGAAACTAAGGTTCTTCAATTGACTAAATTAACCATTCCTACGGGAAGTTTTGCTCCAGAATCCATTGTTGGTGATGAGGCTACCTTCATTGAACGATTACGCCTTGTAAAAAATGAACCTAGTGTTATCGATCGCGATTACATACTTTCAAATATTGTTCCCACGGTACCATTAACGGTTGCTCAAAATTCTATATATGAATATTTTGAAAATAAATTGGGTCTGGAAATCAGCTACGCTGTTAAGAAAATCACAGTTGAACCAGCAGACAAGACCGTTCAAGAACTATTAGATATTCCAGAAACTGAATCTGTCGTAGTAGTTCGAAGTGAGACCTACTTGCAAGACAGTCGCTTGTTCCAAATAACTGAAGCTATCCACCGTGCAGATCGTTTTAGTTTTGTTGAATTTGCTCGTCGAGTTAAAAAATAAATAAATTATGGGAGCGTAATTATGAAATTTGAAGATAAAATCATTTACCAAATATATCCCAAATCATTTAACGACAGTAATGGTGATGGTATCGGCGATTTACAAGGGATTATTGAGAAAATTCCATACTTAGAGCAACTCAATATAGATATGATTTGGTTTAATCCATTTTTTATTTCGCCACAAAATGATAACGGTTATGATATTTCAGATTATTATCATATTGATTCTCGTTTCGGAACTATGGCTGATTTTGAAGAACTTGTGTCTAAACTTAAGGCCATAGGGATTGAAGTTATGCTGGATATGGTTTTTAACCATACTTCGACTGAACATGAATGGTTTCAAAAAGCGCTTAATGGTGATCCAAAATACCTAGACTACTACTATGTTCGTGACCCCAAACCCGATGGATCTCCGCCAACGAATTGGCGTTCTAAATTTGGTGGTTCCGCATGGGAACCTTTTGGGGAAACCGGCAAGTACTACCTTCACTTATACGACCCAACACAAGCCGATTTAGACTGGCATAATCCAGCGGTTAGAAACGAAATGTCTAAAATTGTTAATTTCTGGCGTGGGAAAGGGGTAAAAGGATTTCGCTTCGACGTCATTAACGTCATTGGAAAAGACAGTCACCTAATTGACGCGCCCGTTGACAGTGATGGCAAGTTTTTATATACAGATAAAAAAATTGTCCACCAATATTTACGGGAGCTAAATCAAACCAGTTTTGGCCAAGATCCAGATGCAGTAACAGTTGGTGAAATGTCCTCCACCTCGATTGAAAATTGTATTGAGTATACGTTAGCGGAAAGAAATGAATTATCGATGGTCTTTACTTTTCACCATCTAAAAGTTGATTATAAACATGGAAATAAATGGTCAACAACACCTTTTAACTTCATGAATTTAAAAAATATCTTAAATGATTGGCAATTAGGTATGACAAGTGGCCACGGTTGGAACGCTCTTTTCTGGAATAACCATGACCAGCCTCGTGCATTGAATCGTTTTGGCGATCCCGTTCATTACCGTGAAAAATCCGCTGAAATGTTGGCTACTACCATTCATTTATTACGCGGAACACCTTTCATTTATATGGGTGAAGAAATTGGTATGAGTAATCCGCAATATAAAAAATTGTCTGATTACAATGACATTGAAACTAAAAATGCCTATGCGGAGTTATTAGAAAATGGGAACAGTCCCGCTGAAGCACTGACAATCATCCAAGCTAAATCTCGTGACAATAGCCGAACGCCCATGCAATGGAATCAGTCCGAATATGCAGGTTTTTCAACGCAGACACCATGGTTAATGCCCACGAATCAGGCAATAGTGAATGTTGAAAATGAGTTAGTGAACGGCGAAATCTTTAATTACTATCAAAAATTAATCAAATTACGTAAATCCCATCCAATTATTTCAGTGGGTGATTATTTACCGCTTCTCATGAACAATACTCATGTCTTTGCCTATCAACGAACGCTTAATAATCAGCGTTTAATTGTTTTAAATAACTTTTATGGAACAAAAACAACCATTGATCTACCTGAATTTGATGGAATATCGTCAGTCATTATTACCAATTATTCAACGGACGTGCCTTTAACGTCACTTATGACACTAGAACCCTATCAATCAATCGCCTTTTTAATTGAATAACAAAAAAGCCTTACAATGGCGAAGTTTATCACTTCAATATTGCAAGGCTTTTTATATTTTATTTAATTGGATTAATCAAAATATATTCTAAATGGACTGACGGGCGTATGATTTTCATTCCATAAGCCTGCTGTAGTCACATTAGCATACGCATACTGTAATCCTAATGAGTCTTCTTCTAATTGAATCTTGATATCATTTGTACCTAAATCAATTACTGCAGGTTTTAAGACATCCCCTGGCATCATCCATTTCAAATCAATTGGGTAAACAGTTTCAAGTTGTTCACAATTTGAAAAATTAAGGCGCATTTGTTTAACATCCGCAGAAATTTCAGATAGTTGAGGACTCGTTTGCATTTCATCAAACTTACCGAAGTTAGAATATAACTCAATAATACGGTAGCCTAATTGTCTTTTACTACTTGGGTGAATTTCATCCGCAGAAGGTTCATCCATCGTTGTTACTAAGTAAACACGGTTTTCTGTTGCGGCAAATTGTTGCTGCGCTTCACGGATTTCTGCCCATGAGTTAACAATATTTTTATTATATTGTGGTAATTGAATAATGTAGGTCGGCAATTTATTTTGTTTGAGCGTTTTACGCCATTCACGAATTAGTTTCTTTAAAAGCAATCCATAATGTTTCGTATCTATTCCGGCATCTCGTTCACCTTGGTACCAAGCAAGCATCTTAAAGCGATAAGGTCCCACTTGTGACAACATTGTGTCATAAAGATTTTCAGATTCTTCTAAACTGGGAATCTTAGTATCAACATAAGCTGCCTTTAAAGTGGCATCATTCATTAGCGTTTTTTCTGAGACCCAGCTTGCAGCCGAAGTTCCATTTTTTGCGCATAAAACAATACCAACCGGTGTATATTCATCGTATTGACGAATTTTTTTAGCCATATAATAACCCATTGCAGTAACATCACCGATGTTTTCTCCATCAACAATTTGCCAAGGATTATCTTCTGTTGATTGTGTTTCTGGTATATTAATAAAACGGAGATTCATCATTGGCATCGATTTATTATGTTCATATTCATCATCTTGAGCCATTTTAAAATTAGCATTTGATTGACCGGCAACTAGAAAAACATCACCAAATTGGACATCGCGTAAAATAATTTTATCTGTACCAGATGTTACCAAAATAGTCACAATCGTGGGTGCCAAAAATGAAATACTTTCAATCAGGAAATAGCCCGTTTCGTCGGCAATTCCGGTTTCAACTGTATCTTCGCTACCGCCCATTGAAATGGTTACGGTCACTTCTTGATTAGGTTCTGCGTAGCCAAAAAAACGCGTCGTTTGGTCTTGTTGCAAGACCATATGGTTAGTAAATAGTGGTGCTAATCGTAATGTAGTTGCCACTGTTAAACCTTCTTTCTAGTCGTTGTCCATTAAGTATCCTTTACGATTATAACATAAGATAAGCCCTGACTACCTTTTAATCAAAGCGATTAACCATCATTTTTTCACGATTTCTTAATCATTAGTCCTAGCTATTTTGAATAATAGTTGCTAGAATGAAGAAAGTTAAAGCAGAGTAAAATCGCCGGGTTTTACAAAAATAATAGTTATCACATCCAAGAGGCCATTTTTCAATGAAGGATGTTGGTACCTATTTTTTATTACACTTTATTGCGTGATAAAAGATAGGTGTTAATAGGAGAGCGAAATGACCAACCAAACTGTATCAATCCGTCGCGAACTTTCGGGATACGTGACACGAAATGTTTTAAGTACCTTAGGTTTATCCGTGTATCTTCTGGCAGATACTTATTTTATCGCCAATGCAGTCGGTACCACTGGACTAGCCGCCTTAAATATTGTTTTACCACTTTTTAATTTATTAAACGGTGTTGGACTAATGCTCGGAATTGGTGGTGCCACCTTATTTTCTATTTTAAAAATTAAGGATCAAGCGGCCAGCAAAAAGATTTTCTCGCAGGTTTTGGCTGTTGGTATCATTTTTGGTCTAGCATTCTCGGTTTTTGGCTTTCTATTCATGAGCCCACTACTTCATTTTTTAGGTGCGAACGCAGGAACCTATGGATTAGCCTCTGAATACCTTACTTATATTCTATTAGCCGCACCATTTTTTGCATGTAACTATCTAGTCTTAAGTTTCATTCGAAATGATAATAATCCGCAATTATCAATGATTGCAATGCTGGTCTCTAGTCTATTCAATATCGTTTTCGATTATATTTTCATGTACCCCTTACATCTTGGCATGGGTGGGGCCGCAATGGCAACTGCCGTTTCTCCAATTGTTGCCTTATCTATTCTAACGCTTCATCGTAAAAAAGAAGATCGGCTTTTAACACTTCAAAAGCCAACTATCCATTTTAAAATAATCAAAAGGGTGGTCCAACTTGGATTCCCCGTCTTTTTAACTGAAATGAGTACGGGTGTCAGCATCTTCGCTTTCAACCTTGTCATCTTAAGTCTGGCCGGAAATACTGCTGTAGCGGCGTACGGCATTATTGCGAATATTATTTTAGTCGCTTTATCACTTTTTAATGGTGTTGCGCAAGGAATCCAACCTTTATTAAGTCGAGAATTCGGGATTCAGAATTGGCCCGAAGTTAAACAAATTCTGCGTTTTGGCTTAACTGTCAGTTTCGCTATTGGAACCATTCTGTACCTCGCATTGACATTCGCAAAAGGACCTATTATTGCGCTATTTAATAACAGTAATAATCAAGACCTTATCCATTACGCAGAAATTGGGATTCCAATCTACTTTTTAAGTTTATTCGGTTCATCCCTCAATATTATCTTTAGTATGTTCTTCTCGGCGATTGAAGAACCTAAACATGCCTTAGTTCTTGCGGTTCTTCGCGGCTACATTTTATTACTAAGCTTACTGTTTATATTCGCTCACTTCTTCAATCTAACAGGCGTATGGGTTGCATTACCTGTTACCGAATTAATTGTTGTTGTGGTAAGTACTTTATTCTTATTCAGTTTCTTCAATAAACAACTTAAAAAATAGTAAAAGAAGGTCCTACATTCATGAAAGTTAAACGTTTTGAAGCAATTACAATTCCCGTTTCCAATATCCAAAGAAGTTTACGTTTTTATCATGAAGTCTTTGATATGACCGTTATTGAAAATAGCGATCAACCAACTGTTCATTTTGGTCATCAAAAAATCAACTTTGAATTATCAAATACAATTAGTCCAATGTCACTGAGTTTCGTTGTCAGTGATCCAATGTCAGCTATAGAAAATCACTTAAAGAATTATTTTGTGACAATTATTAATGGCCCTATTGATAAATCAGATGTTAAAAATGCCCAATCTATCGTAATTTCTGATCCAGATAACCACATAATTGAATTAATTAGCTATCAAAAATAAACCTGCTAACCCAATACCTAACTAAGGTATTGGGTTTTTTGTTCCAAAAAAATAGATCAAGCGATGCGAAGTGCATCACTTAATCTATTCTAAAATGACTTAGATAGTTTATTTGTTAAGTCCATAATTAAAAATTACTAGCCGATCAATGAAGGGTGCCCGGAACAATCCAAACCTAAACTTACTATATTCAGCTGCCGCGCCTTCAAATAAAAGACTAATCTGTTTCTCGCTGGGATCAGCACTTACCTGCTCCACTGAAGGTGGTAAGTATAGACTTGCTAAAAATGTTGATTTATTATTAAAATTCAATTGTCCGTTGTTGAATGCTTCACTTTGCATAATAAGTTTACTTGCACTATCACCATTACTCTGTGTGTACAAAGCAATTACCCAGTTATCATCAGGAGACGGTACCACCGAAAATCCCTGCATCCGATCGTATCCCGGGGTGTATGATTTAATAACATTATTCTTTTTCAGTATATCCGCGACACCCTTCAAAGTTGTTACCTCATCAGGAATGGGTGCGCCTTGCATTGTTTTTTTAGTTACGAGTCCTGACTTATGATCAACCTCGATATCAGTCACACTACGTACACTTTTATTTTTTCCATATTTAACAATTGCTAAATTATTTTTATAATATGACAATCCTGATACTTTACTTGCCCAAGGTAATTTTGCATTTTGCGTTGCCTTAATCGGTTTTTCTGTTTTAGCAGCATCATATTTGGCCATATCAGTTAAGGAGATAGCCTCTATTCTTGCCTCCGCTTTGGTATCATTTGAGACCCATAAAAGTCCATGATCCTTATCAACTGCTAATCCACCGACATGAGACTTAGTGGAAAGAATAATTGTTTTTTGGTATTTACCAGTATCCTTATTCACCAAAAATATAACTGAATTCAATCTATGATTACCATCATAAGCACTAATTAAATACTGCTCTTTTGTCTCCGTTAGACCTTGAGGTACCCAGTTAGTTCCAAATGCTGCGTCTTTAGTATCATGATTAATAGACCACGCACCACGAAGTCCCGGAATAATGACCGTTCGATTTTTACCTTTAGTCATACCCGTAATTTTTTTATCAGAATACTTTGAAACCATTTGATTAAATTGTTCATCAGTTAGTAATGCGTGTTGCTCTGCTGTCCATTTTTTAACTTGTGATGCTTCATACGCCTCGTCACCATAAGTTTCTAAATTCTTCCAGATTACGCTGCCCAAAGACAAGGCTACAACAAGCACAGACATAAGTGCCAATTTACGTTTACTAACATAATAATCTAGTTGCTCATTTGCATCACCTTTTGTTGGTAATACCATTAGAACAAAGAACCAAATCGTTCCGATAACAGGGATTGGCTGCAATAAGACCCACCATCCTGATCGTTTTGTATCATGAAGTCGACGAACTCTTACCGATAACGTCGCCAACCAAGTTAAAATTATTATAACTTCAAGTGACATATTCATTAGCAGAATATTCGCACCATCAACATCACTAATGGCCACTGTCTGCGAAAGAAAATTATCAATAACGGTAATTATGATCCCACTTAGCACATAATTAATAACTATTGCCCACCAATAGTTTTTACGTCCGGTTCGACCAGAAAAATCTAAAATATGTACCCAGAAATCTTTATATGCTTTTATCATTCTGAAACCCCTAATCTTATTTATTACTGAATTGTCTGAAAATTAATCCGGTCAGTTCGGTATGCTATTTTACCGTTTTTGCTCAATTGATATCCCCAATATTTTTTGTTCTAATAACTTCAAACAACTTATATTTAACCATCAAATATTTTACCTAATTATATTATCATCTGTCAATTAATAAGTGCTGGATACACCGTCAAAACAGCTTTTTATATATTTTTACATCTATGGACTATCGGTGGTGAACGTGATAATCTATAGTCGTAGAAAGGTGGGGGCAACATGAAAAATATTATCGATTTACAAGGTGTTTCATTAAAAATTAATGATCAATCAATTTTGAAACACATCTCTTTTAAAGTGAACTCGGGAGATTTCCTAACAATCACAGGACCATCCGGAAGTGGTAAAAGTACCGTCCTAAAATTAATTGCGGGGTTAATTTCAAGAACTTCTGGCGATATCAAGTTTGAGAATCAATCCATCGACGGTTACGATCCAATCGACTATCGTCGAGACGTTTCTTATTGTTTTCAAACGCCTGTTTTATTCGGCGAAACAGTTAAGGATAATCTAGAATTTCCTTATGTAATTCGAAAAAAAACTTTTGACGAAGCGCACGCGATTGCTGAACTTGAATCAGTGGGGCTACCTAGTCATTACTTAAGTAAGTCTATCAATGAATTATCTGGTGGCGAAAAACAACGAGTCGCTTTAATTCGTAATCTTATTTTTTTACCTAAAGTTCTTTTACTCGATGAAATCACAAGTGCTCTAGACTCTGAAAGTAAAAAAATTATCCATACACTAATTAATCACCTAAATGACTCAAATAAAATCACAATTCTTGCCGTCACACATGATGACAATGAGATACAAATGGCTGATCAATTAATTAACATTGAAAAGGGCCAGATGATGGAGGTCGCTCATGAATAATTTAGCTGTTAATAATCTTTCTCTCGTTTTCGCTTTTTCATTAGTTGTGGTTTCGCTTGGCATTGTATACAAGGAGAAGCTAGGCCTAGAAAAAGATATCATATATAGTGTTATCCGTGCGATTATTCAATTAGTTATCGTCGGTTATATTTTAAAATATGTCTTTAACATTAACAATATCATTCTAACGCTAGTTATGATGTTCATTGTTTTCTTTAACGCTTCATATAGCGCCTATAAAAAAAGTGCGGGAATTCCGCACAGTTTCCAAATTTCATTTATTGCCATTTTTTGTAGCACCTCAGTTACACTCGGACTTTTACTTTTGGCCGGAACATTAAAATTTATTCCTTCACAAATCATCCCCATCACTGGGATGATTGCCAGCAACTCAATGGTCGCGATTGGCCTTTGTTACCGAAATCTTAATAGTAACTTTCGTGACCAACGACAACAGATTTTAGAAAAATTAGCTTTAGGTGCAGATTTAAAGCAAGCATCGTACCCAATCATCCGTGAAAGTATCAAGACGGGAATGTCACCAACAATTGACTCAGCAAAAACGGTTGGGATTGTGAGTCTACCCGGAATGATGTCCGGATTAATTTTTGCCGGCGTTGATCCAGTTTTTGCAATTAAATATCAGATTATGGTTACTTTTATGCTACTTTCGGCAACAAGTATCTCATCAATCACTGTCTGTTACCTTTCATATAAACAATTTTTTAACGATAAAAAACAACTACGCTAGTTTAAATATGAAAAGAGCCAAATTATCGTAAAAGATAACTTGGCTCTTTTTTAATTAATTTATTATCATACTTACGAAGTTATTTAGCTCTTTTTACCATTCCGGCGCTTCCTCTTCACCTGATGCAATTTTTTCCATTTCTGCAGATAATGGTTTTTCCGTCATCACTAATCCAAGAATAACAGAAATAATCATAAATGGTATCACCCACATAAAGACCGCATCAAAAGCGTGTACACTGCCCATAGTAGTTGTCACACCCTTTGAAGCGTTACTATATATCACACCAAATAATGCAGTTCCAAATGCACCACCAATACTTTTAAAGAAGTTCAATGTTCCTGTTGCAGTTCCTAAAAATTTATACGATACGGCATTTTGCCCTGCAAGTAATGCGACTTGAATCATAAATCCTATCCCACCACCAGCAACTACCATCATCGTCCCAATAAACCACATACTCGTATGAATTGAAATTGTTGAAAGTCCAAACATTGCAGCACCCGTTATTGCAGCACCAATAATCGGATATATTTTATATTTACCGGTTTTTGAAATTGCTGCCCCACTCACTGCTGTCGTCATAATTAAACCAATCATCATAGGAATAATCATCAATCCTGCTTTAGTTGCAGAATAATGCAACATATATTGTAAGAACATAGGAATAAATAACATACCTACAAATAAGGCAAGCGTTGCAAACATAAATTGGATAGCTGATATAACGAATGTCCCTGATTTAAACATGTGTAATGGTGTAATTGGGGATGCTGCATGTATTTCAGTAAAAATATAAGCCAACATTCCTAATCCAGTAACAATAATCAGACTTATAATCTGGGTTGAATTCCAAGTGTACTTCTCACCACCCCAAGTAATAACAAGCAATAACGTTGCTGTCACTACAGCGGCTAATATTCCACCAGTAATATCCACTTGACCATGAGCCGTTGGTTTGGGTAAATCAAGTTTCCATGCAGCCATAATTAGAGCCAATAACCCAATAGGTACATTAATATAGAATATCCATTGCCATGAAACATGTTCAACAAGTGCGCCACCTAAGAATGGACCAGCAACTAAAGCTAACATTGAAATAGCTCCGGTATAAGCCATATATTTTGATCGTTGAAGTGGTGGAACAATATCACCAATAATAGCCATTACTAATGAATTTAAGCCACCTGCACCAATACCTTGAATAGCACGAAATAAAATTAGCATAACCATGTTTTGGGATGCTCCAGAGAGAATAGAACCAATTAAAAAAACAATAATTGAGAATTGAAAAATCCCTTTGCGTCCATACATATCACCAATCTTACCAAAGAGCAAAGTCGTAATTGCACTCGTCAACAAAAATGCTGTTGCGACCCAAGAAATATATTGCGTATCACCTAAATCCTTACCAATAGTTGGTAGAGCTGTTGCAACGATTGTTTGATCTAATGTTGAGATAAATAAAACCAACATTAGCGGGATTAATAATGGTACCATCTTACGAAATGAAACTGTATTATTGATTTTTTCCATAATATAACCTCTTTATTTTTGATAAAAGTAAACTTAGTTACCTTTTCTGTAATTCAAATAGTAACTCAGTTACTTTTTAATGTCAACAAAAAAGTAACTGAGTTTACTTTTTATGTTAAGATAGAATCAATAAAGTATTCTGGAGGTTAATTTATTGGGGAAACGAGAAGACAATAAACAACGAATTAAACAATCAATTGTTACTAATGCCTGGCAGTTATTTAGTGAATCTAGTTTCAATGACGTTAAGGTCGCTGATATCGCTAAAGCAGCTAACATTTCAGTTAAAACATTATTTACTTATTTTAATAGTAAAGAAGATATCATCTTTGATGATCAAGAAGAGCTTATCAACATAATTATCGCAAAACTAGATGACGTTAACCAAAGTCAATATTTTACGGTTCTAGAAAAGCATATAATTGAAGAATTTGGAGAAGATGACGCTGATTTAAGAGATGATGATACTAAATCATTAATTAGAATGATTAGCAATAATCCTACTATTAGTGGTCGTTTAAATCAGATGTGGTTGGAATATGAGTATGTAATTCGCCAATATCTAGCAGAAAAACAACAACTTTCAGTAAATGATGCCCAGATTACCGTAATGAGTGCTCAACTTATTTTGCCCTATCGTTTATTAGTTGAACATTTAATTATGTTGTTAACAGATGGTCATAAAATTAACTTAGTAGATTTACGTAAATGGATGCACGAACTTTTCATTACCTTAACTAAATAAAAGAGAGTGTCTATGTGAAAAATTCACATAGACACTCTCTTTTTTAGTTCATTATTTGAAACTGACGATCTTTTAGAACATATTGTACATCGCACATTTGAGCGACATCTGGTTCGTGAGTAACGATAATAACACATTTACCTTGAGATTTAGCTAAGTCTTGTAGTAGTTCAATAATTTCCTTTGTATTAGCCTCATCCAAATTACCAGTTGGTTCATCTGCAACGACAAGTCGCGCATCACAACACATCGTTCTGACAACAGCGACTCGCTGTTGTTGCCCACCAGAAAGATGTTGGACGTTCTTCTTTGCCATTTCTTCATCAATACCAACTTTCTTCAACATTTCAATCGCATAATCTCTGTCACCTGCATGTGATGCCCCAGTGATGGCCATTGCCGTCATTAAATTTTCCAATGCCGACATATAACTGAAAAGGTTATACGATTGAAAGACAATTGAAACATCTTTATTTCGATAACGTGTTAACCCAATTTTATTAATCGCCTCACCTTCATATAGTATTTCTCCAGACTTAGGCTTATCTAACCCCGCAATTAACGAGAGAAAAGTTGTTTTTCCTGATCCACTTCTTCCGACAATAGCATATGATTTACCTTTTTCAAAAACTAAGTTAACATTTTCAAATAATGGGTTATCCTTATTTTCATACCAATAGGCAATATCTTTAATTTCAATCATGTAATCAGTCCTTTCTGTTATTTATGAAATCAATATTTTTTTAGGTTCGAGTCGTAGAATACCGAATGATGCCAGCATAATTGAGATGAAGATAATTACGAGTCCCATTCCACCTAACTCTACTAAATCTTTAACACTAACTGTTGTACTTAAGTTTTTTAATTTTTCCGATTTAGTCGCTTGTCCCATCGTACCGCTCGGAACCGAACCACCCGGTCCTCCTTTAGTTCCACTTAGTGCTCCTCCTTCAGTATTTCCACCAGGACCGCCTTGCATATCACTTGAAGTTGACGAGATTGTAGCTGTTGTTGTTTGCTGACTGATTAACTGATCACCGACAACATTACCGACAAACTTGCCACCAATACCTGCAACAACCAATGACACAATTAATACCATAAACATTTCAACAAAAAATTGTGCAATCACTTTCCAGCGTTTTTCGCCTAATGATAATAAAACCCCAATTTCGTAACGGCGCTCCCTAATCATTAATATAACAATCAAGGCAAGGATAATAGTTCCCGCAACCGCCACCAATACAACAATCTTTTGTGCAAAACTTTTAACATTATTTAAAGGTGTCAGCATTGATTGGTACGTACTATCATTCGTTGACATTGAAAATTTAGATGTATTAATTAGTTTTTTAGCAGCCTTAGTAAAGTCTGCCGATTCTGCCGGGTTGCTTAATGTATACACAACAGAGTCAACAGTTCCTTTATATTTACTACCTTTTAACGTATTCGCAAATGTGTATGCCGTGTAAATTGTGTTGGATGGATCATTAGCACCTGGTCCACCTACATTTGCAGAACTAGTCGAACTTGCTTTGTAAATTCCGACAACTTTTACTTTATATTTTGTGCCACTCGTAGATTTCATCGTGATTGTATCACCCGTTGAAATCTTATTAGTAGAAGCAAGTTCTGTCTCAATCACAACATTTTTTGTATTTAGATCACTTGCAGTTAAACCACGACCTTTGGTTATTTTTGCACCATTAGAACTCAAGGCACTCGCAGTTGAGCTGACACCTGAAATCGTTAAATCTCCGGTTGATGCCGCTGATTTCATTTCTTTTCCACCCATGCCACCCTGATTTGAATCTGACGTTGTAATGGCGTCGAATGAAGAAGCGTTCGCAGTCGTTGACGTTGTTAGACTGTAGCTTTTTACATTACTTAATACACCAATCTTTTTAGCTGTTGAGACTTCTACTCCGGCTAAATTCAGTGATGGTTTTGATTTCGTTGAACTTGATGCTTTCATATCACTAAAAGCCTTGTCACGATTAGCCGCTAGCGTAACCGTTGCGCCCGCACTTTTTTTCGCATCATTCGCCGCAGTTGTTGCTGCATTTTGAATGATTAAACCCGCTAGTACGAATAACATAATTGCCGACATAACTAAAACAAGTAAAAAGGTACGTCCTTTTTTTGCCTTAATATTTAATAAAGCGCGTTTAAAAAAATTCATTTTTATTTCCTCCATATCCTCATGAGTTATTTGATAAAAATAAGCATAACTAATAAATATGAATTATTTTTGACTATTATCGGAATATTTTTGTTATATATACAAAAATAGGTTTATTCTGAATATTAATTCAGAATAAACCTATTTGATATTTAATCTATTAAACTTTCCCAATTTCTCGACCAGATTAATCCTAAACATTTTTCGCCAGTGTGGACGCCAACAAGAGGTCCAATATATCCCGATTCAAAACGCATATCAGGAAAACTGGTTCTTAAATCTTGTCCCCATTCAGCCTGAAGATCTGGATTATTTGCATCAATTAAATCAATACGAACTGGATAATCCAGCGAACGTGTTGCTTCTGCGAACTGAGCTTTAATTTCCGAGTAAGCATTCTTCATTTTACGTTCCTTACCAATTGCGATAATTTTACCTTCTTTATCAAAAGTTAAAATCGGTTTAATTTTTAAAATATTACCTACGAATCCAGAACGATTTGATAATCGTCCGGTCCTCATCAAATGATTTAAGTCATCAACAACAAAAAGAACGTGCGTTGTTTCTCTTAATTCAGTTAATTTAGCCATAATTTCGGTAACATTTTTATCTTTTCCAGCCATTGTTGCAGCTAATTGAACCATGTTCCCCATTCCCGCACAGTCAATTTTAGAATCAAAGACATGGACTTTAATTGAAGTAACTGAGGGCGCAAAAGCCTCAAGGTTACCCACTAAACCACTAATCCCCGATGATAAGTGAATACAAATGACGTCGGTGTATCCTTCAGCAGCAAGTGCCTCAAATTTTTCCTCCATCTCACCCATTGATACTTGTGAAGTCGTTGGTAGAACATCTTCTGTTTTTAATAATTGATAAAATTGAGTTGCCGTTAAATCGGCATTTTCATGATAAACATGATTTCCAAATAATACTGGGTTATTGACTACTTTAATATCTAATTGTTCAACAATCTCGTCTGCAAGATATGCCGAACTATCTGTTAATACAGCAATTTTCATTATTTCACATCCCTATTTTTACTATCCTATCACATATTACGGTTGAATACCTTGAATCTCATCATTTACGCACCTAATTGGCGACCAATAACTAATCCTAACAAAGCCATTAATCCACCAATAAGATAACTCGCTAATAAATAAATCATAAATAATGATATCTTTTGATTCTTAATCAACTTAATTAATTCAAAATTATAAGTTGAGAATGTTGTAAATCCGCCCATTGTTCCCGTACCGAGTAGGACAAGCATTGGACTTGTTAGATTCAGACCCGTTAGAATTCCCAAAACAAGGCTACCTACAAGATTAATTATTAATGTTCCAGCTGGAAATCGGTCAGTTAAAAATTGATTACTTAAATTTGTTATCCCGTATCTGAGCATTGCGCCAATTGATGCACCAACACCCACTAATATTACCATCATAAGTTATCACCTTGCTTTCGCCAATCGCCCACATGGTTTCCGAATGAGTAACCAACTAGAGTTAACAACAAGCCGCCAACAATCGTTGTTAACCCATAAATCAGAGCGTACCACCATTGTTGCGTTTCAATTAATGTTACGGCTTCTAAGCTATAAGTAGAAAAAGTGGTAAACGCTCCAATAAATCCTGTCTTCATACCTAAGGTTAACCATTCGGGAACTTTCTCAGTTACCTCAACGTACTGAACTAAAAACGCTAAGATAAAACAACCAACTAAGTTAATTATCAAGGTCCCGAGAGGAAATCCATCAGGTTTTATAACTGCTAACCCAAGTAAGTATCGACTTATCCCACCAAAGAAAGCAAATATTGCAACAATTATATAATTCAAATTTAATACCTTCTTATTTAATTTACATTTAATCTCTCTATTTTACCGAAATTTCCAATTAATACCAAATTAAAATGGACCGCTAGAAATTATCTAGCGGTCCATCAGGTTAATCTTGGCTTAATTTAAACTGACTCCAAGGTTTCAAGAAATCAAGTAAAAATAGCTCATCGTCTGTGATATGACCGACGACATTTACGCGCCCATCATTTTTCATTTCTTTCAGCGCAATTTGCGTTTCGCCTTTATACTGTCCATATCCTTCATTATCAATTAAAACGTCACCGCGTTTAATTTGGACTGTATTGTGTGCCGGAAAGTCTTTATCTTTATAAACAACTCGTGTCATTGTTGAACGTAGGATATAAGCAGACCGATCTCCACGATAACTATGTACATTATCTAATAAAACAGTCCGTTCAACTTCAGTAATATCCGGAACAGTTTCAATCTTAATTGTTGGATAGTTGGCATTAAATGCATCCGCTGCTGCCTTTAGTTCTTTTTCTGAGGCATACGCGTTTGCGATAATCACATCGTCAATTAAATCTATCATCACCATGTGCTTAACTTCTGTTGCAATATCTAAATGACGGTGGTCTTCTAACGTACATAATCCATCTGCGGTTGGCCATGGTCCAAAAGTTGCTGAATTGGCATTCACGAAAGCCGCTGTATTTAAATTGTATTTTTTAAACTTTTCGCTGCAAGCAACGAAAAAATTATACTCTAATCCTGTGTATTCATGTGGATAAAAATTATGTGAACCTAATAAGTTTTCCCTTTTTGGTGAGTAACTCATAATGTTATCCACATAGTTAGTCCCAGAACTCATATTAATCTCAATTTTTAGATCATATGGGTTGCGGGTCATTGCAGCTTCTTCTGCACCGGTGAATCCTAAATCTAGGCGAACGCCGTAAGCACCCATATCATCAAAGAATTTTAAATCTTCATAGCTAATATTTAATTGTTCAAATAAATCAGGGTTAATATCAACCATCACTTCCATACCAAGTTGATTTGCGTATGCAACCGTCTTTTTGAATTCTGCTAACACCTTGTCTTTTCCGTCAGTCACTTGTAATAAGCTTGTAAATACTCGCTTATACCCATATTTACTTGCTAAGTCTAAGTATGCCGCATCCTCATCAAAGTTTGATCGTTCTGGATAAATCGAAACGCCTAATTTTCCCATCATTATTCCTCCTAAATAGTATTAAGGTCTATACCAATAGTATAAAGGTTATCCCACGCGATTGAAAGCGCATTCTAAAAATAATTTCAATTAAATCTAAAGAATTCATTAATGTTAAGGTTATTTTAAGCTTCATGTTGTATATTGAACTTATCCCAAAACAACATAAATAACTAACCTTTATACTTTTTCATTTCTCCTCCAAAGTAATGAAAGAGAGAGCTAATTTATTAGCTCTACAACTTACTCCCTAGAGACTGCCTTCCCAGCAGTCTCTTTTTTTGTTTCTAAATATGAAGGGTCATGTTAAAATTTTAGTCATAAAGGAGAACTCAATAATGACAACTATTTATACAATTATTCAACTCATTCTCCTCAGCGTGGGACCGCTTCTCATAGCCGCATACTCATTAACCGCCGTAAATAATAATACAAAAAAACAATTATCAATAAATCAACAACTGTACTTAGGTTCAATCGGTATCATTATTCATGAATCAAGTCATGCAATCATGGCATTTATCTTTGGTTTTCGAATCGATGAAGTTAAACTAATTAAACGACCTCATCCAGAAATTGGTGATAACTCGCTTGGCTTTGTTCGTTACTACTCCCCATCAAATCTACGGGGCAAGATTGGCGGTGCAATGACCGGAATCGCACCAATTATTGGATGTTCCATTGCCATCATTGGTCTTTTTTCATTATTATTGCCGCAATCATTTAATTTACTAGTAGAGATGGTCACTAACCAACAGTTCAACGGCTCATTGTTTTCAAAATTATTAACCTCATTATTCCAAAATTGGTCATCACACCTTATTCTGTGGCTAGCCATCACAATATCTATTACCGTTGGCGGTTTCGATCTTAGCTCGGCCGATAGAACAGGATTTGGTCTAGGATTCAGCTTATTAGCCTTTTTAAACGTTATTCTTTACTACGTATTTTCCCTGTTTAACCAACAATCATTGATTATGACTTTACTATTAACTATTGCGGGGCCAATTATTTTCGTCACTATTTTAATGTTATTCTTACTACTCGTGACTAATTTAATTGTTAAATCACTTAAATAGTTATAATAAAGACGGCATCCCCTATATGGAGATGCCGTCTTTATTTTTATCACTTATTTCCACCACAATTTAATTAATGCTTGCGTCCCATCATTACCTAAATTAGCTTCATCCACCAATTTCTCGTATAATCTTTTAGCTTCTTTTGTCGATGGTAAATCGATATCCATCTTTTCCGCTTCATCCAATGCGATTCGTAAATCTTTAAGAAAATGTTTTGCGAAGAATCCTGGCGTATAATCGTCTTTTAAGATTCGTGGTGCGTAATTTGCTAAACTCCAGTTCGCAGCACTACCACCACCGACAGTCTTAATAACACTTTCCAGGTCCAAGTTTGCAGCTTTTGCGTAAACTAATAACTCGGTCATCCCCGTCATTGTTCCAGCTATCATAATTTGGTTAGCCATTTTAGCGTGTTGTCCTGAACCATATCCGCCAAACAAGGCAATTGTTGTTCCCATCTTTTCAAAAATAGGTTTCACTTGTTCATAGATATCTTCATGTCCACCAACCATAATTGTCAGTTTTGCATTTTTAGCACCAATATCACCACCGGAAACAGGTGCATCTAATGCAAATAACTCATGACCCTCTGCGTAATCACCAATTTTTTTAGCTAATGTTGGTGTGCTTGTTGTCATATCTACCACGATTGATCCTTTTTTAGCACCCGCAAAAATACCATTCCCTTCAAAGTAGATAGTATCTACATCTGTGGGAAACCCGACCATTGAAAATGTGATATCACTTTGAGCCGCAACTAATTGTGGTGAATCAGCCCAAATAGCACCTTGGCTAACTAACGCATCCGTTTTTGATTTCGTTCGATTAAATACCCTTACTTCATAATCCGCTTTTAATAGATTACTGACGATTGCTGCACCCATAACGCCAGTTCCCACAAACCCAATTTTTTTCATCATAATTCCCCTTTTCAATAATTTCTTTTAGTATGCGCCTTAAAAATTTTAACTGCCATTAATAACACATGAGTTTAACAAAAAAACACCACAAATTAATTTGTGGTGTTACTTGCTTAAACTGTTTTATTTTGTGTTATCTTCTCACTTAAATACGCCGAAAATTCACTTTTATCATGGTATCCGACAACCTTTTCAATTGCTTTACCGTCTTTAAAAAGTAAGAAGCTAGGTATACTCATAACATCGTATTCTAATGCCGTTTCTTTATTTTCATCAATATTCAATTTTACAAATTGGATATCGGCTTTAAATTCTTGTTCTAATTCATCAACAACTGGTGCCATCATTAAACAAGGACCACACCATGGCGCCCATAAATCAACAATCGTTAACCCTGACTTTGTATATTCAGTCATCGTTTGATCCGTTACTTTTGTTACCATTTCGTCGTCCTCATTTCGTTATTTTTTATTTTGAATATTGTACATATGCACCAAAGTTGTCAGTATAACGGCTCCGAAAACAATTCCAGCAAACAGAATTGATGAAATCTCAATCCCAATTTGCGGAATTGAGACAAATAACTTCACCGCAATTAAGGCTATCAGCATATAAGCCATCGACTCTAATTCTGGCACAACCTTCATCAATTTCATGATTAATGTTGCAATTCCCCGCATCGCTAATATTCCGAACATCCCACCAATTAAAACAACGACTGGATTAGTTGAGATGGCAAGGGATGCCAAAACGGAATCAATCGAAAAGACAATATCCATCATCTCAATTGAGATAACAACTGACCAAAATAATGAAAAAGGGCCTTTACGTCCATTACCTTTTTTCTCTACTTTAGGTTTTGGCGTTTTAATTTTTGAGAAGAAGTAATGACCTGACAGGTAGATAAGATACCCCGCACCAATAACTTTAATTTCCCAAAAATCAATTAAAAATGTACCAATTCCAATAATGATGAATCGGAATATGTAAGCACCCCATAATCCATAAAATAACGCTTTTTCTTGTTCCTTTTTACTTGGTAATTTTTGTGTTTGGGCTGCTAATACAATGGCATTATCCACCGATAACAGACACTCAATTACTGCTAGTGATAGGATAATCATCCAATCACTACTTGATTCAACAACTGTTTTCCAATTGTTGATGTCAAAAAATGGTCCATATAAGTTTGCTAGCATTTAAGTCTCAGACTTTCTTTTAATAATTTTTGTGAATAAGTGTAGAAGGCTATTATACAACAATTTAGACATTATGCAAAAAGGGCAATAGACGTTTGTCTACCACCCTTTTTGCTTTAAAAATTAAGCGTACATTTTTAATTGTTTGTCAGAAAGCACTTGATTCATACGGCCACTTTTAAATCCTTTAAGATCCATCGTAACGTATTTAAAGCCTAAGTCGATTAATTTTGCATTTACGTCTTCATTCAAAGCGAGTAATCCATTTAGTTGTTCAGCAGGAACTTCAACACGAGCAACATCTCCATGGAATCGAACACGAACAGTTGTAAACCCTAGACCGCGAAGATAATGTTCAGCATCCATTACCAACTTAATATTATCTAACGTTAATTTTGTATCGTATGGAAATCGTGATGATACCGAACATGAGGCCACTTTATTCCAATTATTTAAATTTAGTTTTTGTGCTAACTCACGTACATCGGTTTTATAAAGATCTGCATCCTGTAAGATACTCTTAGCGTTAGCTTCGTCTCTGGCTCTTAAACCAGGTCTAAAGTCACTATTATCATCCATAATCATACCATCTAAAACGGCATCATATCCTTTTTCTAAAGCAATTTTATTCAATGCATCATAAAACATTTTTTTAGAATAGTACCAGCTATCAGGGGTGTTGTTACTGATATGAATATCTGATAAATAATTTAATTCAGTGCCGTAAACAGTTGCGCCCATTTCTTCAGCAAGCGTAATTGCTTTATCGTATTCTTCATCTGTAAATAATTCAGAATTAGCAATAACAGCTAAAACATTTTCTTTACCAAGCGTTTTTAGAGCCATTTTCAAAACCAAGGTACTATCAATTCCACCTGAAAAGGCAACAATTACCTTATTCATTTTTTTAAGATTAGCCACAATTGCTTGTTCTTTTTCATCAATAGTTGTCATTATAATTTCTTCTTTCATTGTTTTATTATTTTATTTGTGTTGATAACTCTGTTAATTGATTATACTGTTCTTTTAATACGTCATCCGTTGTCCACTGGATACTATCAATATTACTAATAAAATCATCATTTAATTTATTCGTACATTGACAAATAGTTTCATTGATTGACTCATAATTACTTTTTAATTCATCGGATAATGAGGCATAAATATTTTGAATTAACGTAAATTCCGAATAACTCTCTTCTAGTAATGCTAGTTTAGTAGCCGTTAAAGATGTCGAAAATATTGCTCGATTATATAGATTTAATAATCTTTCGAATGAGTCTTTATATAAGCTCAATTGCATATCAGTTTTCATATTTTACCCATCCCCTATTAAATATTAAAGTATGAATGCATAAATAATGCCGCAACCACACCACCACAAATTGATCCAAGACCAGGAGCAACAAGCGCATATTTCCAATCACTAGTTGCTTTATTTTTAAATGGAATAATAGAATGCGCTAATCTTGGACCCCAATCACGAGCAATATTCATTGCGAAACCTGTTGTACCACCAAGTCCCATACCAACGGCCCAAGTTAAGATACCAACAGCAATTGGCACAACGCCGGCAGTTTTTATTTCTGAGATTGCTAAAATTGAACCGATAAAAATAAATGTAGCCACAAATTCGGCAAAGAAGTTACGTGGTAAATTTCTAATTTCTGGTGCTGTACTAAAAATATTACGAATAGCAGTTGGACTGACTTCACCCTCAGATGCTTTGAATTGATCTTTATACATTACGTAAACAAGTAATGAACCACACATACCACCAAAAACTTCTGCTAATGATAGTGGAATAAGTTGGATCCATGGTGTGTTTCCTAAAATACATTGTGCCAAAACCATTGCTGGGTTTAATGACACGCCGCCGAATACAAATAATGCTACAGTAATACCAAATCCCCATGTTGTAACAACAAAAATATCACCTGAACCACGATATTTTGACCCTTTTAAAACGTTATTACAGAAAACCCCTGTCCCAAACACACACATTAAACCTGTTGCTAAAAACTCTGAAATCATTTGATGCATCATTATTAAATTACCTCTTCTTTATTTTTTTGCCACTCATTTGAAACCAATTGATAGACCTCTGCTAAAGATAATTGATTTTCTTTAGCAATTTTTTCACAATCGTCATATTCAGGACTATATTTTTTAATTTCTTCATAAGTCGCTATTTTTATACCCACAACACCATATTCCGTTTTAACAGAATCAAAATGTCTTTTCATAATTGTTCGATTGAGTGTTTGGTAGCGAACACCCAATGTACTTGTATACTTTAAAAATAGTTTTGTGATTTTTTCTTGATCCAAAGGATTACATAGTGCAGTCACCTTGTAAGCCGGACGATTTTTTTTCATTTGAATTGGCGTGAAGAAAGCATCATAACTTCCTTCACTCATTAATTTTTTCATTAAATAACCTAATTCTTCACCCGTTTGGTCATCAATATTCGCCTCAATACTCATCACAGAATCGTCATTTTGGTCAATGACTTGTGAACTTAGTTTTTTTTTTCGAGTAGTAGGACACGCAGTGCGTTAAAGCCCCCCGTTTCTCTCTTACCAAATCCATAGCCAATTTTTTCTACGGTTAATTCACTTGGTATTTCACTAAATTCTGACACGATATTTTTTACAATACCCATTCCGGTTGGCGTAATTAATTCCGTATGAATTGACGCATCTTGTTTGATCGGTATTTGACTACCAACTCGCATCTGCATAACGGCTGGCACTGGCACTGGCATTCTACCATGTGCAACATCGATAAATCCGCTACCATCCGTTAAAGTAGAAGAAATAACTTTGTCTACATTTAATAAATCTAATGCCACAAAACAACCGACAATATCCACAATTGAATCTAATGCGCCAACTTCATGAAAATGAATCTCAGAGATTTCAACATGATGAACGACCGCCTCTGCCTTTGCAATTTCAGTGAAGACATCGCTTGCTTGTTCTTTAATCGTATCTTTCAAATCACTATCATCAATGATTTTTAATATATCAGCTAGATGTCTCACGTCATGATGGTGATGGTGCGCGTGATCTTCAACAAATCCATGATCTTTTTCACCATGATGCATATGAACATCAAAACTAGTTCCAAATATGCTACTTTTTGAAATTTTTTTATTTTCTAGGTCATAGCCGGATACGTTTATTTTAGCTAATTCTCTTTTAAACTCTTCAAAGTCGATTCCTAAATCAAGTAAAGCTCCAATGAACATATCGCCGCTAATACCTGAAAAAGCATCTAAATATAATGTATGCATATTTTTGTTCCCTTCTATAAATGATTCATCATGCTTGCCGAATATCCCGCGCCAAAGCCATTATCGATGTTAACAACGGTAATTCCAGATGCACAGCTATTTAGCATCGTTAAAAGTGGCGTAACGCCTCCAAAACTAGTACCGTAGCCCACACTTGTTGGTACTGCTATTAGTGGCGAATCGATTAGTCCACCTACAACACTTGCTAGTGCACCCTCCATCCCGGCAATCACAATAACAACTTTTGCACCCTGAATGACATCAAGACGGTTAAAAAGTCGACTAATTCCCGCAACACCGACGTCATACACGCGCTCTACCTTGTTACCATAAGTTTCAGCTGTAATCGCTGCTTCTTCTGCAACATCCATGTCTGATGTACCAGCCGTTACAATCGCCACATAACTTTCGGTTGTTGGTATTTCATGATTTGTAACGGTCACGCATCTCGCTTTTTCAAAATAAACGGCATTTTGATTAGACTCTTTGATGATTTCGAATTTTTCTTTTGAAATACGAGTACCTAATATATTCAATTTATTTTGAGCCATGACCTGCATAATACCAACGATTTGTTCCGCTGTTTTACCTTCTCCGTAAATAACCTCGGGGTACCCATTCCGTTTTTCTCGAGCTAAATCAACTTTAGCGAAGTCGAGCTCTGCAAAACCAGAATTGTTAATTTTATCCATGGCGTCTGTGACATCAGCTCGGCCAGATGCAACTTCCATTAATAAATCTTTCAAATTGTTTTGTTCCATTTTTATTTTCCTTTATTTAACGATAACGCCTAAACCATCAGGGATAACTGCAACTTTAGCGTCCGCGCCTTCAATTGCGTATGCCATATCTAGTGCCTCATCAATTGTTTTAGCTAATTTCATATGCATGTCTGCAATCAACTTAGGATCAACCAAATCTGAGACAAAAATGACATCATGATTAACTAAAATTCTTGCTAATATTTGCGATGTCCATTGATCAGGAACCGTTTCTGTTTTCGGCGTATTAATTGCTTTATCCAAAAATTCTTGAGGGTCTTCACAGTCGGCAATGTTATGGTAAAAACCTTCTCCACCATGACCGTCACGAGAACCGGCAACCATAATGATAATACCGTGTTCCTTATTCGTAGCCTCAGCGGATGTCATCCCCTTAACTGCTTGATAAATATTTTGATCTAGAGGGTAGCCACCGTTTGTTGAAATCGTGATATCACTTTGCACTTTTGGTACTTCTGATAAGCGTTTAACAAAAGCACATCCTTCAGCATGTGCTTCCTCCAAATCACCCGCAAAAGAACCTATAATTTTTTTGTTTTCATCTAAAACAACGTTAATAATAAATTGTAAATTGGCCGTTTTAGCGGCGTAAACCATATCTTTATGAATAGGATTATGGCTAATATTCCCCGTTCTTGCTTTAGGTGAATTAATAAATGGTCCTGAATGGTTAGCTAAAATTGTTTTATATGAAGCAACACCAGGTAAAACGGATTTACGACCACCTGAAAATCCGGCAAAGAAATGAGATTCAATAAACCCTTCTGATAAAAGTAAATCAGCTTCTACTGCCACTTTGTTAACGATACATTCACCACCTGAGGGTAATGTACCGATTTTTGCCATTGAAGAATCATCTTCAGAGTTATGAATCACGATTTCTTCATTTGCGACAATATCTTCACCATACTTATCAACAAGTTCTTCATGTGTTGATGCCCTATGGAATCCTGTAGCAACCAAAATCCGAATTCTGGCATCTGGTGCCACCGATCGAATTCTTCTTAATAGGATAGGTGTAATAATTTTTGAAGGTACTGGGCGAGTATGGTCTGAACTAATGATGACAATATTTTTTTTATCTTTTGCTAACTCTTCTAGCTTAGAACCGCCAATTGGGTTATCTAATGACCGCTCAACTGTTTCTTCCTCAGTTAGTTCGTTATGATATGTTGCAGCTTCTGAAACTAATTTTCCGGCAAAATTCTTATCTGCGATGTTCACCGTAATCATCTTTTTATCATATGGTAATTTTATTGATACCATTTTATGTGTCATTTCCTTTCCCTATGCTTGCTTTTATAACATTTGAATTATATCGTGAGTTACAAATTTAAACTCACTCTTTTGGCGTTGTTATTTTATGCAATTAATTATTGTCTACATTTGTATCCTTTAAATCAGTCGTTTTTTGTCACCTTTTGGCTCTATACTTTTGTTATGCAATTAGAACTACATGAATGTCAACAAATGTGTACAATTGTGATATAGACTTTTTTCACCTTGTCATACGTTAAAGATCAGCGTTATTTGTAAATAAATATAAAATTAAGGTGGCCCCCATGGTATTAACTGATATTGAGTTTCTGATGAACTATTTGGAAGAAAAAAATGTACCTACAATTACTAAGAAGAGACACAATTATCTAACGTACAACGGTTTAGAAGAACGCTACACATACATATTAAAAGAAGGGATCATCAAAAATAGTATTATCTTACAGGATGGTCGCGAATTTAACTTGTCATACATTGCTAAGCCAGATGTTATTTCCTTATTACGCGATGAAGTTTCTAAATATACATCTTCCCCATTTAACGTTCGTATTGAATCAAAAGAAGCAACCTTCTATAGAATAGATCGCGTCACTTTTTGGGAGTATGTTAATTCAACCATCGAATTACAAAATTACGTAAAGAATTATTATCGGAAAAAACTTTCAGAAAATATTTATCGCTCACAACGAATGATTATGAATGGTAAAAAAGGTGCCATCTGTGCTTTCGTTTACAGTCTCATCGATTTGTTTGGTAAACAAATTAGTAATGGTATCTTAATCGACTTTGATATCACTAACGAGGACATTGCAAATTTCTGCGGTATCTCCTCCAGAAGCAGTGTAAATCGAATTCTGGTTGAGCTGGAGAAAGAACAAGTTATTTCAAAAATAAAACGAAAAATTGTTATCACTGATATCAGTTACCTCTTAGATTTCATCGCAAACTAATAAAGGAGATTCTCATGCATATTCCAGATAATTATCTTAGCCCTCAAACTTGTATAACCATGTTTGTTGCCATGGCACCAGTTTGGGCAGTATCTATTTCAAAGGTTAAAGTTCAAATTAAAGAAAAAAAAGAAACTGTTCCATTGTTAGGAATCGCTTCTTCTCTTTCTTTTTTAATTATGATGTTCAATTTACCTGTACCGGGTGGTACCACAGCCCATGCAGTTGGTGGCACGCTACTCGCAATATTGTTAGGGCCCTGGGCCGCCTCCTTATCGATTACAGTTGCCTTATTATTGCAAGCACTCTTATTTGGAGATGGTGGTATTTTAGCCTTTGGCGCCAATGCATTTAATATGGCTTTCATCATGCCTTTTGTTGGTTACTTCATTTATTCCTTTTTTAAACGTTTTAATCGAGAAAAAATAGGTGCTTTCATTGGTGCTTATATCGGAATTAATTTAGCCGCATTAATTGTGGCCGTTGAGTTAGGTATTCAGCCACTACTTTTTCAGGACCAGAGTGGCAATCCACTTTATGCTCCTTACCCACTCTCAATTTCGGTACCCGCAATGGCACTAACCCATTTGCTCGTTGTCGGTTGGGTTGAGGCTATTTTTACTGTCCTAGTCTTCTCATTTGTAAAGAAAGTCTCTCCTAACTCTATTTATTTAGCCGGAAATCAACCACAATCAAATGTTAAAAAAATGTTATCTCGCTTTTATCTTATAATTGGTGGACTAATTGTGTTATCACCGCTTGGTTTACTGGCTTCAGGAACGGCTTGGGGCGAATGGAGTGCATCAGATATTTTACCCACGCTCACACAAAATGGACTTAAGGCTCACATGCCTGCTGGAATGTCACATGGCCTAGATTTCAAACCATTCTTACCTGACTATTCACTATTCGGCGTGTCTCTACCGCTTGGTTATATTTTTTCAGCCTTTTCGGCAGTCATTATTTTCGTTATTTTATTTAAGCTGGTGACACATGAAAAATCAAAAATATCTTAATATGCCTGATTGGTTATCCTCACCGGAGAACTATTCACCCGTAAAACAAAAAAATTCTTTCTTACAACAAAATAGAGGTAGGTTACTAAATCTATTGAGTCTATTTTCAGATAAAACAAAGACGACCTCTCAACCATTAAATCGACAAAACTCATTTATTCAACTTTTAACAACAATTACTTTAATTTTATTAACTTCTCTTTCAAGAAATATATCATTTATTTGGATCGTTTATATGTACCAATTTCTTCAAATTGCCTTGTTGCCAAAATCAAATATGTTAACGATATTAAAACGAATTCCGATTAATTTAGTTTTTGTTCTTTTATTTATCCTGCCAAGTCTTTTTTTAACGGATACGAAAACTGTTATTTTTTTCATACTCAAAACAAATTTAATTTTAATAATCGTTTCATACTTTATGAATACAAACACATTTTTTGATATTATAATCGTTTTAAAAAAATGTTATTTTCCAGATGTTATTATTTTTATTATCGATATAACCATTAAATATTTAAAAATATTATCTGAATCACTCTACGCTATGACTTCAGCAATGGAATTACGATCAGTTGGCGTTAACAGGCATCAATATCAGTCTTTATCAAATCTATTTGGTAGTCTGTACCTCAAAACAAAAAGTACAGCTTTAGAAATGTACAGTGCAATGGAGGCTCGCGGATTTACTGGCGACTATCGTTTTACTCGTACAAAACAAAGACTTAATTTGTCTGATATCACACAAACCTGTATCACTATTTTTTTAATTACACTTTTTTTTAATTAGAGTAGGGGGCTCATTATGTTTTCATTTTCAAATATACGTTATGGTTATACTGACAAACTTAGCTTGAATAATATTAATCTATCCATTAAAAAAAATGAATTCGTTTGTCTATTAGGCCCTAATGGTTCTGGTAAATCTACCCTTTTTAAATTATTGAATGGTTTAATTTATCCCAGTGATGGTCAGTACACTTTTAACAATCAACAAATTAACGCTCACTTTTTTAAAAATTCGGTAAATGCTAAAAAATTTCATCAACAAGTTGGATTTGTTTTTCAAAATAGTGATGTTCAATTATTCAACACAACCGTTTATGATGAAATTGCCTTTGGACCAAGACAAATGGGCTTTTCTGAGTCAGAGGTTAATAAACGCGTAATGGATTGTCTAACCTTACTAAACATAAAAAAATTAGAAAATCGTGTTCCTTACCATCTTTCTGGCGGTGAAAAAAAATTAGTCGCAATTGCCAGTGTGCTATCCTTAAATCCAGACGTATTAGTTTTGGATGAACCACTCACAGGTCTTACGGCTCAGGCCCAGGAGAATATCATTTCAATTATGCAAGGACTACATAATTCTGGGAAGACAATCATTATGTCGACACACAATTTTACCCAGATCAAAGATTATGTGACCCGTTTCATCGAATTCTCGGAAAATCATACTATTGCCTTAGATGCACCAGCTAAACTTGTTTTAACTAATTCTGAGCTAATGGCTCATTTGGCCTCAATGTAAAAAAGACGCTAACATTATCTAAAATAATGTTAGCGTCTTTTTTGATATTACGAAACTTTATCCCTATTCATCAAAACAACATGTTGGTTATCCTCATTTAATCGATCAATATGTTTCTCACCCCAAACGCATAACTTGTTTAATATCAGACTCAAAGACTCACCATACTCCGTCAATTGGTAGTCGACCTTTGGCGGTACTTGTTCATAAATGTGTCTCGAAATAATTCCATCTGACTCTAGTTCGCGCAATTGTTGTGTTAACATCTTCTGTGTAATATTCGGAATGGCGCGTTTTAATTCGCTAGTTCTTCTTTTTCCACCACGTAAATGACATAAAATAATTGTTTTCCACTTACCACCAATCACTTCCAATGTTGCCTCAACGCCAATATTATATGTTTTATTCTCCAATATAATCCTCCTATGGGTACTAAAAAGTGCCTATGGCACTTTTTAGTACGTTCTTGCCATTTAAACTCGTACACGTATAATCATAAATTGTAGCATTATTTCAACAAAAATCAAGGAGGCTTTACACATTCATGGCAAAAAAACATATATCTCCATCTTTAACACTTCTAGCATTAGCAATTAGTGCTTTCGCAATTGGTTCGACTGAATTCATTAGTGTCGGCCTCATTCCATTATTAGTCAAAGACTTTGGTATCTCATTAAGCCAAGCAGGATTAACCGTTTCATTGTATGCCCTTGGCGTCACAATAGGTGCACCCTTATTAACTATTATGACTGGTCAATTTGATCGTAAGAAACTACTCCTTAGCATTATGGGTCTTTTTATTATTGGTAACTTAGTTGCAGCATTTGCACCAACTTTTCTTATTTTATTAGTTGGTCGAATCGTTTCTGCACTTGCTCATGGTATCTTTATGACAATTGCATCTGTTATCGCAGCTGACGTTGTTGAACCATCAAAACGTGCCAGTGCTATCTCAGTCATGTTCACTGGTTTAACTGTTGCGACCGTAACTGGTGTTCCACTAGGTACCTTTATTGGTCAGCATACAAGTTGGCATGGATCATTTATTTTTATTAGTATCATTGGTTTAATCGGTTTGATAGCTAACTTTTTCCTTGTACCAGATGGTTTACCCATCCCAGGTAAATCTGATGCCCATGGCTTCATTCGCGTTCTTAAAAATAAATATTTATTGATCACATTACTACTAACAGCTTTAGGTTATGGCGGTACGTTCGTCGTTTACACGTATATCACACCACTTCTCCAAACCTCAATGGGTTATAGTGAAAGTGCTGTTGTTATTATCTTAATTGTCTACGGTTTGATGGTTGCTCTTGGAAATACAATTGGTGGGCGTCTAGCAAACCACAGTCCACTTCAGGCCCTATTAAAAATGTTTATTGGTCTTGCGATTGTATTATTCATTCTTTTCTTTACTTCAAAACTATCAATTTTAGGTTTATTAACCGTTATGGCATTGGGTCTTTTCGCCTTTATGAACGTTCCCGGTCTGCAGTTATATATTGTTCAATTAGCTGAAAAATATACACCTAAAGATATTACGCTAGCATCATCGCTAAATATTTCTGCGTTCAATGTTGGTATTACATTGGGATCCTTAATTGGTGGACAAGTTGTTTCTAAGCTTAGTTTAGGAATGACCCCACTTTTCGGAACAGTAATGGTTTTGATTGCTATTTTTATGACCATGTACCTAATTAAACTCAATAAAAATGAAAAATAATTAAAAACGAGCGATACCGAATTTCATATTCGATATCGCTCGTTTTTAGTTTAAGCTTTCTTTTCTTTCAAACCGATTCCCGTCCAGCCACTGATAATTGAAAAAACTGGAGACAATAAACTAAAGAAGACAAATGGTAAGTAGTCTAACGTTGGAACACCAAGTGTGCTTGCCGCAAACGCACCAGCAACACCCCAAGGAATCAAGTAATTGATCACTGTCCCACCATCTTCAAGTGCGCGACTCAATGCCAAGTTATCCAATTTAGACTTATCAAAAGCGGGTTTAAATGCTTTCCCGGGTAAGATAACTGATAGGTATTGTTCCCCAACGAATAAATTGACCCCAATTCCGGCAAATATAGTTGCTGTAATCAATTTACCGGATGAATTCAAGCGTTTTACTAAAGGTTCCATAACAACTTGAATGATATTAAAGTTCATCAATAATCCACCTAAAGTTAACGTTAAGATAATTAATGAAACAGTTCCCATCATACTTGAAACGCCACCTCTAGTTAACAACATATCCACATTCGCATTACCCGTTTTGGAAACAAAACCTGATTGAATTAATGTCGCAATGGTTTGCAAGCTCGTATGTGGTTTTTGAATAAATAACATCACTAACGATACACCAATGTTGATAAATAACGTTGGAATCGCTGGGATTTTTAACCATGCGCAGACAAACATTAAAATAATTGGTAATGCGGCCCATGCTGTAATTGAGAAGTGGCTAGATAAGATTGAAATCGTCTGACTAATCTTATCCATATTTGCTTCCGAACTACCACTTCCGAGTATGAAGTATAGAATCAAAGAGACCACAAAAGCAGGAATCGTTGTCCACATCATATTTTTAATATGTTTGAATAAATCAGACTCCCCAATAGCTGCGGCTAAGTTCGTTGAATCAGATAAAGGTGACATTTTATCTCCGAAGATAGCGCCTGAAATAATTGCCCCTGCAACTAATGCAGGGTTAACGCCCATTGTCATTCCCATCCCAAACAATGCAATTCCAACAGTTGAAATCAAGGTAAATGCACTTCCTATTGATAGTCCGATAATTGCACAGACTACAAAGACCGAAGGAACAAAAAATTTAACACTAATTAAGTTAAAGCCCCAGATCATTAAAGTTGGAATAATTCCTGCCGCAATCCAAGTTGCGATCAATGATCCAATCAAGATAAAAATAAAGATGGGAATTAATCCAGTGCTCATTCCGTCTTTAATCCCTGCGTGAACTTCTTCCCACGAAAAATGACGTATTCTGGCCCATAAAATCAACAAACCAATAACCAACATTACTGGCGTTTGTGGTGATAATCCAAACTTGATAACGCCGAATCCCATAATAATTAACATGCCCATTAAAACACTTGCTGCTTCTGTAAACGATAATTTATTTTTCATTAGTAAACACTCCTATTTTTTAGTCGGTTCTAGTATTTATCATGAAAAATTTGATATCGAACCTTACTCCAATTTATATTTTGCATTTTTATTACCCCTTTTCTGGACAAAAAAAGTCCCTGATACAATATTAAATATTGTATCAGGGACGACTCTAGCCGTGGTACCACCCAGTTTATTTGAGAACACAAATTCTCACTCACTAGATGATAACGGTTCTAGATATTTATCCGATATTTAAATAACGTTAACGTATTTGGTCCGTTTATCCTGATTGGTTCGCATCACCCACCAACTTTCTGACTCCCAGATAAAGAACTACTTTTGTGTTAACTTCATTTATTAAGTTGAATGAATCTTAACATGCTGAAATATTCTTGTCAATCAATCTACATTTTTATAAAATTTCTTTTAGCACACGGTCAACTGAGAAATAGAACGCATCTTTTCCTGCTGTCTCTTCAAATCCTGATCGTTCAAACATTTTCATCACATTTGGTTGAACAGAAGAAAAGATAACTTCGTGATTTTTTTTCTGAGCATCCTGATAAAAATCTTGAATGACGGCCATTGCTGTATTATCAATTGATGGTACCCCGCGCAACGAGAAGATAACTAAATCTCGTTCGTGAAGTGGTTGCAATGCCTTATCCAAACGATCTGCAGACATGAAGAATAATGGTCCGGTGATATAAACAACGGCCCAGTCGGCTTTCAATCCCTCTTGTGTCGTCTCAACTTTACTTAAATCAACGTCTTCAACCACGACATCCAGAATCGAACTTTTAGCCACAAAGATAACGATTCCGACCATTACACCCATCATAATAGCTGTACTCAAATCAAAGATAACCGTACTAACCAACGTTAAGAAAAATAAAATTAAGGCGCTTTTAAATTTATTCTTAAACAGATATTTTATAGCTGACCACTCATTCATGCGCCATGAAGTTACAACTAAAACACCGGCTAATGCAGCCAAAGGAATCTGTGCCATAATCGGTGCCAATAAAAGCATTGAAACTAACAATGCGAGTGCATGAAAAATACCGGTTAATCGCGTTTGTGCACCCGATTTAATTGCCACACTTGTCCTAGCAATTGCGGCCGTAGCTGGAATCCCACCAAAGAACGGTAGGATCATATTTCCAATACCCTGGGCAATTAATTCTTGGTTACTATCCAATGCCTTCCCAGTCATACGACCGGCTGAAGCACCACACAATAAACTTTCAATCATTCCTAACAAAGCAATACTTGCCCCGGGAACAATTAAATTTTCAACGGTCTGAAGATCTAATGATCCCAGTTGTAACCGATCCCCACTAATAACGCTCGTTGGAATTTTACCAACAGTCGCAACATCTAACTTAAATACCATCGTAATGGCAGTCGTCACAATAATAGCGATTAAAGAAGCAGGTATCACTTTATTCCATTTTTTAGGAAAAATAAATAATGCGATGACGACTAAAACCGCCATCAAAGTTGTTGCCAGTTTAGGCTGGAATCCAAGACTAGAATAACTCCCAATCTTCTCAATTAAACTGCCCCCAGTTGAATGCGTTCCAAAAAAATTATCTAATTGACCAAACGCGATAATAATTGAAATACCCGACGTAAAACCCGTAATAACAGGTGCCGGAATGAAAGTTGTTAGAACCCCTAATTTAAAAATACCGGCTAATAATAAAATAATGCCCGCAATTAAAGTGGCAATAAAAACCCCTTTTAGTCCGTACTGTGCAATTACACCCATTAATACAGCAGCCATTGCACCAGTTGGCCCGGATATCTGATAATAAGCGCCCGATAATGTACTGATCAGAATACCGGCGACAATTGCAGTTATCAGACCCGCAGCAGCCGTTGCACCACTTGACACACCAAAAGCTAAAGCTAATGGAATCGCAACTGCAGCAACCGTTAATCCTGCCATTAAATCCTTAGCCAACTTGGCCAAGTTATACCCTTTAAACTCATCTTTTAACATTGAAATATAATTTGATATCATCACTTTACTCCTAATTTTGTTATACATAAAAGCATAACATAAACCTTATATATAAATAAACAAGTAAACGTTTCCCAAATAAAAATGATTAAATCTTTAGTAGATTTAATCATTTTGTATAACTTATTCCTATTAACGAACAACCATTACTGAAACTGGTGCGTACTTAGCTACGTATGCTGCCTGACTGCCTAAATATTTACCCAATCCTTTAGTTACCGCTGATCCAACAACGACTAAATCAGGTTTCACATCAGGAATAACATCCTTAACAATCGTTTCTCCGGGTTCACCCTCGGCAAGAACAATATGGACTTCCTTAACACCCGCATCTAATGCACTTTGTTTATATTCTTGAAGTTGTTTTTCAACCTTCAAGCGTTTTTCAGCTAATGTATCTTTTGTTAAAACTTGGAAAACGTTCAAATCGTCTGACTCCAGAACAGTCACAATGTGTAGCAGAGAATCATCATCTAAAGCATGACTAACCGCATTTAAGAATGCTAACTGTGCGTCAGCCGAATTATCGACCCCAACAAGAATGTTCTTATGCTTTGGTAATTCAAAACTTTTTTTCATGTGATTTTTCTCCCTATTCTATAAAATTTCTTCGAAAAATTGAATAACTAAATTGAAGACTAATTGAATATTTAAAATTGTTAAACCAATTGCGGCAGCCCAACCAATGATTGATACCCATAATGGATTAACAAATCGTTCGCCCATGTATTTCTTTGAAGAGGTGAACCAGATTAATGGAATCATTGTGAATGGTAAGGCGACAGATAAGAATACTTGTGAATACACAAGCAAGTTATCTAGGACACCTTCAGTACCACCCCAAATAATTGCGGCGATCATAACAGGAATTACTGCGATTATACGTGTCACTAATCGACGTGCCCATAATGGCATTTTTAGATGTATAAAACCTTCCATGATAATCTGACCGGTCAAGGTTCCGGTAATCGTCGCATTCTGTCCTGAAGCCAATAAAGCTACGGCAAACAACGTTGACAGTACGGGCGATGCAATCCCTTTAGCAATCGTATTATCACTTAATGCTCGGTATAAATCACCAAACGCTTGAAGTTGATCTGCATGTCCGAAGAACAAAGCAGCTCCCAAAAGTAAAAGCAAACTGTTAACGATTGTTGCACCAAATAATTGAATATTTGAATCCCAAGTTGTAAAACGCACAACCTTTGCAACTTCTTCTTCGTCACTCGAATCGTATTGACGTGTTTGAGCGATTGAAGAATGGAGGTACAAGTTATGTGGCATAACCGTTGCACCAACGATACCTAAAGCTAATGTTAATTGATCATGGTTCATAACGATTGATGCTCTTGGTAAGATACCACCCATGATACCTGCTAAACTTGGTTTTGATAAAGCGACCAAGTAAAGGAAAATAATTAAAATTGATGCAATCAATGTCGCAACAATTGCTTCAATTGTTCTAAATCCTAATTTTGTTAACAATAGTAGTAAGAAAACATCTAAGATGGTAATCATAACGCCCATTGTTAATGGAATTCCGAAAAGTAATTGCAAGGCAATCGCCCCACCAATTACTTCGGCAATATCTGTTGCCATAATTGCTAATTCTGTCATGATCCATAAAAGGAACCCAACTGGTTTGTTGGTATGATCACGGATTGCTTGTGCTAAATCCATTCTTGTAACGACCCCTAACTTAGCGGCCATATATTGCATTAACATGGCGATAAGTCCAGAGAAAATAACGACTGACAATAGTAAGTAACGGTATTGAGCACCACCGACGATTGATGTAATCCAATTACCTGGATCCATATAACCAACGGCTACTAACGCACCCGGCCCACTAAATGCCCATAAGGTCCGTAAAAAACCGGCACTTTTTGGAACTTCGACTGATCCATTTACTTCTTCTAAACTAGCACTCTTTGTTGTGGTAGCCATTTTTGGTTCTTGCACTTCTTTCGACATTTTTCACCACTCCTTTAATTATTTTCTTTCTCAATTCCTTATTATACTCAAACTTTATACATTGTAAACAAAAAGTTTAGGTTAACCTTAAATCATTTTACCGATTATTAAATATTTTTGATCTAACAAAAAAAGGCCGCCGATATCAATTTGATATCAACAACCTCTATGACTTTTAATTCAATTTTTTCGTTACAATCTTACTTAACAAAAATATAATGAGCAGCTTTATAACTGATATTTCTAACCTCACCAGTATTTTCCAGCTTGATTTCAACGGGTCCTTCAAAAGGTGCATGAGAGACAACTGTTAATTTATCACCAATGTGTAATTCCAAGTCATCTAAGTAAGTTAACAAATCATGATTATCGATGAAACGTTCAATACTAACTTTAGTTCCATCTTCAACCGCTTCTAAAACTAAATGGCTATCTTCCTCATAGTTACCTTCTTTATCAGGAATAACGCCACCATGTGGACAATGTGTTGGATAACCCAAGAACTCATTTAAGTGATCAAGTAAATATTCACTTGTCACATGTTCAAGTAATTCTGATTCGCCATCGACGTCTTGTAATTTGTAGTTTAACTTATAAACTAAGAAACACTCCCACAAACGGTGTTTACGCACTAAATCTTCGGCCAATAATATCCCAGGTTTCGTTAACGAAATACCTGCGTATGGCGTATGTTCAACTAGTTCTTCTTTAACAAGTTTGTTGACCATTTCTGTAACTGATCCGGCCGCAATGTTCAGACTAAGCGCAATCTGTTTGTTCGATATTTTCTTTTGCGTACCGCCTAATTCAAAAATAATTTTTAAATAATCTTCCTTCATAGGTGTCATATTCGGGCCTTCATTTTTTGTCATTAGTTAATCAATTCACTTCCATTTTCTTAATAGTAAATTTATTATATCAGAATAACGGATGAATTGTAACTTATTTCTTAGGATTGCCTAACCTTTCAATTTAAAATGCCTAAACGTGGGAGTTTAGATTATTACTATAATCACTTCAGCATTAGTTAACCAACAAAAGAGTTCTTACCGTCATCAGCGATATCTATTTTAAATGCATTAATTTCATCTATATTCAATTAACTTCTTACAAACTTAATACTTTCATCAGCATACTTTATTGATAAAAACATATTAGGTATTAAGTCAACTTCTTCAATTATCGTAATATTTATATTGGTCATTTTTATGATTTCCATTTTTTTGCATTAAAATAGGATTCGAACATTCTTTTTAAGAAATGTCTCGAATCCTATCTTTTTGTAGTAGGAAAGCCGAAACCCGTGTTACCGAGAGTCGATTTTGCTTGATTGTTAATATGTTTCGCCTCTATATCTTTATACTTATCTAGTTCTATGAAGTCGCTTTTACATGCATTAATCATACAATTTCGAATGACGCCCTTTGAGCGATTTGTCTATCCATTCGAGTTCAAACGTTTCTTCAAGACCAAATACCTGTGAATCTGATTATTCGTTCTACTAAAACTTGAATCATCAAAATTCGATATCTTGATTTGCTTTTTAATGCTCAAGACCGGCACCGTTTTAATACGCCTTACCCGACGTCTCTCAACGTCAATGACTTGCCGTACATTGTAAATTTAAACCATCATCTTAATTGATGTGTCCTGATTTGCTTTTTAGCGCTCAAGACCAGCACCGTTTTAATACGCCTTACCCGACGTCTCTCAACGTCAATGACTTGCCATACATTGTAAATTTGAAACACCATCTAAATTGATGTGTCCTGATTTGCTTTTTAGCGCTCAAGACTAGCACCGTTTTAAAACCTCGTTCGACGTCTCACGACGTCGCTAATACCAAAATTCTAAACTATCGGAGTAAACATCATCTAACTTGATGTGTCTTGATTTGCTTTTTAATGCTCAAGACCGGCACCGTTTTAATACGCCTTGCTCGACGTCTCTCAACGTCAATAACTTGTGTTACATTTTTCAACTATCTTCAGCACTAAACATCGTCCAACTAACTCCGTTTTTAAAAACCATTAAGTGAGTTTAAAAAAGTGACTTCAGTTTTATTTTGTTCAGGGATTTCGATAGCTTTCCTTGCTACAAATAAAGTATAACACATATGAAAACGGTTGCAAGTGTTTTGTTCATTTATTTTAAAATTCTTTTTTATACGTCTCTAAGTTCAAAATGAGTCCCATCTTCATCAATAACTGCAAACAAACGTTGCTTCTCAGTCTGATCAAAATAGCCCATATCAAACACGGTTTTATTGCCTTGTTTACCAACATCCGAAACACGGTCAATTATAAAATGTTTAAATTGTTTAAAAATAGCCATTTTTCCATTAACACGTTCAATTGCCGCAACTAATGTATACCCTTCGTCTAATTCTGATTTTATGAGACTCACTTTTATAACCATATCCAAGCGATACTCACGGGCTTTTGCACTATCATCCGCAATACTTTCAATGTACCCTTTTTGTTCCCAATAGCGTAGTTGTCGTGTTGAAACGCCTGTCATTTTACTGATTTCACTAATACCGACAATCAATCTATCTTGTTTCATAAGATTTGTTAATGGGTTGTTATTCACTGTCCATACCTTCCATCTCTAGCTTTCTAGATACGTTTGAAACTTCTTATCAATTTCTGGCAAACTTTTCTGCAATGACTTTGATTGATTTTGCGTTCCGTCCGCCATAAATTTCAGATAGGTAAATAATATTTGACTAGCATCTTTGTGATACTTGTTTCCGAGTTCGCTCGCAAACGCATAACGTTCATCCGTTAACAATTTGGAAAATGCAGTTTCTTTTGCCATTTAAGCTCCTTCAATCGTTTTAACCATTGTGTGATGCGGGATTCCGGCATCCATAAATCCTTCTCCCTCAATCTCATAACCCAATTTTTTATAAAAATTTTGTGCTTGATCTTGTGCACCTAACGTTAGATATTTAATGTCATAAACGGTTGCAAACCCTTCGATAAACATTAATATATCTGTTGCCAAGTGTTGACCACGAGCATCTTTAATCGTTGCCACACGTTGAATATGCCATGTTTCGGAATCTTCGACTATTGTGCGTGCTGTGACAACAGGTTTGTCATCTTTATAGCCTACAAAATGAATTGCCTCTGCCTCATTTTCGATTTCTAACTCGATTGGGACATTTTGTTCGCCAACAAAAACGATTTTCCTGATTGTTAGAGCATCCTTGTATATTTGACCATCTAAATCCCTAGTTGATTTTACCGTAAACATATTATTAAACCTCGGCTTTCTTAAGTATCTTCGCATATAGCTTACCATAACTGGCTCTAAATTTGTACGACAAGAATCGTTGACCTATAATGGAGTAAATTACTTACAATAGGGGGAGATTATTAATGAAAAAATATGGCATATTAATTACCATCTTACTAATATTAGGATTAGGCACTGGATTCTTTTTCTTGAACAAGACCCCATCAAAAAATGTCGTTACCGTTTCAACAAAAGATACAAATCAAGTACCAACCTTGTACGTCCATGGTTATGGCGGGTCGGCAAACTCAACCAATGCTATGATCGCTGCCGCTGAAAAATCAGACAAGGCGCAAAAAGTTCTAACGGCAATTGTCTCTTCAACGGGCGACGTCACTTACTCTGGTGACTGGCAGGAATCCGTAAAAAATCCCATTATTCAAGTCGTCTTCAAACGCAGCAATGCTCAAATACCTGAAGAAGGCGAATGGATTGGAGAAATTGTAACTCATTTACAAAAATCATATAAAATTAAGGCTGTTAATATTGTTGCCCATTCTATGGGTGGTTCATCCGCAGTCTACTGGGCCGAATCCGTTAGAAAAGAATCAGATCCCAAGTTAAACAATTTTGTGCCAATCGCTGTTCCAATTAATGGCGTTCTTGGTATGAATGAAGAAGCTAACAAAAATGTTCTCTTAAAGAATGGTGAACCTAAATCAAAATCTGAGAACTACCAAAGTTATTATGAGAACCGCAAAAAATTCCCATCAAATACAAATGTCTTTGTCATTTATGGTGATATCGACGATGGTTCTAATTCAGATACTGCCGTCAGCATTGTCTCCGCACGTTCGATGAGTTATCTTTTAAAAGACCAAGTAAAATCGTATAAAGAGCTAAAAATTACTGGTGAAAATGCTCAACATAGTAAGCTCCATAGTAATGACAAAGTTGATCAGGCAGTCATTCAGTTCCTTTGGGGTAAATAAACGCTATACGAAACACTCGTATCGTGTTACACTGAATATATGCGATGAGTCGAGTAAAATCAGACAACTTCGGTTGTTCCGCTGCGGCGGCTAGTGATTAGTTCGAAGATGGGGCATTTTTTACCTACCGCATTGTAGGTATGTCTGATTGTCACTGTTTTGTGGAATTCATACAATCTATTTACTTCGGTAAGTACCATATCAAGAAGCATCAACTTCGGTTGGTGCTTTTTTTGTACAAAAAAATAACCTTAAGACTTAATCTTAAGGCCATTCATTATTATTTTTGAATTCTAATTGCTTCAACATCAAATACTTTATCAATCCAAGATTCATAAAATGGAGATTCATGACTAACTAATAAAACATTACCGGGGAAACGACGAACTGCCCTTTGTAGCGCATCTTTCGTGTCATCATCCAAATGATTAGTAGGTTCATCCAAAATCAAAAAGTTACTTGGTTTTAATTCAACCAAACTTAACTTCACTTTCATTTGTTCCCCACCGCTTAGAATACCAATTGATTTCATAGTATTAGCAGCATTAATACCTGATTTAGCTAAACGACGACGAATCGTTTTAGGTTCCAAATCAGGGTATTCATCTTGAATAATTTGTAATGGCGTCATTTCTTTATTATCCCAAATTAAATCTTGATCAAAATAGTTTACGACAACAGAATCAGAAAATTCTGCCGACCCACCAAAGGTTGGGATTAACTTCAGAATTGACTTAATCATAGTTGATTTACCAATCCCATTAAATCCCTTTAAAACAACTTTTTCTTGATGTGACAGTGAAAAAGTTACCGGTGATAGTAACGGTGTTTTATAACCAACGGACAGATTTTTAACGGCTAACGTTGATGCAGATCCAGTATCCAAGTAAGGAAAATCAAATTTACCTTTTACGATATCACTCGGTGGCGTGACGCGTTCAATTTTATCCAAACGTTTCTGTCTGGACTTAGCCATCGTAGCACGAGTTCCGGCTTTATTTTTACGGATATAAGCTTCATCTTTTTCAATTTGAAGACGTTGTTTCTGGAAGGCTTTCAATTGAGCTTCTTTTTTTGCTTCTTTTTGCTTAATTGCTGCCTTAAAATTACCACGATATTTTGTAATCTTCCCAAATGCAACATCGATAATCGTATTCGTCACATTTTGTAAAAATTCAAAATCATGGGAAATAACCATAAAACAGCCTTCAAATTGATTCAAATAATCAGTTAACCAGTCGATATGTTCCGTATCTAAATAATTAGTCGGTTCATCCAATAAGATAACTTCAGGATTCTCCAATAATAACTTAGCTAAAATAATTTTTGAACGTTGACCACCGCTTAACTCACTAACTTGATGGTCTTTTTCAATTGCATCTAGTCCTAGCCCCGTTCTGACACGATCAATCTCAGTATCGATATCATAGAAATTCTTAGCCTCAAGCTCTTCTTGATAACGACCGGCTTTTTCCAACAACTTCTCATCCAAATTTTCAGCGTAATCAGTATACGCCTGCGTTTGTTTATCGCTGATATCATACAATCGTTGAAATGCCGTTTTCAAAAATTCAATCACGGTAATACCTTCAGCTACCTCAGCATATTGATCTAAGTACCCAATTGTGGCGCTTTTCTTCCACTTAATTTCACCTTCATCGGGTAATTCTTGCCCTGTGATAATCTTAATTAACGTACTTTTACCGGCACCATTTTGGCCAATAATACCCATGTGGTCTTCTGTATTCAATTCGAAATGAGCGTCTTCATACAGTTGTTTATCCGCAAATTGATGGGAAAGTTGACGTACTTCTAAAACTCCCATTGTGTTCCTTCTTTCTAAAGACTAATTATCGTTATTAACTTCCAAAATGGCATTGAACACTTCTTGTGGCAAGTCCATTTCAGCCTTAGATCCTAAACGTTTATTAGCACTTTGACGGCGTAGCATATCCTGTTTAGCCGCATTCTTTTTATCACTACCTGTTGTTGCACTCTTTCGAAGTGGTGGCACATTCGCGCGCGCAATTGCCTTGTTTTCAACAACTGCTTGAACTGGCATTGGAAATAATTTACGTGGAATTGCATATTTTAATTGCTCTACTAATTTTTGGCCAATCTCAACAGCATCTTGTCTATGAACCACAAAGCCTAAAGCATCAACCGTTGCGTAATTAACTAAGACATCCATTTTAACAACATCGGCCGTTTGGTAGCCTTTGAACTGGGTTTCCATCGTTGCATAACCGTGTGATAGTGATTTTAATTGATTAAAGAAATCGTAAGCAATTTCAGATGAAGGTAGCGCATAATTCAACTCAGTTTGACCTGAATTATAAGCCATATCTTGGAAAATCCCCTTACGTTTTTCGGCTAATTTCATAATATCACCAACTTGTTCATCCGGAACAGTCATATGGACATCCAAGAATGGTTCCTCAACATGATCAATCTCAGAAAAATCAGGAAATTGAACGGGATTATCGACGGTAACTTCTTTGCCATTTTTCAAAACAACATGATACGTAACGTTAGGTGTCGTTGTTAAGACGCCTAATTGATATTCTTTTTCAAGACGTTCACGAATGATGCTTAAATGCAGCATCCCTAAAAATCCACATCTAAATCCTAAGCCTAAAGCATCAGATTTTTCTTCCTTGTAATGGAATGAAGAGTCGTTTAAAGCTAACTTTTGAATGGCTGATTTTAATTCTTTGTAATTATTATCCTTAGGGTAAAATCCAGCAAAAACCATTGATTCTGACTCTTTATACCCGGGAAGCGCTTCTGGTGTTGGGTGGTTTTGAGACGTCAACGTATCCCCAATTTTAACCAATTGAGGATCTTTCAATCCGGTGATAACGTAACCAACATCCCCAGCATGCAGACTATCTACGGCAACCATATCTGGTTTAAAAATTCCTGCCTCAACAACTTGAAAATCAGTCGTTTGCTGCATAAATCGGAGTAAGTTATTAGCCTTGAACTCACCATCAAATACGCGAATATAAGCAACAATTCCTTTGAATGCATCAAAATGCGAATCAAAAACTAAGGCCTTAAGTGGTGCTTCAATGTCTCCGACTGGTTCTGGGATACGGTCTTTAATTGCTTCTAAGACTAAATCAACGCCAATTCCCGTTTTTGCAGAAATTAATAACATTTCATCTTCATCGACATCGGCTAATTCCATTAATTGAATTTTAGTTTCTTCCACGTCCGCATTTGGATGGTCAATCTTATTGATAACAGGAATAATTTTCAAGTTATTTTCTTTAGCCAAACGGTAATTCGCAACCGTTTGTGCTTGAACACCTTGAGTGGCATCCACTAATAAAATGGCCCCATCACTGGCAGCCAAACTTTTCGAAACTTCATAAGAAAAGTCCACATGTCCTGGTGTATCAATAAAATTGTATTCAAAGGTTTCACCATTATTTGCGGTGTAATAACTCCGAACAGTTCTCGATTTAACAGTAATTCCATGTTCTTGTTCAACAGCCATCGAATCTAATAATTGGCTCGACATTTCACGTTCACTTACCGTCTGTGTTTCTTCCATAATCCGATCAGCTAAAGTTGATTTACCATGATCAATATGGGCAATGATTGAGAAATTTCTAATTTGTGATTGCTTCATTATGATTAAACCTCATTTTCTAAATAATCATCTACTATTTTAGAGTCTTTTTTATTATACGCTAAATTGGTGATAGAGTAATCTAAGATTGGGTTGTCCACATACTTGGCCAATTTCAGAACAAAAAATAACGACCATGAATTCAACAATTGTTAAAATCATACCCGTTATCTTATTTAAATAGTACCATTTGTGAACTGACTGTTGTATAAGTCAGCATAGAACCCATTTTTAGCAATCAAAGCATCATGATTTCCAGTTTCAATAATCGATCCATTATCCATTACAATAATGTTATCCGCATCACGAATCGTTGATAGACGATGAGCAACAACAAAACTTGTTCGGTTATCTAATAAGGTATCCATTGCCTTTTGAATCAAGACTTCCGTACGCGTATCAACAGAACTCGTTGCTTCATCTAAAATCAAAATTTCAGGATCGGCTAAGAATGCACGGGCTATGGTCAATAATTGACGTTGCCCTTGTGAAATATTTGAAGCATCTTCGTTCAAGACAGTTTGATAGCCATCGGGTAACTGACGAACAAATGTATCAACGTGAGCCGCTTTTGCAGCAGCATACACTTCTTCATCCGTTGCATCTTTACGACCATATTGAATATTTTCCATAATTGTCCCGGTAAATAACCAAGTATCTTGAAGAACCATCGAGATTGATTTTCGGAGCTCTTCACGTTTTAGATTTTTAGTATCGACACCATTAAGGCGGATTGAACCTGATGAAACATCGTAGAATCGTTCGATTAAGTTAATAATCGTGGTCTTACCCGCACCAGTCGGCCCAACAATTGCAACTTTTTGTCCTTCTTTGACGTCCAAATTATAATCAGTCATTAAAAGTTTCTTATCTGCATAGCCGAATTGGACATGCTCAAAGGAAATCTTATTACCGTTATCAGAGATAGCCGCATTATCGTTACTTTCATCCTTCAATTCTTCTTCATCCAATACTTCAAAAATTCGTTCTGCTGAGGCAACTGTTGCTTGAATCGTATTAGACAAATTGGCAATCTGAGTAATTGGTTGTGAGAACTGGTTCACATATTGTAGAAATGCTTGAACATTACCTAATGTGATTGTTCCTTGTGAGACCTTAATTCCCCCAACAACCGCAACAAAAACATAGCCTATATTTTTAATAAAATTCATCGCTGGCATAATTAATCCTGAGATAAATTGTGCCTTCCATGAATCTTTATAATAATCACTATTTTGTTTCTCAAAAATCTCAATGTTTTTTTCTTCTTTGTTAAAGGTTTTAACAACGGTATGGCCTGCATAAGTCTCTTCAACTTGATTATTTAAAAGGCCTAAACTCTTTTGTTGACCCGCAAAGAATTTTTGAGAACGAGGTGCAATCAATGATACAACACCCAAACTCAAAGGCACGATAATTAAAGCAATTAAAGTTAATTCCCAGCTAATTGAGAACATCATATAGAGTACACTGACAAATGTTACGACACTCGTCACTAACTGGGTAAAACTTTGTTGCAACGTACCAGAAATATTATCCACATCATTTACAGCACGTGACATAATATCGCCGTTAGGATGCGTATCATAGTAAGAAATTGGGACACGTTCCATTTTAGCTTTAATATCTTTACGTAGTGCATAAACTGTCTTTTGAGAAATATTCGTCATAATCAGTTGTTGAATAAAACTAAATAAGGCGGATGCAACGTACATTGCACCAACTGTGAATAAGATGTTTTTAATCGCATTAAAATCAATTGGTAAAGAGGTTACTTTTTGACCCTGCTTAATTTGAGCAAATCCTTTAGTCACACCAGAGAAAATTTCTGTCGTCGCCTGCCCTAATATTTTAGGCGAAACGGCTTGGAAGATAACAGAAATAATGGCTAAAACTAATACAATCCCTATTAAAAGTAACCAAGGTGACATGTACTTCGCCAAGCGTCCGATTGTTTTCCAAAAATTCTTAGGCTTTTCAACAGGCCGTCCAATATTACCGCCGGGTCCACCGCCACGGCCACCGCGCATTGGTGATGTAGCTGAGCGTCCTGCTCCATTATTATCTGCCATTATTCTGCATCCCCCTCTCTAATTTGTGATTGCATAATTTCTTGATAGGTCTTATTCGTAGCCTTCAATTCCTCATGCGTTCCTTTACCCACAATTTTACCGCCGTCAATAACCAAAATTAAATCGGCACCGGTCACGCTAGAAATTCGTTGCGCAACAACCAAAACGACGCTGTCTTTAACATTTTCATCCGTTTTAAGCGAGCCACGTAACTTAGCATCCGTTTTAAAATCAAGCGCTGAGAACGAATCATCAAACAAGTAAACTGAAGCTTTTTTCACTAATGATCGCGCAATAGCAAGTCGTTGTTTCTGACCTCCTGAGAAGTTATCCCCATCTTGTTCAACTATTCCGTCCAATCCATCCGTCGATTCCTCAACAAATGATTTAGCTTGCGCAATTTCAAGCGCATGCCACATTTCTTCATCCGTCGCATTTTCGTTACCAAATTGTAAATTACTACGGATGGTTCCTTTAAAGAGAACCGTTTTTTGTTGGACAAGTGAGATTTGATCATGCAAACTTGCCTGCGTTAATTCGTAAATTGATTTACCATCAATTTTGATATCCCCTGATTCAACATCGAAGAGACGTGGAATTAAATTAATTAATGTTGACTTCCCAGAACCTGTTCCACCAATAATAGCAATCGTTTGACCAGCTTTTGCCTCAAAATTAATATCCGTTAACGCTGCTTTTTCAGCACCTACATATCGGAAGTTAACTTGATTAAATGACAATTGGCTCTCACCTAATTGACTACGATCAATTGTAACTGCACCTGGTCTGTCTTCAATTGAATCATTTTTATCCAAAACTTCATTAATACGCGCTGCAGCTGCCTGTGCACGTGGCAACATAACAAAGACCATCGATAACATCATAAAACTTGATAAAATTTGCATGGCATAAGTCATAAACGCCACCAAGTTACCCACTTGCATCGACATATCACCAATCAAATGTCCCCCATACCAGATAATAGCGATATTAGTTGCACTCAAAACCAAAGTCATCATGGGTGACATTAAAGCCGTAATTGAAAATACTTTACGGGCATTATCCGTATATTCTTTATTCACGCCATCAAACCGGTTTTGTTCATAACCATCCTGATTAAAGGCTCGAATTACCCTGACACCCGTTAATCCTTCACGGAAGACAAGGTTAATATGATCAATTCTTTTTTGTAACGTTTTAAATAATGGTACCGCGAAGGTCATAACCGCCGCGATCACAATAATCAAAATTGGAACAGCCACCAAAAAGATAACCGTTAATTCTTTTTGTTTATTATATGCTAGGATGCTTGCACCAATTAACATAATTGGTGCTTGAATCATCATTCTTAACATCATCACTGTTACATTTTGAATTTGTAGCACATCAGTCGATGTTCTTGTGATTAAACTGGAATTACCAATTTGATCAAACTCGTAACTTGAGAAATGAAGTACTTTTTCATAAATATTACTTCTCAAACTATGACCTAACTTTTGCGCCAAGCGTGATGCAATAAAAACATTCCCAACTGCCGCAACAATACCAACTGCTGCAACACCTAACATGATGTACCCAACCTGCCAGATATAAGAAACATTTCCTTGCGCTACACCTTTATTAATCATGTCAGATGTTAACGTTGGTAAATATAAATCACAGATAACCTGAACGATCATAAAGACAAATGCGCCTATAATCGCCCAACCATTAACGCGATTTTTCATTATTTTTATCATTTAGTTTTCCCCCTTTCTTTTTGTAACCCCAATGGCTACCCAGTTCGCCATTGTTTCATATTCTTTTTGCAACTCTTCAACCGAAATCTCAGTACCTTCTCTTTGTTTCGCAAAATAATCATTAATCGTCTTCATAAATGGGCTCATCAACGAAAACATGAGTAAACTAATCTCTTCATCTGATGAAATGGTTAATAGAGAACGATCAATTTCACCCATCACATCAAAATCTGGTTTTTGATTCTGTTGAAATGGACCACCAAAATGTGGATGCGACCCACTATGAGGTCGATGATGTGGTTGCATCCGATTGCTCATTTTAAAATCCATTCTCACAAAGGCATTTTTAAAAAAGGCCGCATTCTCTCCCGACACGGTATCAGCAATCGTTTCAGAAAAGAAAGTTTTCATGGTTAAAACAATATCGCCATGATTTTGTTTTAATACCTCAACAAATCTCTTGCTCTGGTTTTGTCTAATCGTGTCAAAATAATAAAAATATAGGTCTTCTTTATTTTCAAAATACTGGTAGAAACTCCCTCGTGGAATTCCCGCAAGTTTTATGACATTACTAATTGAAGCTTCTAACAAGGGAACCCTTGAAAATTCTTCCTTTGCGGCATTCAATATTCGTAATTTTTTATCTTCATCCAAATTAAAATACGTTTTTTTAGGCATATTTTCTCCTTTACACAAAAAAATGACAAGTCGTCATGTGACAACTTGTCATATTACTAGTCTTTATTTAAAAATGCAACCTTTTTGCCTATTCTTTTCTTAACGATTCAACTGGATCTAGTTTTGATGCTCTGTTTGCTGGTAAGAAACTTGCAAACATACTAATCAAGACACTAATTAAAATTCCAGAGAAGGCATAGCTTGCTGCGACTTTAACAATCGTAACATCAAATGTTGCAATCGAGAATGCATTTAACCCAAAGGCTAAGACGTAAGTTACTCCGACACCAATTAAGCCAGATGCCAACCCAATTAAGAATGCTTCCGAAACGAAAATACGACGAATATCTTTTCGACGTGCACCTAAAGCCTTCATAACCCCAATCTCTTTTGTTCTTTCAACAACGGAGATATTCAGCACAACTAATATCATGATTGCAGAAACAAGCAATGATATTGCAGCTACGGCCGTTAACACATCCGTTAAGATATCCAACATTTGTGTAAACATTTCAGACATTTTTTCTTGAATTGAACCTGTGTATCCCAATGATTTTACTTTAGCCTTAATTCCGGCCGTATTAGCTTTATCATTCGTATGCAAATAAACAACATTCGGTTCAATTTTTTCATTATTATCTTTAACTAACTGTTGTAAATCCGCGTAGTTTAAGTAAACTAAACTACTTGAACTACTACTACCGGAAGCTTCATAAATACCAGCAACCTTAACTGTTTTCTTGATTGTTTTTTCATTGTAAACAATCGCAATCTCAACTTTTTTACCAACTATATCTTTACCCAATGTATCGGCAGTCGTTTTATCCAGCAAGACACCATCTTTACCCGGCTTTGAACCCTGCGTAATATTTGATTTTGTGATGCTTGAATTCATCGTTCCCAACTGCATTAAGCTGGCTTTTTTACCCTTATATGAAACTGTATTTGTTCCCAACGAAATGGCTGTATACCCTTTTTGAAGTGAATCAACATGTTTCACGTTGGTTAATTTTTTAATATCTTTTTCGGCAAATGAACCCGTTTGACCGGTTATTGCGGCCATTTGCGTTTGTTGTTCCTTAGCTTGCGCTACCTGTGCACTCGAAGCTGCTGTTGTCGGTGTATTGCTCCCACTGCTACTGGCAGCGGTAGGTTTAGCCTTCATATGCACCTCTGTTACATTTGGATTCACATAACTAGACATTGTACTTTTAATATAACTTGTTACCCCTTTACCAAGTGATAACATCAAAACAACCGACATAATTCCAATACTTGAACCAATAGCAACGAGTAAATTACGGGAGAACTTAGCCTTCATGTTAAGCGCTGCTAATCGAATAGCAGACCAAAGACTTAAATTTTTAGGTTTTTCGCCTTTGAATTCATCTTCATTTGCATGCAATTCAAGTTGTTCTTGTTCGTCATCAGAAATAATCGCACCATTATCAATTCGCACAACTCGACTTGAGTAGGCCGCAACACGGTCAGAGTGAGTAACCATCAAAACTAACTTACCGCGTTTTGCGATGTCTTTAATAATTTCTAAGACGGCATCCGTTGTTTCCGAATCCAAGGCACCCGTGGGCTCATCCGCAATAATCACATCTGGATCGTTCATTAAGGCACGCGCAATTGCAACACGTTGTTTTTGTCCACCAGATATTTGATCAGGTTTTTTCGTCATATGATCTTGTAAACCAACATCTGTTAACAGTTTTTTAGCGCGCTCCACACGTACTGTTTTATCAACATTCGATAGTGTCATTGCCATAGCAACGTTATCAATCAAACTTAAATGAGGAATTAAATTAAAGTTCTGGAAAATGAAGCCGATACTTTTTTTGTGAAAGTTAACTAACTCTTTTTCAGAAAATTCACCAATATTTTCGCCATTATACGTAATTTCACCGTCAAAACTCGAATCTAATCCACCAATTAAATTCATTAATGTTGATTTACCACTTCCAGATTCGCCGACAATTGAAACTAGTTCTCCTTTATCAAATGATGCATTAATATCTTTCAAGGCTTTAAAAGTTGTACCACCAGCCATATTATACGTTTTTGAAACGTGCTTAATTTCTAGAATCAATTTGATTCCCCCCTTGTTTCTACTTTTCATTTATGACAACTTGTCATAATAGGATGATTTTTATTATAGATAACCCCATGATTAAAAGCAAAACATTTAACTTTTCCTTTACCTATTCTTTACAATTACTGGTACAAATCATTACACGATTCATACAGAACGATAACAATTACTTGATACTATAAAGGTGTTCTTAAATACGGGCATAAAATAAAAGGAGAAATTAGTCATGAGAAAAAAAACAGCACTTATTTCAGTAGTCGCAATGGGTCTTCTATTATTAGCAGGGTGTGGTAAATCCTCATCATCAAGTGATACATCAAAAATCACGGGTAAAATTACAATCGTTGGATCAACTGCCTTACAACCTTTAGTCGAAAAAGCGGCTGAAACCTATCAAGATGACCATTCAGGTTTAACAATTGGCGTACAGGGTGGTGGTTCAGGAACTGGCTTAAGTCAAGTGTCAACAGGTGCCGTTACAGTTGGTAACTCAGATATTTTCGCGGAACAAAAGGACGGCGTCGATGCCAAAAAGATTGTTGATCACAAAGTTGCCGTCGTAGGTATTGCACCAGTTGTTAATAAGGAAACAAAAGTCACTAATCTCTCGAAATCACAACTGGCTGATATTTTCTTAGGTAAGGTTACAAACTGGAAAGCATTAGGCGGTGCCGATCAAGAAATCGTTGTGATTAACCGTGCATCTGGTTCAGGTACCCGTACAGTATTTGATAGTATTATTCTTCCAAAACAAACCGCTAAACAAACGCAAGAACAAGACTCAAACGGGACGGTTCAAAAAATGGTTGCTTCAACACCAGGCGCCATCAGTTATTTAGCTTTCTCATACTTAAATGACAACGTTCAGGTGCTATCTATTGATAAAGTACAGCCAACATCAAAGAATGTTGAAAACAACAATTGGAAAATTTGGTCTTATGAACATATGTACACTAAGGGATCACCAAAATATGCAACGGCTAAATTTATTAGTTATATCCAATCAGATAAAATTCAAAATAGCTTAATTAAAAAGTTAGGTTACATTTCAATTTCAGATATGCAAGTTGAAAAAGATGCTAAAGGCAATGTTGAGGAAATAAACAAGTAAATAATCGAAAAAAAGTAGCGCAATTTAATGCGCTACTTTTTTTGTGATTTATTTTTATAAATTAGCATCCATATTAAAGGTTAATTTAGATAACGTTAATCCTTCAGTAATAAATTGACCAATCATTGCCATCGTTCTTTCGCGCATTTCTGCCACAATCGCATAATTCTGTTTCGTTAAATAGGCCGTTAGGTCGTCCCCACTCATCTTTTCAGAAGCGGCATCAATTTCTGAAACCATCGTCTTCAATTGTTGACGGCAAGCCTTTAAGTAATCCACATCTTCTTGAACAAACTGTGCATAATGTGACTCTGTCAACATCGAAACCGTTCGATACATCCAGTAAGCACTCGTCATATCCAATGTTAATGGTGTTTCACTATAACTTGGATCCGTATCCGTAGCATTTGTGTAGAACGGCACAAATGGTGCAAATGCTGGAACGCCTAAACAAATCCACATTAAGGCAGAATGCGCATCGTCAACGTCATTTCTTAATTGAAGAACATGTGCATTTTGCGTTCTGTTCATTGAAATAGGTCGGAAACGTAACCGATCTTCATCAGCACCATGACCAAATGGATCATACTGCGTTTCATTATAATGTGAGCCCAAAACGGCAGTTACATCCTCAACACTAATTTTTTTACTTGCGTAACAAATAAATGGTAACTCACTTGAAGTTGGTTCTTGCGCAATCTCAGGTGTTAAACAACGTTGACCGTACCAAACACGAGGTGTGTTGTAGTGACGGTCTTTTTCTGTGTCTGTCCCAAAGATATGACGGAAATTCCAACCCGTTTTATCTGGGTTTAAATGATGTTCCTCAACGTATTCGCGAATACCGTCCGACCACATAAAATTATCAGCATCATTAAAATCAATTTCTTGAATCGCAACTTGATTAGCTGCAACTGCGTACGCATCATCTGGAATACGTTGCGCAATCCAGTGATGCCCAGTAACGATTTCCATGTACCAAACGTCATTTTTATCACTAAATAAAACGCCGTTGCCTTCTGGTGAACCGTATTTTGTAATCAGATCACCCAAGTACTGAACACCATGTTTCGCAGATTCAATATAAGGCGCAACCATTGTTTGTAATGAATCTTCTGCCAACCCATTTTTAATTAAAGGATCATAAGCTAAGACACGTTCATTTGCATAAACACTTTCTGTAGCGCTCATTGCAACATTTTTTTCATTAATACTACTCTCATCAAAGACACCTTTACTAGCTACTTCAACGTTAGGCGTTGCCGTCCAACGGTACCCTTTTTCTGGTAATGGTGCGGTAAACCCATTTTTATTCGAAGTTAATGTTTCATGACGTCCTGCTACTGCGGGGTACATCAAAAATCGTTGTGGTGTAATAGGCAAAAACGTATCATCGTTTCTGGCAATCATTGTTGAGCCATCAATTGTGGCCATTTTTCCAACTAGAATTGTTGTACATGCTTGTTCCATCATAAATAATTCACTCCTTCTCATTATTAAATACCATTACAGTGTACAACTTTTATTCTTATATAGACATCATCTTTTTCATATACTTCTAAAAACAATTAAATCTAGTTTACAATACTAGATGTAAATGATATTATAAAGTCATTACGTTAAGGGGGTTATCTATTGGGTCAAAAAGTACCAGAATCTTTTTTAAATTGGTTGAATAGTTTAAAGAAAATCACATTACCAACTTGGCAAGATTTTCCAGAATTGGATTTGTACATGGATCAATCTATAAAACTCGTGAACCAATATCTGGAACCACTGAATTTAGCACCCGTAACCGCTACGATGGTTAATAATTATGTAAAAAAAGAAGTTATGTTTAAACCAATCAAAAAAAGATACCGTAAAGAACACCTAGCAGCAATTGTTGTCATTACAATTTTAAAATCCGCTTTTCCGTTAACCGTCATTAAGAATGGTATTGACCAACTTTTAGTTGATAATTCAGCTGAAGATGCTTATATGAACTTTGCTTTAATTTTTAATGAGCAAATTAAGTCCTTAACCTTTGACACTAACTTAAAACCGGTTACAATTGAGACAACGATTATCGAATTAGAACAACGAACGGCTGCTAGTGCAGTTATAAATCATATTATTAGTGAAAAATTAGTTATGCTTATGAAGGAGGCAACTAAATCATGAAAGAAGAAAAAATTGCAATATTAGTCGATTCAGGTGCTGATATTCCTAAGGAATTTATGGAACAGGAACATATCTACATGGTTCCCATCTTAATTACATTTAGTGATACAACCTATTTAGATCGGATTTCTATTTCACCGGAAGAAGTTTACGAACGAATGGAAACTGAAATTCCAACAACAGCAACGCCTTCAGGTGGTTCGATTCAAGATATTTTTGAACAAATTAAAGCCGATGGTTACACGCATGTTATTTCAACAACCATTTCAAGTGGGCTTTCTGGTACCTATAACGCGATTAAAACATTCGCAAAAACATCACCGCTAAAAGTTGAAGTTATTGATACAAAGAGTGTTGGTATTGGTGGCGGTTTAGCTGGGATTTTTGCGGCAAACTTAATTAAAGAAGGTAATGACTTCGGCGAAATTGTTACCAAAGTTCAATTAGCTGTCGATGAAAGTAGTGTTTTCTTCTACTTGCCAACGTTGCATTATCTTCAAGTTGGTGGTCGTATCGGACGTGTTTCTGGTATCATGGGTAATCTTTTAAATATTAAACCTATTATTTCATGTGATGAAAATGGTATCTACTACCCCGTTGCAAAAGCTCGTGGCGAAAAAGCCGCTCTAAAGAAATTTTTATCACTGGTTGATGATAAAATTGGCGATACACAGCATTTTGATTTAGCTGTGGCCTACGGCAATAACAAACCTTTGGCTGAAAGCATGCTAAAAGAATTAAAAGAAAACTATCCAAACGCTGAACACATCTACTTTGGGGACGTTTCCCCAGCTCTTGGCGTTCATGCTGGACCCGGCGTTATTGGTATCGGCATTGAAGTTTTAGATTAAAAAATAAGAAGTGAGTCGATAATTATGGCTCTTCGTCAACTGTTGTTGGTGACTAAATTGATAAAGTTCTGATCACTTTGTGATTAGGACTTTTTTAGTATGTATTTTTAGCGTGTAAAATAGTCTTGTTCGAAATCTATGAAAGTTTCTGAAGCCAAAACTAACGCGTTTAACGACCTTTATTTTATTATTTGTACCTTCTAAAGGACCGTTAGAATAATGAAGTGCGAAAGTGCTTTTAATTTCAGAATGATGAAGTCGTAACGTTTCAATACTTTTGGTTATCTCTTCAGAACACCCTTCGGTGTTCATAACGGCTAGATTATAAGCTGCCCAGTCCCTTAAGTGAAGGGTTGACCTGATTTGATTCATTAATTCATATGTTCTTTTCAGTTCTGGATTCAGTGCGAGTAAATGGTCAAGGACATCAATCTCCGTCATTAAGTACGGAAAATAAGTCCATTTTTTAAAATTCTTGTAATCAAGATTTTCAGAAGGTTTTAACAGAAGTTTCCAGTATCTTTTCAGTGCTCTATAATCTTTTGACGATGTTGGCAGTTCTTTCATGAGTCTGATTCTTGTTTTGGTAAATCCACGATTCACCGAATTGATTATATGAAAGCTATCAATGATAACAATTGCATTGGGAAAGACTTCTTTAGCCAGTTTAGGATACGCATAATTCATATCAGTTACGATAATTTTCACATTTTTTCTAGCCGCGGCTGAATAACGGTAAAAATAACGTTGTATTTGATAGAGCCGTCGAAAAGATAAAAGATCAATTAATTCATGATTACTAGCATCCATAAATTCAAAACTCATGGCATCTGTAGCGGATTTAGTACTCTTGACTTCGTCAAGTAGGAGGACCTTGGGTAAGAACGTGTAATTTGGTTTAAAATCTCGTTCGGACGTCATTAAAATGCGGCCTACAAAGGAATCAGAAGTTGAAAGCTCATCGGCAATATGGGTTAAAGAAACGGGTTCTGCCAGCTTAGTCAAACAAAGTTTTCTAGATAGATTAGATATTGTACAGTTCTTAGGGACCGCACTTGTTTGAGCCAAAAAGTAGGATTGGCACTCGTGGCAATTAAAATATCTTCGTTTGAGTGAGAGAATAACGTCTTTTCCCGATACCTTAGGGTATCGAATAGTCGTTTGACGCCAGCCGTATTTGATTATCTGACCTTCGTTCTTAATTCCGCAGTTGGGACAAGCTTTCGGTTGATAATCAAGAATACCGTTAAACCGGGCGACGTGATCGCTTGAGGTGTAATAATCAATAATCGTTAGATTACTGTCTTCTATTTCAAGCCAAAATTTAGTATGATTAGACATGCGGAGATTCCTTCTTTCTTATTGATTTTTCTTTTGAAGGTGGAATGAATAGCGAATTTGGATGAACCCGTACCCAAAAGTCTTATGGCTTTTGGGTCTTTTTTTGTCATTATACAAAAAAATCTGTCATTAGTAATAGAATTAATTCTCTATTACCAACAACAGATATTGTAGACCCATAATTATCGACTCACTTCTTATTTTTGTCTAACTAGTTGCGTACTTACCTTCAATTTGTTTCATCATTTTTTTGAAATTTCTCTTTTTGAAGAAACTCATCATCATACTCATAAAGACGTCATTCATTTGCTGCATCTTACCCTTAGAGGTCATTGATTCTTTATAACTTAACAAGCAATGATCGGCGTCAACCGCGATAATTTCATATCCCACTTCAAACTTGTTACGGTTGTTTTCAGTTTGAAAATGATAACTTTCATTCTCAACAATTTTAGTTACTTTTAGCGCAGCCGTTTGCGTTTTTGAAAAGTTTTTTGTGAATTCAAAACCCTCTAATTGGTTCCTCTTCAACTTACGACCCGTTTGTGTATGAATATCATATAATACGGATTCCATAATCTGATCAAACAAATAAGTCGCCGGCATTTTTAATTTCATTTCCATTTCCATAAGTCAGTGCCTCCACATTTTAGTCGTTAAATCCATTTTGTTCTGTCATTTCTTTAAACCAGTATCCACTCTTTTTAATTGTCCGCTTAGCCTCGTTATCCAAATCAACACTAATAAATCCATAACGATTCTTATAGGCGTTCAACCATGACCAATTATCCATACATGTCCACATATGGTACCCATGAACATGACTGCCTTCTTCAAGCGCCTTATGCACCCATTTCAGATGGTCTTGAATAAATTCAATTCGATAATCATCGTTAATTTGACCATTAGCATTGATAAACCTTGCTTCATCTTCAACGCCCATCCCATTTTCAGAGATAAAACAATCAATATTACCGTAATTATCTTTAATATTAATCAGCGCATCATAAATGCCTTTTTCATATATTTCCCAACCACGATACGGGTTCACTTTTTTCCCTGGCATATCATATACCGTATAGAAGTCTTCGGGCATCCAACCGTTCTCACCTTCTGGTTCAACTTGAATTTCTTTTGCTGCCGCTCGTCTTGGTTGATAATAGTTTACACCTAATAAATCAATCGTATTTTCTTTAATGATAACTAAATCACTTTGGTGATAGATTGGCATTAAGTCATACTCACCTAACCAATCAACGATATCACTTGGAAATGTCCCTTTAATTGCGGGATCTAAAAATGAACGGTTAAAGAAACCATCTACGAATTTAGCTGCCTTAACATCTGCCGGATTTGTATCATCCTTGGGATACGTGGGCATTAAGTTTAAAATAATCCCAATCGTTCCACCTAAATTAAGTGCATGATACTTCTCGACCGCTTTAGCACTCGCTAAAGCTTCATGATAAGCCACTTGGACGCCATGCTTTAAATTCCGTTCATCGGGCAAGTGCCACCCATATAAATAGCCACCCTCAACGGGAACAATTGGTTCATTTTGAGTAAACCATTTCTTAACCCGATCACCAAATAATTTAAAACACGTTTCTGCATAATCGGTATATAGATCAACTACTTCACGATTTAACCAGCCACCATTTTCTTGAAGTACCATCGGCATATCGAAATGATACAAATTAATAAACGGTTCAATTCCGGCGGCAATTAAATCATCAATTAAATGATTATAAAAGGTAACGGCTTCTGGATTGACTTCCCCCGTAAATGGATTCGGAATTAATCGTGACCACTGAATTGAAGTTCGATATGAATTATGGCCAGTTTGTTTCATCAGAGAGATATCTTCTTGGTACTTTTGATAAACCATCGATGTTTTTTCCGGACCGACTTGATTAAAAAACTTTTCGGGAGCCGTTTGATACCAAGCATCCCAGATATTATCAGCTTTGCCATCGCCCGCAACGCGTCCTTCAGATTGTGGGCCACTCGCAGCGGATCCCCACCAGAAATCTTTTGGAAATTCATATTTAGCCATAGTAAACTCCTTTATTTAGCACAAAATCCCTCTACATAAATTACGTAAAGAGATTTGCTTTTTATTTTATTTGTTGTCCAAAGCTTCTTCTTCAGCTTTTTCGACTTCTTTTGTTGCTAAGATAACAAATGGTGCATAGATTAATGCTGAGATAACCACATTGACTGCGGCTAAAACACCACCCGCCATACTCTTAGTTGCCAAGATTCCGCCAATAATTGGTGGTGTAACCCAAGGAGGCATTACCGTGGCTGCCGGCACAATTCCGGTAGCAGTTGCCACATAGGCAACGGTCACAAGTACCATTGGTGTTAGGATAAATGGTACAAACATGATTGGGTTCAACACAATTGGTAATCCAAACATCATTGGTTCGTTAATGTTAAAGATTCCAGGAGCTGCTGACAATGAACTAATCATTTTGTAAGGTTTGTTTTTACGACCAACGATGAAGATGGCAATAATTAAACCAATTGTTGCACCAGTTCCACCTAAGTTAACGAATGAATCAAAGAATGGTTTGTTAACAATAAATGGAATTGCTTTACCTTCACTAAGTGCTTTAACGTTAGCTGCAATAGCAGGTGCGTTAATTGTTTGCATTAGTGGATCAATCATATTAGCACCATGTAATCCAAAGAACCATAGGAATGGTGCGATGAATGCTAATAATAATGCTGATGGATATGAGTTTGCCAAGCCCATGAATGGTTCTTGAACAAGTTTGTAGAATGATGCAATAATATCAGTTACGCCGAATCCTTGGAATAATGTATTGATAAAGGCAAAGATTGTGACAACAATCATTGCTGGAAATAATGATGCGAATGCTTTTGCTACAGCAGGTGGAACACCATCAGGCATGTTGATAATTAAGTGTTTGTTACCACTTAAACGTTGGAATAATTCTCCTGAAATTAACGCAACAAGAAGTGCCACGAATAATCCTGTTGAAGTCATACCGGCTAATTGTAAACCGCCAAGTGCAAAGAATGAAGCAACTGATACTGTACCAGCGGCCATACCATCTTTACCGTATGATTTTGCAACGTTATGAGCGACTAAGAATGCAATGAATAATGACATAATACCAAAACTTGCATTCCAAACGCCGCCACCTAAACTTTTCCAAATTGGCGCTTCATTAACTATTTTAGGAAATAGTCCATCCATGAAATTTGTAAATCCGGGGATAGGAAGGTTATTAACCAATGTTCCTAAGGCACCCAAAATCATAAGAGGCATGATAACAACGAAAGCATCTCGAATTGCTATTAAATGTCTCTGTGCGCCTATTTTTGAAGCTACTGGGATGAAGTGAATATCCATCCATTTTATAAATTTATCCATGAGTAGTTCCTCCTTAAATTCTGATACTTACCCGATCTTTTTGTACATGTCTACTACCTCACCGGCTAAGTCTCTGAATGTAATTGCATTCATTAAATGGTCTTGTCCATGAACCATTAATAAACTAACTGGTACCGGATCCCCTGAGGCTTCTTGCGTTAACATTGCTGTTTGAGAATGATGCGCTTCAATTAATGATTTATCGGCATCGGCTAATTTAGCAGCCGCTGTCTCAAAATCACCTTTTTTTGCAGCATGGATTGCTTCCATAGAATCACTCTTAGCGTTTCCGCCATTCACAATCAACCCCATGATTGTTTGCATTTGTGCATCATTTTCATTCATAATTGTGACCACCCTTTTTTATTTAAGTAATGTTTTAGCTGTTGCGAGTACTTTTTCGCCGTTCATCATGCCATAATCTTGCATGTTGATGACTTCTACCGGAATATCTTTATCGGCAACTTTTTTCTCAAATTCGTCTTTCATAAAACGAACTTGTGGGCCTAACATTAATACGTCAACTGGTTTTGATTCAAGCATTGAATCTGCTTCTGAAGCACCAACCGCAAAAATTTCTGAATCATAATTTTCCGCTGCTGCTGCTTTTTGCATTTTTGACACCAGTAAACTTGTACTCATCCCTGCTGAACAAACTAACATAATCGTTTTCATAATCTACCACTCCTTTTTCTATTTATACTCTTATATACGCAAGTTACGTGCCAAAAATAAAAGGCCTTAGAAAACGCTTACCGAAAGCGTTTTCTAAGGCCTTTTATTTCACTTACACACTGTGATTTGCCACTACACACTGATTTTATTCAATGTATTACCCATAAATATTTGGACAATATAAGCGACTTCATCATCTGAAATCGTAATATTATACATTTTTTCGACAATAATCAGTGCCGTTTTAACAATTTCCATCTGTAAATGTTTTTCAGCTGAAAATTCTTGAATGTTATCAAACGGTTTAATCGGTTGATCTTTTAGTCTTGAATCTACTAGGAAAGCTAAATGCATCATAATGCCCACAATAATCTCGGGATCGAGAACAATCTGTAAATCGGATTGAATTTTAATAATCATTGTTTGAATAGTATGAATTAAATCAGGTACCGAATTAACAGAGTTAATGCTGCCTTCTAACGCTGTAATCGTCTCCTGTGTTAAATCACTATCAGATAGCATTCGTTGTAAGACTTGTAATGTTTCATCGTTGAAGATATCTAGAGCTGAGAAAAATGGCACTCTTTGGTAAGAAACTTCAACGGTTCCAACAATCGCCTTCACATCGTAATCCCGCATTAATGTGTTTATATGTTTTTTAAAAGCATCTTTTTCTAAATACTGCATTCGAATAACTTTTACTTCATCTTCATTTACAATTGGCACAATTCGATCGTATAGTCTAGCAGCGACCCCTTCGCCAGTGAAACAAGCAACAATAACTGCCTTTTTTCTAGGACGCATATGGAAAAATTGTTCTTTAACGGATGATTCAAAAATATGTTGCGCATTCGCATAGATATCTTCTAACTCACGTCCAGCAATCGCAATCCTTAATGATTCAAGGACAACTAGCGTACTGGTCATTGAAACCGCTCGAATATTAATTCCTGTTTCTTCGCCCAACATCGAAGCGAAACTGGTTAATGAGCCCATATCCGTTAAAAGAAGTAGGCCTTTTTTTAACCGTTCTTGACTGTCTAATACGTAATCTCGAACTTGATCATAAATTTCTGAGACATTCACATCCAGTGGCATATTAATTGCCTTTCCTTTTGTTGTTCCCAGTAATTCCTGAGCCGTTTGTAACATTGAAGAGGCAGTTGATGCCCCATGCATTAATACAATGATACCGACCTTAATTTCATTTTGTTGTTTCTTTTCGCTTAAGTCGGAACTTAGAAACATTGTGATAAACCCAATCTCATCTAATGGAATTTCAATATCAAATTCATGTTCAATTCTATCAGCCATCTCCAAAGCCACACGAAATGCCTTGGGATTTTTTTGACGTAAGTTATTTAGGTCGGGATGTACGATTGCGACATTTTTTCTAATGCGTTCGATTGCGCTAACCAGATGTAATCCAAAAGCAAAACGCGCGCTTTCGTTATATTTTTGACCTAATCTATTTTGGGCTAAATCATAAACCTCATTGGTAATAGACCAGACATCATCTGGCAATAACTCTTTACGAACACCCTCGCCAGATAATTGTTCAATATAATCTTTGAAATAACCCTTATTATCTGAATCAATTAACATTTTAAGATTCAACGATTTTAAATTTTGTTGATCAGTTTCACTGACCTTCTTATCAATTGTTTCATAGACAGTTGGTTTTTGGTCGTTTTTTTCAACCGTTTCATTATTTTTAAATGTAACAACCTGTGTATTTTTTTCATTCGTTCTTTTTGCTAAACGGTCCATTAAAACATCAATCTTCTTATATTTTGATTTACCTTCTAGGCGACCCTTTTGAACATTCAAAGGTAAATCTTTTAATCGAATGTACAATGACGTTGCATCATGTGTTCTGAAATACAAAAAAGCCTTCGCACAAACAACTTTAATATCCCGTTGAATTTGGCCGATATTTGCCTCTGGTTCATACAACATCAAAGCAAGCATTGCATCACGTTCAACAATAATATCCTGATTCAACCGTCCAACTTCTTGTTCAAAGAAGTTCATAACCATTCCGTAACGTTCATCAATCGTCCGTTTTGAGATTGGGGGTAACGTAATTGCCATCGGAATTCGACGATTAAATGTACTCAAAAAGTTTTCAGACGTTTCAGTTGTTGCGCCAATAATCTGGACGCTGGCCTCTTTAGTAATTGAAGATTCACCTAAAGGTCGATAAAATCCCTTATCAATAAAGGTAAAGAGCATCTCTTGTCCCTCAGGAGGCAATCGGTGTATTTCATCTAAAAATAAAATACCACCGTCAGCTTTTTCCATCAGTCCCTGCTTATCTTGATCGGCACCCGTGTAAGCACCCTTTTTCACACCAAATATATGCGCAAAAAGTAACTGTGGATTATTTGCATAATCCGCACAATTAAATCGAATAAATGGTGCATCCCCTTTAACCATTTCTGATTCTAACGCAAATTGATACATACATTCAGCAAACAAGGATTTCCCAGTTCCAGTTTCACCAAAAATAATAGTGTGTAACCCTCTTGGTGGATACAAAATGGCCGCTTCTGCCTGTTGAATCATGACCTTTAACGAATCATCAGAACCAATTAACTTTTTGAAGCTCATTTCTTTTACACTTTTATCATTAATCTTTTTCTGCCGTATCTCTTTTTCTTCAACCGATGACCATTGATATAAGACTGGCCGCCCCTCACTCTTAGTAACATCACCATTTTTGTACAAATCATTCAAATAACGACTGACATTTGCGCGGTTACACTCAAGCTCATCCGCAATTTGTGTCGCATTCATTACCGTTCCTTTATTTTTTAAAAGATTAGCAATATCATTTTTTCGATCTCCCAAATCATCCACAACTCCCTACTTAATTAACGAAAAACAAGAAAACGCTTACCTTGCTTATAACGCAACCTCACTTTATTTACACACTAATCTCAAATTGTCTGCAGAGACGTCTATTTAGTTGCAAAACCATTACTGTAACGCTATCATGAAGTTACTTATTCCGAACCGATTCTTTAGGGGGCTTTACTATGAAACTCGACCGCGTCCAGGCCTTTAGTGATGGCGTTTTTTCAATTTTGATTACAATTATGGTACTTGAATTCCACATAGATGATTTTAAACCCGGACATTTATTTAATGAGGTCCTCAACCAATGGCCGATATTTGGTACGTATCTCATTTCATACTTGTACGTCGGAACCTTGTGGTTATTCCATCATGATTATATTGCTGGATTGAAGATTACCGATAGAGGGTTAAATATTTTAAATTTACTGATGCTCTTTTCAATTACTTTAATTAATTATCCGATGACGTTAATATCAGCCGTTTTGGCATCTGGTAATACGCCGGATATCCGTACAGCATTCATCTTTTATGACTTAGTTGCACTATTTATCTCAGGAACATTTTTACTGATTTATTTTTATGTTAACCAACATTCTTATTTAAAATCAAAAGCAAAGCCAGAATCATATTACCAATCGATTCGCTTTGATCCGCTTGGTTCAATGGCCATTTATGGGACATCGATTGCCCTATCATTTGTTAATATTTGGTTATCCGGATTTCTTCTTGTAGCCGGTATTATCTATCATTTCATTGCTTATATTCGAATGAGCGCTAGTGAAGATCTTGCCGAAAAACTTGCATTAAACAAAAAAAATCTTACTGGTAAGTAAGATTTTTTTATTTGCTCTGTAAATATTTTTTTAATTCTACAACCCGACTGGCCAATTCTTTTCCCGTATCCGTCTCAGCAATGGTTTGCCTGCTAACCTCACTATCAATAATTCGTTTCACTGAGATGATATCTGTTCCATTCTCAATGGAATCCCACATAGATGTAAACGGCTGATGTGCGACTAACTGTAGCCCGTATGAATTTGAGAGTAGTGTGTATCCCCCAATTCCAGTAGTTGCTTGATATGCTTTAGAAAATCCTCCGTCGATAACAATCATCTTTTTGTTAGCCATAACTGGTTCATGTCCACGTTTAACGGGGGTATGCCCGTTAATTATTTTCCCATTATCCGGATTAAGTTCAAATTCTTCCAATAAGTGACGACAGAAATCTTCATTATGGCGTAATTCATAATAGGCATTTGGTATTTCTACCTGAACCTCTTTATTATCAATGAAGTAACGTTCAAAAGTTTTCATCGCATGTTTGCCAAACAACGGTGATTTTGGTCCCTGCCAAAGATACCAAAGCAAATCCGTTTCAAGGTCAGTTGATTGTTTCGGCTCCGCATAACTTTTCCGTAAATTATCTTCAAAAAATAGTAACAACTCCGGTCCAGCATATGACTTACCTCTTAAATCAAAACTCTCAAGATCACCGTTTGGCATCACTGGGATACAGCCATGAACTAGTAAATTACCATTATATCGTTTGAACATACTACCACGCTTCATCATAAAATCTAAATGTTCCCGTAATTTAGTTGCGTGGATAAATGACTGGACTAATTTATCCATTATCTCTGCTTCATCAGCCGTGAGCTCATATGGATTGGTCCAATCAATCGTTTGGAAACAAGTATCTTGCAACGAATAACGATTACCATCAATATCAATTTCTGTTCCGTTATTTATAATTTTATCTAGTATGGCCCGATTATCCATATCAAAATCGGGCCGTCTTTGAATGATTTGTCCTTCTAATTTAAATTGAATAATCGCCATTGCTTGATGCATTTTAGTCATCAAAAGTCGTTCATCTTCTGTAATTTCTTCTTGGGCCGAGTTAACCTTTGGCGAAAATGCCGGGTTATCTTGATACATTTTATCCGCAAATGAGGCTAAATGCCGTAAATTTATGCCGTAAGCATCTTCAACAATAGCTAGATTATTATACCTTGCACAAATCCTTAAAAGATTAGCAATACACAAAGGTGATCCAGCCACTCCGCCTAACCACAAAATATCATGATTCCCCCACTGAATATCGACCGAATGATAATCCATCAACGTTTTCATGATTTTATCCGGGTTAGGGCCACGATCAAAGATGTCACCAATCACATGTAAATGATCAACAACTAAGCGTTGAATAGTATACGCAGTCACAGTTAGAAAAGCTTCAGCTTGATTTAAATCAATTAAATTTTCAATAATTCGATTATAGTAATCTCTTTGGTCTAATTCATTTGAATTACTATATAATAATTCCTCCGTTATATACAAAAAATCGGGTGATATTGCTTTTCTGACCTTTGATCTAGAATATTTTGTGGCCGTTTTTTGTAATAGCTCAAGCATTCTACCAATTGTATCTAAATACCATTGCTCTAATTCAGATTTTGAAGTCATTTGTTGCTTTTTGGCCACCAGTTTTTCTTCTGGATAATATATTAAAATTGCAAAATCCTGTATGTTGGCTTCAGTTAACCGACCATTAAATGTTTCTTGAATCTTTTGTTTTACATTTCCAGAACCATTTCTTAAAACATGCTGAAAAGCATTATACTCACCATGAACATCACTGACAAAATGTTCAGTTCCCTTTGGTAAATTAAGAATAGCTTCTAGATTAATAATTTCAGTAACGATACTTTGTTTTGTTGGGTATCTTTTCTCCAATAATGTCGAATAGTAGGAATTCATTCGAACGTCCTCCCTTAGTTTTGTAATGCGCTTACAAACACTATACCACGCTATTTAACCAATACCAATTATTAATTTTAAAACTAAATCTATTATTTGATATGCCACTTGGACCAGACAATTAGCTATACCAAAAAAGCAGACTGAAAATATCAATCTGCTTTTAATTCTCTTTATTTAGTTCGAACGGTCGCTGAAATATCATTAGCATTGACCACTTCATTCAAATGCTCAAATGTTATCTCATCGACTTTATCCATATTGGTTAAAACAACCATCATCGTTGTTTCTTTACCAGCATCTTTAATTGCATCCAAATCAACGCGCGCAATTAAGCTACCTTTTCCAACACTTTCGCCTTCTGAAACAACAACTTCAAAGGGTTTTCCCTCAAGTTGGACAGTATCAATTCCCATATGCAGAAGTACTTCTAATCCCGTTTCAGTTAAGATACTTACCGCATGTTTTGTAGGAAAGACACTCATCACTTTACCCGCAACCGGTGCATAAATCTCACCATCAGTGGGTTCTACCGCATAACCATCGCCAAGCATTTTTTCTGCAAAAGTAGCATCCTTGACGTCTGATATGCTCATTAATTGTCCATTTGCAACTGCGTAAAATACTTCATGACCAATTGACTCAGAATCAGATAAAACAGCTGTACCGTTCAATTTATCGATATTTTTTTGTAAATCATCATTACTAAGTGAAATTGATTCGGCTTTTCCTTCATATAATTTACCAAGTTCATCCGCAACAAATTGAACCTCAGTCCCAATGATAACTTGTATATTGGTTTTATCAATAACTTTAAATCCGGCAGCGCCTGATGATTTAAGTGCAGCCTCATTCACAAGACTAGTATCCTTAACTTGTAATCGGAGACGTGTTGTACAGTTATCAACAACCGTTAAGTTATCTTTTCCACCCAAGGCGGCATAAACAATTTGAGCCTGTCTTGTATATTTATCATCGCCTAGTTCTGACGATAGTTGAACATCATCAGAAACTGGTTCACGTCCAGGTGTCATTAAATTAAATTTCTTGATTGCAAAATTAAATAATGTGTAATAAATAATAGCCATAACAATACCCTGCACTAATAACATCAATGGTAAATTAGCCATAGGCACACGGACACTCAGGACGTAATCAACCAAACCGGCACTAAATGTAAATCCGGCGGTCCAATGCATAAATGCGGCAAATGCTAAAGACAAGCCCGTTAATGCTGCATGAATCACGTATAATGGCCAAGCAACAAACATAAATGAAAATTCTAATGGTTCACTCACACCTGTGAAGAATGACGCAAACGCGCCTGCCAACATCAATGAGCCAACTTCTTTTTTACGTTCGGGTAAGGCATTACGATAGATTGCATATGCCCCGGCTGGTAAGCCAAACATCATAATTGGGAAGAAGCCCGCCATGTACATCCCGGTAGTTCCTTTGATTCCCGTATTACTCCAAAAATTTCCAATATCATTAATTTTTGCAACATCAAACCAAAATACTGAATTTAAAGCCTGATGTAGTCCTGTTGGAATTAATAAACGGTTGAAGAACCCGTAAAGTCCGGCACCTGCCCAACCAAGGCCGACCATGAATTTTCCGAATGCAACTAGCCATGCGTAGACTAATGGCCAGACTACTAGTAATGCTAGTGTGACAAAAATCATCACTAAGGCTGACATAATTGGTACTAATCGTTTTCCACTGAAAAAAGAAATTGCCATCGGTAGTTTAACGTTGTGGAAGCGATTGTACATTGCAGCTGCGATTAATCCTGCAATAATACCAATAAAAACATTGCCACCAATCGAACTAAACGCTGGATCAACGGCGGAAACTTTTATTCCTAGTAATGTCGCAACCGAAGTTGGTTCTAACATTTTAACTGGAATTTCAAACGCTACAACACCCGCCAAGGCTGCTGCGCCATCTTTATTAACAGACATTCCTAAAGCAAGTCCGGCAGCAAATAATAACGCTAAATTACTTAATATAGCATTCCCGCCGGCCTGCATAAATGTTGCCGTAAACCAATCTTGCGGCAACCAATTACCAATCCCAACTAACAATGCCGCCGCTGGTAAAACCGCGATAGGCAGCATCAATGAACGTCCCATTCTCTGTAAATAACTTTTCATAATTTATCCCCTTTTTGTCTTATAAAATTCATCATACCTGTTAGACCAAAAAAATTCAAATAAAATATGAAATATGATTAAATAGCCAAAATACAGCGTTTTCAATAGAAGTATCGGCCAATAAACATCTATACCAATTTTAATTTAAAGCAAAAAAAAGCTACTTAATTTTCATTAAGTAACTAGTTTCAGAAAATAAGCGTCCCCACACTAAATCTTCTTATCAATATTCTGTGTCCTAATCAATAAACTCCAGAAATCATTTATTTACAAGATTTATTATGCCATATAAAATAAAATAAAAAGAGTCAATATTTGAGTGTTAACTCACAATTATTGACTCTTTTTTCATTATTTACTGCTACGACAAGGTTTCATGGTCCTTGCTAATGCAACTTCGTTTAAAGAATTTAATGCTTTATTGTATGCTGGATTAAAATAAAAGTCCATTGTGGCTAATTTCGACATTGTCATGCGCATATTAACGGCTATTGACATCACATTAATCATATCTAACATATTATTTTCCGAATAAATTTGTGCACCAACGATTATTTCGGTATCTTTTTCGTAGATAACTTTAATCATCACGTTTGAACCATTTTTAACATAGTTATATTGGATTTTTTCCTCAATTGTGCTTGATATAACATTTAATCCAATATATGGTGCATTTTCTTCAGTAATACCAGTAGTCGCAACATAATGGCCAAATAACTTCGTTCCAGTCGTCCCTTGGGTTGTTTCAATCTTAATAGGTTTAATTAACCCGACACAGTTATACGCAGCCACTATTGCACCTTTTACGGCATTATTAACAAGTGGTTGATAACTTCGACGTTGGCTAACCGTTTGCCTAACTTCAACGTTATCTCCCGCAGCATAAATATTTTCGTCGCTCGTTTGCATATAATCATCAATTTTTATAGTGTTGTTCTGGTTAAGTTCAACCGCACCTCGTAAAAAATCATTGTTTGGCATTAATCCAACAGAAAAGACAACCATATCGCAATCAATTTCTTGATCAGTCGTTGAAACACTCATTATTTTGTCATTTTGATCAACATTAATAGAATGAACATCATTTTTTAAAATAAATTTGATGTTCTTTCCCTTTAGGTCTTCAATTAATCGATCACTAACTTCTTGATCTGCATAATGCATCAAGACGCCTTCCATTGCCTCAACCAGTGTTATCTCAACTTGCTCACCTTGACGTCCTTCATAAATTGAGCTGGCAAGTGCGAGTCCGGCGAGTCCGGCCCCTACAATTAAAATATGTTTACCCGTTGTATTCAATCGTTCTAGCGCATTTTTTGATTCTTCCAAATTTTTATAAAGAATAACGTCCGCGTTATCAATGCCTTTGATTTTTGGTTTAACAACTTTTGATCCATTGGCCAAAATTAATTTATCATAATTAATGTAGCTATATTGTTCTTCTGTATCAACAACGTATAATTGTTTTTCTTCAGTATTTACATTCAAAACTTCTGTTCCAAGTATCAGATTTATACCCTCAGCTCTCAATAAATCAGGCGTTGCGTAACTAGCATCTGCCAAATCATCAATCGTACCATCAAAATATAAATTAATCCCCGAAGAAATATAACTAACATTTTTTTTCATTTCAATAATAGTAACTTCTGCATTCGGGTCTGACTTTAAGATGGTTCTGGCAGCGGATATACCTGCATGCGTTCCGCCAATAATGACATATTTCATCGTGAATCCCTCTCCAAACTTTGCATGTTTATTTTCTTAACCTTATCAATTTCTAAAACTTCATTTATTACGTCGGCAATAGCTTCATCGGAACTAACGCCAATTTCAGACATGATATATAATGGTGATTCAAATTGTTGCTGACTAACGCCCATTCTGTTCGTTACAATTAAATCATAGTCTTTACCTTCTTGGCATGCTTCTACCTGAACGTTTAAAATACCGTGTAAAAGGCGTTCCATAATAATCATCGTTAATTTTTCCATAATTGGATCACGATTGATAAATAAACCTATTTTTAAGACATCATCAAATTCAAAATTTAAAATATTTAAAATATATAAATATTGGATTTGCAGATAATAGAGACTCTCCGGCGCGGTTAGCCCATTAAACTGGGCCACAGATTGGTAAGCGGCCAATAATTTTTGAATGATTAACCCAAAGTCTTCTCGCTCCAATGATTTACGATTAAATTCCGTGATTGTTCGATTATAAATGAAACTCTCACCCTTAAATATAGCTAACTTACTATACAAATTAAATAACGTATAGTTTATTTTGGTATCATTTTTAAAATACGTGTATTTCTCAATATCTCTCCAAAAGAAATTAATCGCGACATTGAGTGGTGTTTCTTTATCAATATCAACGTCTCTAATTTCTTCATACAATTCTGAATCATTTTTAATTAAATCAAATCCAATTAAAAAATAATATAACCCAATTGCATCTTCTTCGACAAACGAAAGAGCATATTTTTTTAGGAATCTAAAGAAACTTATTTTAACTTTACTATACGCTGGATTATTTTTAATTAATTCCCGAGAAACTGGTGTTAATGCCTCTTCACGTTGTTCTTTATATGAATTCAATCGAATGAGGATTTTAAGCCACAAAAAAACACTTAGTTTTTCGTCGTCGCCCCAGCCTAAGTCGTACTGCTTATTTAATACCTCGGTGTACGCGTTAATTGTCTTACTTCTTGATAAGAGCTCCGCACGATCCGTGAAGGGCATTACTCTAATAAAAAATAGATAATAAAAATAATTTAATTGAATTTTTGTTCCCACCAATCGGCGGTTTTTAATTTTCAAATCAAATTCTACTAATATCTCATTTAGTTCTTTAATTCGTCTTGTTATTGACGAGCCACTAATATGTAATTCATTTTCAAGATCAATAAGATTTAGTGTTTCATTCATGTACAAATACATGATTATCTTGTACTTGTAGGAATCCCTAAAAAAATCGTTACTGATATTAGATAAATTGGTCGTTCCATCTACGCTAAATTTGACATTATTGGCTTCCACTTCAAAAAAAACATGTCCAGATTCAACAAATTTTTCAAGTCTCACTTCAATATTTTTCAAATATATACGTAGTGAATTACCAGATATTTCTAATAGTTCTGTTAACTTCTTTTTGCTTAAATATCCACCATGTGTTTGTAGTAACTCTAATATTTGATTAGAAATTCTTTCCTGCTTATCTAAAAAGTCTTCCATATACATAAAAAAATCCCCAGCCTCATTTGACCATTTACCCAAACCGTTAAAAAAGGTCAATTTTTAATTTTAATGCTACTTATATGTTACCGCGAAATGAACTAAATTGGTATGAATAATTTTTTATTTAATTTAATCCTTGCATTTTAGATAAACAATTGTTATATTGAATGAGTAACCTAATCAATAAAACTCATTCAGTACCTCCCCCAAGGTCTGAATATCAAAATCAATCCCCCAATTGATTTTGACTGTTTTACCCTTTTCGACACTGTAACTTACGTTATAGTGTCGTTTTTTTTGTGCCTAAAAATAATGATTACTTAATATATAAAATTAATTTCAGCTAATTTTAGTCACACTTTCTTCATAATTACCTGTTATTATCTCTTTATACCTTAATTAAATAACTTTTAATTTGTTCCCCAAATTAAACTAACTAACAAGTAATTAATTTCTCCCCGGATTTTAATTACCCCTACTCCTTTCCGCTATTACCTTATCTGGTAATAGCGGTTTTTTATTTACCTTCTATAATTTCAATGATTGCTTGATAGTCTGACCCCGGCGTCACAAGGTGAATACCATTAAAAACTTTAGAAACTTCTTTCATTAGTTTGCGAGAATTCATGATTCCAATTTCACGCTCTTCACCAGTTAAGGCGGCTTGCCTCATTGTATCCATAAAAAGATCAGTTAACTCAATTCCTTGAACGTTCTCTTGAATAAATTGTGCCCGTTCAAAGGAGAGTACAGGCATGATGCTAACAAATATTGGTATGCTAATATCATTAGTATCTAGCCACGTTTTTAATTGCGTTGCTTTTTCTATTTCAAAAACTGATTGCGTAATGATAAAGTCCGCCCCAGCAGCTATTTTTCTTTTAATATCTTCAAACTCTAATTCTAAATTCTCCGCGTTGATATTAAATGCCCCACCCACTTTAAAACGTGTCTTAGTATTCAGCTGTCTTCCGGAAAGAGACGTGCCTGAATTCATTTTTTTAATGGCAGAAATTAATTGTTTAGCAGTCTTGTCGTAAACATTTGAAGCACCCTCGGTACGTGCCGGATCCCCCCTAACAACCATCAAATCATTTAAACCCACGGAACTTAATCCCATTAATTGCGACTCTAATCCAACTAAGTTGTAATCTCTTGTCGTCAAATGAATAATCGCTGGAATTCCTCGCTCACTGAGTTGATAACCAAGAAGTAAATTGGATATTCGTGCCATCCCTAACGGATTATCCGCAATCGAGAGCTTATCGATTTTCAAGTCACTGAGCGTCTTTGCTCCTTCAAAAAATTTAGTTGTCTCAAGTGTGTTAGGCGTATTCCATTCAACTAAAGTCACTTTATTCGTTTTTACTTTTTCTAAAAAATTCAATTTTAACCCCTCCAAACTGCCTTTTCATCTGTCTCATCTTGCAAAATAAATTATAAACTAACAAAGTTGTCACATCAGTATATTTTCAAACATAAACATGTATACTGTAAATATAGGCATAAAGCTAATTTATGTTTAACTTAATTCTACTATAAAATACGGTCATTTTAGTTTAAATGTTTCATTTAGATCTAACCTACTCCCCCCAGAGTCTCGAATAGATTAGTATTTTCATACCACTACTTAATAAGTAGTGGTATTTTTTCTTTTTAACGTCATATTTTCTTCACAACTACTTGTTATTATCTATTCATACCTTAATTGATAACTTTTAATTTGTTTCCCCGAACAAATTAAATAAGATAACCAACTTCTCCCCCGAAGTTAATTATCCCTACTTTTTTCCACCATTATCGTTCTTGATAATGGTGGTTTTTATTTATGTTCTATCTTCAACAATCGTTCTTTTATCTGAATACCACCACGATATCCGCCCAAACTACCATCTTTTCTCAAAACGCGATGACAGGGGACGACTATTAAAACTGGATTGCGTCCAATCGCTGTTGCCACCGCCCGAATAGCTTTTGGTTTCCCGACTGCTACTGCTAATTCAGCATATGTTTTTGTTTCCCCATATGGAATCAATTGGAGCTGTTTCCAGACTTCGTTCTGTAGTTTAGTTCCACTCGAATTAAAATCGATAGGTCCCGTGAATACTTGTAAATCGCCGGCAAAATAAGCCCGTAATTCGTCAATTACAGATTGAAAATAACGATCATTTTCTTCAAACTCGATTTCTGGATAGAATTCATTAATCTCACTCTTTATGCCATTTGGCGACCCGACAAAACTTAACCCCTGGCTAGTCATTCCCAGCCAATATCGTTCTGTACCATTAACCCAATTCATTAAATACATATTAAAAACTCCTATTCAATTCCGGATAAGTTAGCACCATGAACTTCTGCAATATTATATACAATGATAAATGCATTCGGGTCAATCTCATGCACTTTATTCAGCATTTGTTGATAGTTTTGATTTTCAACGATAATCATCAACATTTCCTTATCTTCACCCGAGTACCCACCTTTAGCATCAAAAATTGTGAATCCTCTATCTACGTTGGCATTAATGTCTTCTTTCAATTTATTCAATCCTACTTCGGTACTCATCACATATAAGACTTTTTTTCGGTCTAGTCCCGTTTCAATATAGTTCATAATAAAGTAAGTAATAACTAAAGAAAAAATAGCTAAAATAAAAGCTTCTGTACCCGAAACAAATATATTGAAAATACACACAATTGCGTCAATTACCAATAAACTGGACGCCGGCTTGATGTTAAAATATTTTTTTAATATCATTGGGGGAACGGTTGTCCCGCCACTAGATGCATCAATTCGGTAGAGAATTGAAATCCCTACCGCAAAAACTGCACCACCAACAATTACGGCCAACAATCTATCCTCAACCACATTTATTTGAGGTGTGATGGCTAAAAACAACGGTAAAATAAAACTTCCCATCATTATTTTTTTAGTCGTTGAACGATCCAACATAAAATAAGCTAAAATCAGTAACGCAATATTAATACTCAATAACACAATAGAAACATTCCAGTTAAAAGCCGTTTCTAAAAGAATGGCAATACCCGTTGCGCCACCAACTGCAACTTTTTGTGGTGCAAAGAAGAAATTAATGCTTATTGCAATAATTTCTAGCCCCATCAACATGAATAAAAATTGTATTAAATGCGGTTTTATCTTATTTATCATAAATACCTCTTCTCATTATCGATTTGTATACCCTTACTATTTAGCATACTGAAGTTTATTCCGGAAAACAAATTTAAACCTTACCAAACAAAAAAGCATCCAAGATTTTGGATGCTAAAGTGGAATATGAATCTTTTATTCGAATCCGTCTGTTGTCATTGTTGCCTTGTATAAATCAACTACATCGTTAACCGACATATCAACGTAAACGGCACTATCTAATTGGCCAACTTTAACAGCTGATTCAGCCATTACCTTAAAGTTAGTATCATCATTAATATCAACACCTGGTAATGTTGTTGGTACGCCTAACGATTTAACCCAATCATAAACTGCTTGAATAGCAATATCAGCAACTACTTGGTCGTTATCGTTTTGAATATGCCAAACATTTCGACCAAATTTTGCAAATTTAGCGACTGTTTCAGCGGATAAAACAAATTTCATCCATCGAGGTGTTATTATTCCCAATCCAACACCATGTGTAATATCATAATAGGCTGACAATTCATGTTCAATTGGATGTGACGTCCAGCCATCTTGATAGCCTAATCGTACAACACCATTTAATGCCATCGTTGATGACCACATTAAGTTAGCGCGTGCGTCATAGTTATCAGGTTCCGCAACGGCAATTGGTGCCCACTTAATAACGGTACGCATAATGCCTTCAATCATACCATCTGAGACATCATTATTTTTTTCTTTATCAAAATATTGTTCTGTTAAATGAGAGAATATATCAATTGATCCGGCAGCAGTTTGCCATTTCGAAACGCTCATTGTTAGAGCTGGGTCTAAGAATGAAACAGCAGGCGTATTAGGACCATAAGTACCTAGTTTGTCATTTGTTTCCGGATTTGAAATAACCGATCCGGCATTCATTTCTGTCCCAGTAGCTGATAATGTTAAGATATCGACAAGTGGTAGTTGCTTCATTTTAAATCGTTTTGTTGAATCGAGTACTAAGTCCCAAGGATCGCCCTCGTAAAATGCCGATGAAGCAATTACTTTAGAGGCATCGACAACTGATCCACCACCAACGGCTAAAACAACATCAATCTTATTTTCTTTAACTAATTTTTGACCTTCACGAACTGAACTAATTTTAGGATTAGGTTCGATGCCAGCCAATTCAACGATATTTAAATCACTTAAAATTTTCTTTACAGAATCATATAAACCTGAACGTTTAATTGACCCACCACCATATGTTAATAGCACATTAGGGCCAAATTGCGCAACTGCGTCATGTAATTCCGTTTCAATACGGTTTGAACCAAAACGGATATCAGTTGTATTTTTAAATTGAAAATCTTTCATAATTATAATCTCCTTTGTATTTTGAAGTTACAGTCAAGGTTCTTTTCAATGAACAGTTACATTATAACGCTTTCTAACAATTTCATTCCAATACAACCCTTTAATAAAAAAAGAATTTACCCTTTTACTGGTGAATTCCCCAAATATTTCCATTTAAGCTAACTTTTTTGCTTCATCTCTAGCATGAATCATGCTCAATATTTTTCTCGAAATTGGTCCTACAATAATCAATTGTAGAGGGACCGCAACAATAATATTACGTCCGATAGTAGCAAAATATGCAGACCAGAAATGAGCTGGCATCCCACCTTCAATGAGTAATCCATAAAGTGACATAAAGCCGACCATTCCGCAAATCATCATCCCCGAAATAGCAAGAATCATTTGCCACATTTTGTCATGATTTAGGGGTAACTTATCGGCAATTGCCATCGCAATTTTACCGACAACTAACACATCTAAAATGAAAGCGACAATGAATCCTGGAATAAAACCTAATAATAATGTTGCCACTCCTAATTTTCCGACTAATAATAAATTGTATGCGCTCATCACAAAAACCATCATTGAGCACATTAATGTTGTAAAAATAATTCCCTCTTTTGCATTCGTTGGCATAATTAACTCTCCTTAATAGTATTAATAGAGATCATATTACACAAAATCACTCGCCGTCATAAGTCTTTTTTTTGAATATTAAAATATTCTCATTGTAAGCGATTATATCGATTAATTGTACTCTGATTGTTGTTACGTTATACTATGTTCACAACTTATTAAGGGGAGATTATTATGTTAATTGCACTTATTTTATCTTGGATTGTCGCATTTGAGCATCTATTTATTATGATTCTTGAGATGTTTTTCTCAACTACCTCAACTGCTCAAAATGCTTTTGAACTAAAACCAGAGTTTCTAAACCAAAAAGAGGCCAAATCATTAATGGCTAATCAGGGATTATATAATGGCTTTATTGGTGTTGGTTTAATGGTTGTGCTCCTAATACTATCTGGTGCCGCACTCAAATCAATGTTATTACTTTTCACCGGATTTGTTTTTATTGCCGCCGTTTTTGGTAGTTTAACTGCTGCTAAAAAAATCATTTTAGTTCAAGGACTACCCGCATTGTTAGCATTCATTGCCATCGCTTTAGCTCTATAAGACCAACTCAAATAACGTCAATCTTAATTGATTGACGTTATTTTTTATCTCTTATTTAATTTTCAACTCGTCTAATTGCTTTTCAATAGATGCTAACTTAACATCCGCTGCTACCAAAGACGCCGCAGTGTAGGCACTTTCAACTAGCGCTGTGTCATATAAATGGACTATTTTATCTGAAAATTCCATTACCATATTTAAATTCATTTTTGCACTGCCTAAATCATAAAAAGCCAACAGTTCATCGGCTTCATTGTTATCAAAGGCGGTTTGGATTTTATTAAACGATGTCCCAACTTCGTTATCATCTGTTCCACCGGCAACCGTAATTGACACATCAGCAGCCACTTGATCTAACAATCGCTTAACGCCGGCAGCAATTTCAGGAACATGCGATACAATTACAATACCGTATGTCATTCGAGTGCCCCCGTTTCCAATAATGTCTCAAATAGATAGCCACTCGACATTGAGCCTGGATCAATATGCCCAATAGACCGTTCTCCAAGATATGAAGCACGACCTTTTGTTGCAACAAGTGCCTTGGTTGCTTCAACATCCGCGTTAATCTTCTCAACGGTTAATTGGTTTAATTTAATCACTTCAAGGGCTGGCGTCCAAACATCAATCATTGTTTTAGCACCAACATCTGAAGCACCACGCCGTTTGATGCCGTCTAACCCAGTTGCAATCAATTCAGCCGGATTGCTCGTCTCCTTACTTGCTTTAGCCATTTCAATAAAAGCCGTTCCGTAAAGTGGACCAGAAGCACCACCAACAGATTTAATAAATGCCATCGCCACATTTTTAAATAAATCTGATAATGTATCAAACTGTTGGTTTTTTAACAATTCTTGAATTGCTTCGGCACCTCGTGCCATGTTATTCCCGTGGTCACCATCGCCGATTGGCGTATCTAGTTCACTCAAATAATCTTTGTTTGCGATAATTTCATCTGAAAATAGTTGGAACCATTTTGTTGTATTTTCAATTGTTAACATTTTATGACCTCTTTCTTACCATGCGATTGTGTCTACTGTGTAATTTAAATATGATAACCATTCGTCATCTTCAATTTTGAATAGTGTTAAGGATATCCCGGCCATTTCTAGTGATGTCATATAGTTACCTACCTTAGTAAATGCAACTTCAACCTTTTCATCAGTTAATTGATCGAGTGTATCATTCATAAAAACGTACTGTTCCATTAATGGTGTTGCTCCCATACCATTTACCAAAACAGCATACTTGTCATTAGGTTTCATACCAAATGCATCTTTTAACTTGCTCAATAGTTCTTGTACCAGTTCTTTAGATGGTTTTAATTTTTCACGACGATAACCAGGTTCACCATGAATTCCTACACCATACTCGATTTCATCATCAGCAAGTTCAAAACCTGGTTTGCCAACTTCTGGAACAGTTGCACCACTCAACGCAACTGCAATTGTCTTAATATTAGGCATTACTTTTTGAGCAAGCGCATCGATTTCTGCTAATGTTGCACCTTGGTCTGCTGCGGCACCAACTATTTTATGCATGAAAATCGTTCCTGCAACACCACGTTTACCTTGCGTATATAGACTATCTTCCACCGCAATATCATCGTCAACAACAACCATCTTTACTTCGATATCATCTATCTCGGCCAATTCCTTAGCCATATCAAAGTTCATAATATCCCCAGAATAGTTTTTCACAACACAAAAGACACCTTTTCCATGATTAGCTGCTTTGATTGCTTCATAAATCTGGTCCGGCGTAGGCGAAGTAAATACCTGTCCGGCAACGGCGCCCGACAACATACCGGGACCAACAAAACCAGCATGAGCAGGTTCGTGTCCACTTCCGCCACCACTAATTATCCCCACTTTATCAACCATAGAAGCTTCATTACTTCTAACCATTGCTTCCGTGCCTTCAATTTTTTGTAAATATTGTGGGTAAGCTCTAACCAATCCGCTAACCATTTCGTTTACAACATTTTTAGGATCATTAATTATTTTTTTCATAATATCCCTTTCTTTATCCGTATTATGTACTCTTTCATTATATTGCAAACGGTTACAAACGGCCAATTAAATCGTCTTTTTCTTATTATCTTGCTAATATAATTAATTGCACAAAAAAAGAGCTCTCAAAATCAAAATGATTTTGAAAACTCTTTTTTAGCAGAACTAAATAAATTATTTAGCTGCTTCTGTACCGAACCATTCAATACGATCTTCAACAAGTTCAGTAATTGCTTTTGTACCTGGTGCGAATAATTTACGAGGGTCAAAACCTTTACCTTCTTGGTCTTTTCCTTCTTCAATATATTTACGAGTTGCAGCAGCAAATACTAATTGACATTCAGTGTTAACGTTAACTTTTGAGATACCCATTTTAACAGCTTTTTGGATTTGGTCTTTAGGAATACCTGAACCACCATGTAATACAAGTGGTGTTTCGATTACAGCAGCTAATTCTGATAAACGGTCAAGGTTCAAACCAGTCCAGTTAGCTGGGTATTGGCCATGAATGTTACCAATTCCACAAGCCAAGTAATCAATACCAGTAGCAGCAAGTGTTTTAGCTTCTTCAACATCAGCTAATTCACCAGCTCCGACGATACCATCTTCTTCTCCACCAATTGAACCAACTTCTGCTTCAACTGAGATACCTTTAGCATGAGCTAAAGCAACGATTTCTTTTGTTTTTTCTAAGTTTTCTGCAAATGGTAAGTCATGGCCATCAAACATAACTGAGTTGTATCCAACTTCGATACATTCTTTAGCTGCTTCATAGTTACCATGATCTAAATGCATAACAACGGGAACAGTGATACCCATTGATTTAACAGTATCTTGAACAAGGTGTAAACATAATTCGTATCCACCCATATATTTTGCAGCACCCATTGATGTTTGGATTAAAACCGGAACACCTTTTTCTTGGGCAGCAGCAAGAATACCGCGAGTCCATTCCAAGTTATTTGTGTTAAAAGCACCAACAGCATAGTTACCTGCACGTGCAGCGTCTAACATACTTTTACCATTTACTAATGACATTTGAAGTCCTCCTAGATAAATTACAATACGTTTGCATTGCATTTTTTAATACAGATATAGTTTAGCACATTTAATCATCAGATAAAACTTTCATTTTTTAAATAAAAATAATTAACACTTATTTTTGACCGGATGTGAACGATTATGACTGATTTAACGGTCTTACACGCTAACATCTTCAAATTCAAATCGACTGACATTAACTAATCCCATATCGGTAATTTTAAGTTCCGGAATTACGGCCAATGACATAAAGCTTAAAGTCATTACGGGATCAACATTACGATTAATTCCCAGTTCTTTATAGGCTACTTCGTTAAATTTTTCAAGTTGTGCCGTTACCCATTCTCCGGATTGATCACTCATTAGCCCGCCAATTGGTAATGGAATTGATATTAAGACCTGATTATTTTTCGTTAAGACCATCCCACCTTGAATATCTTTTAATGCAGTAACAGCTAAAGCCATATCTTGATCATTAGTTCCAGCCGTAATTAAATTATGTGAATCATGAGCAATCGAAATTGCAATGGCGCCTTCTTTAATTCCATAATCTTTCAGCACGCCGGTAAAAATATTCCCTGTTTCATGGTGACGTTCAATTACCGAAATCTTGGCAACGGGAATACTTGAATCGTAAACAAAGTTGCCCGTGGCGTCACGGCTAACATCGATTTCTCTATCTAATGTTATTGCTTCATTAGGAATAACTTCAATTGCATGTACTCGATTGCTTGTTAATGGTAGAACTAATTTATCTTGATTGAAATTAGCCAAGTGAACTGAGGACTGAACACTGTTGATAGGATAACTCTTGGTTTCCAATAAATAAGAACCGTCTTCAGCAACTTTTTCACCGGCAATGTAGACGCTCGAAACTGTCATCTCAGTTAAATCACTAATAATAGCTAAATCAGCCCTAAGTCCGGGTGCTATTGCACCTCTATCTTTAAGTTCACAGCACTCGGCAGTATTAAGTGTTGCCATTTGAATTGCAACTAAGGGGTCTACACCTTCTTCAACACAAATCTTCAAACTATTATCCAGATGACCCTTTTCAATAATTGTCTTCGCTTGAACATCATCCCCACATAAAACCGTTCTTCTAGAATTATTAGACGTCACACCTTTTAATAAGGTTCTTAAATTATGTGTCACTGAACCTTCGCGTAAAAATACATACATCCCTCGGCTTAAACGATCTTGCATTTCTTCAAGTGTTGAACATTCATGGTCATTTTGAATGCCCGCGGCAATATATGCATTTAAATCTTTCCCATAAACTTGTGGGCTGTGACCATCAATGCGTTTATTTAAATTTGTAGCAACGAGTAATTTATCGAGAATGTCACTTTCCGCATTGATTACGCCAGGAAAGTCCATAAATTCAGCTAATCCTTTTGTTTCTCCACTTGTCAGTGGCTCAATCATATCTCCGGCCGAGATAACGGCTCCAGAATTTTCCATTTTCGTTGCCGGAACGCATGAAGGCAACATATATTGAATGTCTAACGCGGTTTCTTTAGCTGCATTAATCATATAATCTAATCCCGTTAATCCAGCGACATTAACAATTTCATGTGGATCTGCCATTACCGTTGTTGTCCCATGAGGCACCATCAATCGCCCAAACTCTTCAGGAGAAACATAAGCTGATTCTACGTGAATATGTGGATCAATAAATCCTGGGGAAATAAATTCTCCACGAATATCAACAACTGTTTTACCATTGTAGTGGCCGCCAATACCCGCAATGACGCCATCAACAATGGCTACATCCCCATCCATTAAACGCGCATTATAAACATCAATAATCTTACCATTTGTTAGGATTAAATCAGCGGGAAGTCTTCCTGCGGCGACATCAATTAACTTCTTTAAGCGTTCCTTTTTCATTGTATCTCCTATCTTTTAAGAGGCATAATCTGAATAATTGGGTCAACAATTTTCAGTGCAACACAATCTACCATTCCTAAATCAGTAATGGCTAAATCCGGAATCGCTGTAATTGGTAAAAAGGACATATAAAACATTGGGTCAGGTAACTCACTACCCATTAAATCAGTTCCTTTTCTTAAAGCAATTTCACCCGCTTCAATTTCTCTTGGTGCCAAATCACTCATAATTCCACCAACTGGTAAAGCCAAAAATGAAATGACTTCGCCATCGATCACGACGATTTGTCCGCCGCCCGCTTCAATTAACTTATTTGTGGCAATCGACATATCATTCGCATTAACGCCCATAACAACAATATTATTATCATCAGGTGCAGAAGATGACGCCATCGCACCTTTTTTAAGTCCCCACCCAGATGTGAATCCAAGTGACTGGTTACCATTCTTACCAAATCGCTCCAATACGGAAACTAAGGCAACATCTTTTTCCGGACTAGGTTGTACAACTCCTGCTTTGATAGTTAAATCAACGTCTTTTCTTTTTCGAACGAAGGCTCCCTGACTATTAATTGTTTGAATAGTTGCCATTCCTGCCTTTTCAGTCACCTTATATTCAAAATCATCCGCAGACGTTAGTTCGTGCTTTAACTTCCCTTTGAATAAATCACTTCTAACTGGCGCAACTAGTGGTTTCAATATTTCTTTATTCTCAGCAACAACCTGACCGCGACTAATTACTAATTCAACATTAAATGAACCTGGTTGATCAATAATTAATATATCGGCTAACCTTCCCGGTGATACGGAACCCACTTGATCATCAATTCGATAAGCTTCGGCACTATTAATTGTTGCCATTTGAATCGCTGTAATTGGTTCAACACCAGCTTGAATCGCTAATTTAACGAGATAATCAAGATGACCTTTTTCCAAAATATCTGTTGCTGTCACGTCATCTGTACAAAAACTAACGTGACGTGCTATTGCCGGATTAACCTCAGTAACGGCGCGAATATTTTCTGCTAAGAAATGCGTGACAGATGACTCTCTGATTAAAACGTTCATCCCATTTCTAGCTTTTTCAACAAGTTCTTCATGCCCGTAACTCTCATGATCCAATCGAATACCACTTGCCAGATATTCATTCAATTTAATGCCGGTTGCCATTGGTGCACAACCAAAGATTGGTAAGTGATTATTTTGCGCGTGAATCAACGTTTTTAAGGTATCCTCGTCTTGCGTTTCAATCGCTTCTCTGACTGTTTCCCAAACACCGTAGCATTCTGTCCACTTTTGAATCGTTTCTTGAACATCCGCATCGATGTTGAAAGCAATCGTTGATTGCGGAATCGTATACGGTGTTTTATAAGGTGCACCCCAAAATAGATTGAGCGGCAATCCTTCTATTTCTTTAAATACTTCTTGTACACCTTCTAGCCCAGCGACCGCGACTGTTTCATCTAATCCTGAAATTACACTAGTCGTTCCAAACGGGACAACCGCATTAGCAAAACTAGTCATACTCATTTTGCTGCACTCAACGTGAATATGCCCATCAATTAATCCTGGTGCTATATATTTCCCGGTTGCATCTATGTGTTTTGTTTCATCACCGATATAAGCTTCAATATTTCCAACAGCAACAATCTTTTCTTTATAAATGGCAATATCTGCCTGATAGAACTCGGTTGTCATAACATTAATTAACGTTCCATTCTCAATGACTAAATCTGCTGGAATCTTTGCGGCTCCGGCATTTATATAATCTTTTAATTGTGCTAACGTTTGTGTCATTTAGTTTTCCACCTATCATTTTTATTATTGAAGAATATTTAAGACATAAAGCAAGAATAAGAAAACAAAGAGTAGTACATACATTACTGGCCCAACTTCTTTTCTACGACCCGCTGCAATCATTGTGACAGGATATAAGATGAACCCAAAGGCAATACCGTACGAAATATTATAAGTTAAAGGCATCCCCACAACCATTAAGAATGCTGGTACAGCTACTTCAAAACGACTCCAATCGATTCCTTTTAATGATTGTGCCATTAAGATACCCACGACAATTAAAACGGGCGCTGTAACTTGTGAGGTCACAACCGTTAAAAGGGGCGAGAAGAATAAGCTCAGTACGAACATTGCACCAACAACTAATGACGTTAATCCAGTTCGCCCACCAACGGCGATTCCGGCAGATGATTCAACATAAGCAGCAGTTGGTGTGGTTCCTAAGACAGATCCGGCCATCATTGAAGCTGAATCCGCCAATAATGCCTGACCAACTCTTGGCATCTTGTTGTCTTTCATAAATCCGGCTTGAGTTGCTAATCCAATTAATGTTCCTGCTGTATCAAAAAAGGCAACCATTAAGAAAATTAGAACAACTGACCAGAGTTGAAGTGAATCTATTTTATGTAAATTTTCAACTCCCACCCCAAATGTTGGTGCCATACTTGGAACAGAAGATACAATCTGTGTTGGTAATTTAATGAGGCCCATAACAAGACCTAGGACAGTTGTCGCAATCATTCCGATGAAAATTGAACCGGGAACTTTTTTTGCCATCAAAACAACAATCACAACAAGTCCGAAAACAGTCAACCAAGTTGTTGGGACAGTCAATGAACCAATCGCAACTAAGGTTGATTTGTCTCCAACAATTAATCCACCCTCTTGCAATCCAACAAAGGCGATGAATAAGCCAATACCTGCGGCCATCGCTAATTTCAAGTCATGTGGGATTGCATCTATCACAATTTCACGAATTTTAAACAGAGTAATAATCATAAAAATAATTGATGAAATTACAACACCAGCCATTGCTGTTTGCCATGGAATACCCATTCCAATAACAACTGAATAAGTAAAGAACGCATTATCACCCAAACCAGGCGCGATTGCGATTGGATAATTTGCTAAGAACGCCATCAAGAAACAACCAAATGCAGCAGATATCGCTGTTGCCGTAAAGACTGCACCTTTATCCATACCTGCCGCTCCCAATACCTGCGGATTAACAAATAAAATATAGGCCATTGATACAAATGTTGTTAATCCTGCCATCGATTCACGCTTAACGGTTGACCCTAATTCATTAATATGAAAAAATCGTTCAAAAAATCCTACCTTTTTCTCTGCGTCATCCATGCGATATAATCTCCCCGTGTTTTCTTTTTTGTATTATACGCATTATATTACGCGATTTAAATTAAAAATCAATAGTAAAAGCGCACTTTATTTATATTAACAAAATAAACGTTCGTGTTTTAATGTTTTTACAAAAATAAAAACTGTTAACCGGTTTGCTTCACCAGTTAACAGCTCTATTTTTCATTAAAAACTTTATCGCCATCTTTTCTTGTATTAATGGCCATGACACTTAACATAATTAGTTGTGCGATCATCGCCGTAGGTGGGAAGTAGTAAATACTTACAAGTACGAACCCAATCAATACTGGATAATACCAACTAGTCAAAATAACATAAGTAATCATACGATCAATTTTGTGGCTAACTTCTGGATGTTTTTCTTCATTAACAGCTTTTATTTCGCGTGCCAATAAAATCCAGGTAAAGCTCCAAAAACAACAAACTGCAAAGTAGGCATATTCTGGTACTTTATCAAACATAAATCGTCCAGTCCAAGCGGTCGAAACCGGTATGAATGACATTGAAAAAATCCAAAAATTATTCAGCCAATAGATTTTTTTCGTTACACGTTTTGTTAAACTGAACATAAAATGATGACTAAACCAACCAACTCCCATAAACAAGAAACTAGTCGCATATGAGAAGAAATATGGAATAATTTTAATTAACTCGCTTAATTCAGGGGTTTCAGGCACGGTAAATTCCAGCACCATAATTGTCAGTAAAATAGCAATTACGGCATCCGTGAACGCCTCGATTCTCGCTTTATTCAAAATACTATCCTCAATTCATTTTTACGTTTTCTAAAAAATAATTTTATTAATTTATAATATATTAGTTTCCGTAAGGATTATCAACTAATTTGGTCCGTTTAATTTCATCAATATTATGTGTACCCGTTAATTGCATTGTTAATTCTAATTCATGTTGGAAATAATTAAAGACATTTTGAACACCTTGATGTCCACCAAGTGCTAATCCGTAAACAACTGGACGACCAATTGCAACCAAATCTGCACCGCTTGCTAAAGCTTTATAAACGTGGGCACCACGTCGAACGCCACTATCAAAAACTACTGGGACACGTTTATTAACAGTCTCTGCAACACCTTGTAATGCATCAAAAGCAGCAATTCCACCATCAATCTGACGGCCACCATGATTTGATACCCAAATACCGCCGGCACCAGAATTAATTGCAACACTGGCATCTTCGCCATCTTGAACACCTTTAACAAAGACAGGTAATCCTGAATATTCTGCTAAGAATTCAATATCTTTTGGACTTAGACGTTGTTTCGCTGATTTATAAACGGCATCCATTGTTTGACCAACACCACTCTGGTAGGCCTGAACAATTGGCATTCCTAATGGGAAAGTAAACCCATTACGTTTATCCGTTTCACGGTTACCACCAACAGTTGCATCGGCAGTTAAAACAATTGCTTTTACGCCATTAGCCTTTGCTTCATCCATAATATTACGGTTAATACCGTCATCTTTACTCATATAGAATTGGAACCATTGTGGTTGTCCATTTGCTTGATCAGACATTTCTTTAAATGATTTTGTCGCAAATGAGCTTGCTGTATATATTGACCCATAATCTGAGACACCTTTTGCGCTATCAATTTCGCCTTTAACGTGAGCTAGTCCATGGGCAGCAACCGGTGCCATAATAATAGGTGACGTGATTTCATCACCAAAAATACTTGTTTTTGTATCCGGATTGTCAATTTCTTGTAACACTCGTGGTTTAATTAATTTATGATTAAATGATCTAATATTTTCTTCTAAAGTATATAAATCTCCAGCTCCGCTAGAAATATAACCAAATCCACCCTTTGGGATAACCTTTTCCGCATCTGTTTCCAAATCAAAAGTATTAATAATTGTGATATCTTTTTCTAAATCACTTGCAATGTATTCTGCCATATTAACCGCCCCTTTATATTGTACCCGATTTAACGCACCTAAAGCATAGCATTGTATCTAGCTTCTAGCAAGCGTTTACAATCATAAATGTGGATATTTATGATGAACATATTTTTGTGGCAGTAATCCATTTCACAAGTTATTATTTGAACTTAAATAATAATCATTATTGTGCTGTTGATTTATAAAAATGAGACGATTTACCAGCGCACCAGTAAATCGTCTCATTTTATTTAACCCTAAATATCATTTCGTCTATAATTCATTAATCCATGGCTAATTTCAGCCGTTTGTTGGTAAACTTTTGTATAAAGTTGATATAATTCTTGATATTTTTTAACATTCTCAGGATTGGGTAAGTATTCTTTACCATAACTCACGAATTCTTTAGCCGTATCCTGTAAGCTGTCAAACCAACCGGCACCTGTTGCAGCAATCATTGCGGCGCCCATACCTGGCCCTTGCTCGTTAACCAATGAAACCACTTTTTTATTAAAAATATCTGCCTGAATCTGTAGCCATACGGGACTTTTAGCCCCACCACCAATTGAAACAACGGTATCAAAATCGTTTCCCTGTGCATCAAAAATTGTCATAATATCTTCAAACGAGAAAACGATACCTTCCAAAACGGCTCTCGTAAAATCATTTTTTGTATGAGTTCCATCAATTCCGATGAAGCTTCCACGAATATCACTATCTGGATGCGGTGTTCGTTCTCCAACGATATAAGGCGTAAATAACAATCCATTAGCCCCAACCGTCGATTTATCTGCATCTAAAACAAACGTTGAAAAATCTGCGTCTTCGGCAAAGGTTTTCTTGAACCAAGATAGGCTGTATCCGGCTGCTAATGTCACGCCCATTGTGTAATATTTATTTGGGATGGCATGATTGAAAAAGTGCAATTTACCATTATAATTCACATCGGCCGAATCTTCATATTTCAACACAACCCCCGAGGTCCCAATTGATGACATAACCATGTTAGGGTATAAAATTCCTGCGCCAATTGCGCCAGCCGCATTATCCGCTGCGCCACCAAAAACTTTAGTATCAGTGGTCAATCCTGAAAATGCCGAATAAGAATCACTAATATTACCTGCTAGTTCAATTGATTCAATTAAGCCGGGGAAAATAGACAATGGCAGATCAAATTTTTCAGCAACCTCCTTGCTCCAAGTTTTATTGGCTTCATCTAACATGACCGTACCCGCCGCATCTGAATACTCCATTGCCAAATTGCCAGTCATCCGATAACGCAGGTAATCCTTTGGTAGCAGGAATGTCTTTACTTTTGCATAAATTTTAGGTTCATTTTCTTTAACCCACAATAGTTTAGGCAATGTGAATCCTTCTAATGGAACATTCCGAGTAATATCAATAAATTCTTGTCCCATCACATCAAGAATTTCCTTACGTTGCGCAGTTGTTCGCGTATCGTTCCATAGAATTGCGGGACGCAGAACTTGATTATTTTCGTCCAATAAGACAAGTCCATGCATTTGACCGGAGTAACTAATCCCTTCGATATCTTCGGGTTTAATGTGATCATTTAAAATCAAACGCGCAATTGCGACCGTAGTTGCCGTAACCCAATCTTCAGGATTTTGTTCACTATATCCCGGTTTAAGCTGTGATAAAGGATAATCGTATCCTTCCTGGGCAATAATCGTTCCTTTTCGGTCTACAACTGATACTTTAACGGCACTCGTCCCTAAATCAACTCCTAATACAACTCCCATTTCATTCGCTTCTTTCTAAATTTTATTTTAACCATTTTAGAAAATAAAAGAGCATCGGAATTCACTCCACTGCTCTTTTATCTTTTTCGCTATTTACCTAAAACTGAATAAATGTAATTATTTAATGTTGATTTTAATTGTTCCAAATGACCTGATTTTGTTGAAGCAATAAGTTCTGCTTGTGGTTTATCGATAATGTAATCTTCAAATTCTTTGAAACTTACTTTTCCTGCTTCAAAATCTGCACCAATTCCTGATTTAAATGAACTGTAACGATCATCTAAAACTTTATCGAATACACGATCTTCAATTAATTTAGTAGCAACCCGTAAACCGGCAGCATAAGTATCCATACCAACCATGTGTGATAAGAATAAATCTTGCATTTCAAATGATTGACGACGAGGTTTAGCATCAAAGTTCAATCCACCTGTTGGTAAACCACCATTTTTCAACATTTCATACATCACTAATGTTGCTTCGTAAATATCATTTGGAAATTCATCAATATCCCAACCAACTAATTTATCACCCATGTTAGCATCTAATGAACCCAATAAGTTAGCATCGCGAGCAACACGAACTTCATGTTCGTAAGTGTGACCGGCTAAGTAAGCATGGTTTCCTTCAAGGTTAAGTTTGAAGTCATTCTCTAAACCATATGTTTTTAAGAATGCAATAGTTGTTGCAGCATCAGTATCATATTGATGTGTTGAGGGTTCCATTGGTTTAGGTTCAAGTAAGAATTGGCCAGTATAGCCAATTTCATTTGCGTAGTCCTTAGCTAATCTAAAGAATTTAGCAATATGATCTTGTTCCAATTTCATATCAGTATTCAATAATGAGTCATAACCTTCACGGCCACCCCAGAATACATACGATTGAGAATTAACACGTTTAGCAATTTCCAATGAATGTTTAATTTGTGCTGCCGAGTAAGCAAAAATATCAGCAAATGGTGCAGTTGCGCCACCAGCAACAAAACGTGAATTTGTAAAAAGACTTGATGTATTCCATAGGACTTTCTTTCCAGTCTCTTCCATTTTTTTAACGATATGGTCAATTACTTTATCAAGGTTGGCATTTGTTTCACGTAATGTATCCCCTTCTGGTGCTAAATCACGATCATGGAAAGCGAAGTATTCAACACCCATTTTATCAAGAAATTCAAATAGATAATCAACTTTAGCAATAGCCTGTTTCATTGGGTCTTCAATTGTATCCCAAGGACGTTGAGCAGTCCCATCTCCAAATGGATCAGTTAGGCGTTGGTCCATTGTATGCCAGAAAGCAACTGAGAATTTGAGCCATTCGCTCATTTTTTTACCATTAACAATTTCGTCGGCATTATAGTAATGAAATCCATTACCTGCCTGTAAGTCTTTCGTATTTCCTACGTAAGTTAATTTTTCTTGTTCGAATAATGACATAATATATTTCCCCTTTTAGTTAGTTAGTTTTGTTTACAAACTTATTATAATACGTGCCTATTTATTTAGCAAGCGCTTTCTTGATAACTTTATTTTTCTCGTCAAAAAAGGTAGGTGCCCTGTTGGCCCTACCTTTTTAAAATTATCTTAATTCAATTAAAACTTAATTTTTATTTTCCCCATATCTAGCACTCGGTGTGTAATAGCAGACATGGCTCCAAGTAACGTTGATAATTCAACATTACTTGATAATTTAACTGTTACTTTTTTACTCGAAACTACTTTTAATTCAGCATTAATTTGATCAATAATTATCGGTATCTTTTCAATTAATGGTGAATTCAAATAAATAATCTCCGGATTAAATTCAACATTAACGTTGTGTACGACCTCTGTTATTAAATGCACAAAATAATCAATTTCCTTTTTCACAATGACGTTATTTTGGTAATACAATTTCTGTACGTCATCCAATTCAATTTCTTTTTTCAACTCAATTTTCAGCTTATTGATAATTGCATCTTGCGAGCACACATCTTCAATCCGATATGTACTTCCCGCAATTTCATTTTCAGAATGTATTAACATTCTTCCGATTTCTCCCGCCTCACCACTCCACCCTCGGTAAAGCTCATTATCAATAATTAATCCCGCACCAATTCCTTTATGAATACTGATTGTAATTAAATTACTGATCACCTTGTCACCAAAATCACGTTCAAAAATGGCCGCTAAATTGGCTTCGTTTTCTATACTAATTGGAACATCTACCATTTTTTTAAGTTCTTCAATGACTGACATACCTTGCAAATCCAAAAATGGTAAATAAGTAATTTCATAATTATTATCAACAACCCCATGAACTGAGATTCCAATACCCAAAAGTCCATGCAACGTTTCTTTCTTATCAGAAAAGTTAATTTTTTCATTAATAATACTTAAAACATTCGTCAAATCGTTAACCTTTAATTGGTAACGATTATAAGAAATCATTTTTCCATTAAAATGATTTAACATGACATCCAGATAATCGTAACCCATATCAAGCGCAATCGTGTATCCATAATCCTGATTTATATTTAACATTATTGGTTTCCGGCCACCTATTTTAGTACTGTCACCTTCGCCATGTTTCTCAACGATTTTTTGTTCTTCCAATTCATTAAAAATACTTGATACGGTTGCCTTATTTAAATTTAAGTTTTTTGATATTTGCGCCCTAGAAATATTTTCATTATTAAAAATTTGCTGTAAAACTAATTTTGAATTATCCCCTCGCAATGTCACTTTTTCCACTTTAATTACTTCCTCACGTATTATTAATATCCTGAACAATCATATTTATCTCACTAGTATAGTGATGACTCAAAAACATATCAATGTTTACTCATACCAAATTCCGCAACTAATATTTACATAAGGTACAAATATAATCTAATTTATCTTAAAAAGAATACCGCTTTTGGTAATACTACCTTAACACAACGTCAATGTAATTCACCAGCTCAAGACAATGCATATTAAATAACTACTCTCATTCATGGAAGATACCTGACCCTAAAGTAATTCTCTCCCTTAATAATTGAGAGAAAATTATTTATTCACTTATTAAAGTTTTTACAAAGTACTTTTAGCTATGTTTCCGCCATCTTAACGTATTACGATAAATTAATACAAAATTTTTTTATTTTAAATTAAAATGAAAAATATAGTAATAACCGGAATCAATCCACACTAGTTTGAGTATTGAATATCTAAGACATCTTGGTTTTAGTCTCCCGTAAACGCGAGTAACGTATATCAAAAGGGTATTGTCACTTTATGACAATACCCTTTTGATATACGTTCAGAAATACTATTTAAGACAACACCGATGTATGAACAACCACATTAATTTTAAAAACTACGCTATCAGCGTACGCATTTTTAAATTTATAAATAATCTTTCAACAATATCTTTGAGTCATCAGGTGTCATAATAGCCGTCACTTCAATTTTCCTATTGATTAGTTCTATTAGCGCTTCTTCTTCTTCCGGCGTCACACTAATACTTGGACGAATAACTCTCGTATTATCTTTAGCAGACATATTACCTACGTTAATCGCCCCAATATCCATTCCTCTATTGGAAAGTTCTAATAAATCTAACGGAGATTTTACAATAATCAGAACACTTTGTCCTTTGTATTTTCCACTTTGTATATTTTTAAATGCAGTATCTTTCGAAATTAAAGACGTACTGACATTTGAAGGAGCAGCCATTCTTAGTACCGATTTTTGTATATCATTTTTTGATACCTCATCGTTAATTACCATAATTCTTGAGACGCCTAATTTATTTGTCCACATCGTGGCAACTTGACCATGAATTAATCGATCATCTATTCGGATATGTTTAATACCTTCCATTCCAATAACCTCCTATTTTAAAATATTCAAAACATATAAAATAATTGACAATACCATCACGATAAGAATCAAGGTAACCGGTTTAACATTTTTTTTCAAGGCAAAGTATACACCAAATACTACGGCCGCCGGAATCAACCCCGGCATAATTTGATTAAGTACTTCTTGTCCGGTCATCGAGAAATTACCCTGTTTAAATTTAAACGCAACATTTGCTTTAACCACCGAAGGAATTAAAGCCCCTATTACGGTTAATCCTAAAATTGCGGTACTTTCCGTTAAGGTTTTTAAACTTTTATCTAAATTTTCTATTAATTTTGTCCCGGATACGTAACCAGATTTAAATAATGGAAAACTTAATAATTTCACTCCTATACTTACTGCAATCCAGAGAAAAACTCCAACTGGACTTCCATCAATGGCCATATTTGCGGCAATTGCTCCAAATATAGTCCATGGAATTACTACAAATAAACTATCACCCACGCCGGCCGCTGGCCCCATCAATCCAGTTTTAATAGAAGCAATTGCCTCATTAGCTTCCGCGCCCTGTCTCTTTTCCTCCATAGCCACGTTTACCCCCAATATATAAGGCGCAATCCATGGATTTGTATTGAAGAATTGTAAATGATTTTTTACAGACGCCTTCAATGCCTCGGGATTATCTTTATAAACAACCTTTAAAAATGGAAGCATAGCATAACAATATGCTAAAGCCTGCATTTTTTCATAATTCGATGAGACACTGTTAGTAAATATCCATCTCCATAAAACGCTATATCTAATTTTTTTACTTACGACTTTATCATTTTTACTCATCTTCATCCATACCTCCCTCTACTTGGTTCGAAACCGTTTTAGATCCATTTTTAAAGTTAATTAGAGCAACTGCGGCACCTAATAATGCCACGCCAAGTAATGGAATCTTAAGGTATGATACCAATACGAATCCAACTATTAGATAACTTATATATTCTTTTGCTGGTAGGTAACGTAATAACAACCCAATACCGACGGCCGGAAGTAACCCCCCCGCAACCGTTAGTCCTCCTGTAAGCCATTCAGGAGTATATGCTAATATTGCATTAACCAACTTAGGCCCAAATACAACTGCCAATAAGACTGGAATACCTGTTGTAGCCACAGTTAAAACAACACCAATCATTTGCATTGAAGAAATTTTCTTGTAATCACCATTTTCGGCCGATTTTTCGGCTCTATGCACTAAATAAATACCTGCCGCTTGTCTGAGAACATCAAATTGAACCATTAATAATGCAACCGGAATTCCAATCGTAATTCCCAAACTTGCAGCCTGTCCAGTTGTAATTGTAATAAATGTTGCAACGATACTTGCAGTCTGGTAATCCGGAATAGATGCCCCTCCAAAATTACTTATCCCAAGGGACATCAATTGTAAAGTCCCTCCGATGAATAAACCAGTAGTCATGTCCCCCATTATCAATCCTACCACCAACCCCGCCGTAACCGGTTGATAAGTACTAAACATAGTACTATTTTTTTCATAATTTATAAAAAATCCATATAGAATTACTAATACCATTTGCCAAATTTGCACTTCCATTATTTTTCCCCCTTTTTATCATTACTCATCATCATCATTTACTTCATTAGTTAATTTTTCAGTTAATAAAATTGCTTTATTTGCCTGTTTTATCAACGGAATAATTTCCGAAATGGTCATTTGGTTCCTTTGCAACATTGCCTCCATTAAAGCCGGCAAATTAACGCCTGCTACAATTTCTTTATCACCTTTAAAACTATTAATTTTTTTTGATAATACATTGAATGGCGTACCATAGAATAAATCCGTAAAAATTAAAACGTTATCATTTTTGATTTTTTCAATCAATATATCTATTCTTTTTTCAAAGATATTAATTCCTTTATTATCAAGTTCTACGGTATAAACGCCACTAATTTCAGGCGAAAATAATTTTAATGTTTCAAAAAAAGCTTCTGCCAGGGTACCGTGGCTTACTATAACAATTTTATACATTTCCTTCCTCCCTGAATATATTAATTAAATTATTTTGATAATCTTTATTTTTATTGTGCTTAACAAATACGGGTATTTCATCTAATTTTGCAGAAATATTATAACTTTTTCCACCATTGTACGTTTCACCGTTTAATGTGCTAATCCATTGACTACCTTCAGGAAGATACACTAATCGTTCTCTTTGTTTATACTCCATTATTGGAGCCACTAATAAGTCATCTCCAAACATATATGTGTTATCTACATCCCACGAAAGACTATCCTTATAAAAGTCATAAAATAAAGGTTTCATCAGTGGGGTCCCTTTTTCATGCGCTTGTTTCATCAAATTACTAATGTATGATTTTAATTTTTCTCGAATGAAAAAATATTTCATAAATATTTTTTCATTCTCTTGTCCGTACGACCAAATTTCATTTGGTCCACCACTAATCATTTTACCCCCACCATCAACTCCCAATGCCTTAGTATGTGGCTGTCTATCTCCATGCAACCTTAAAATGGGAGAAAATGTTGCGTATTGGAACCATCTAACCATTAATTCTCTAAATTCCATGTCGCTAGGGTTACCACCATGGAATCCCCCTATATCAGTTGTCCACCATGGAATTCCAGCAATCCCCATATTTAATCCCGTATTTACTTGGTTTCTAAATGCTTCAAAACTGGAGTCAATATCACCAGACCACACTAACGCTCCGTATTTTTGTGCCCCCGCCCAAGCGCCCCTAACTAAACTTACTACGGACCCTTGTCCTTCCGCCGCTAACCCATCGTATACCATTTTTAAGTACCCAACCGGATATAGATTTCCTATTTGCAAATTGGTTCCCTTTTTATAACGATAATTATCAAAATCGTAAACTGCATATCCCGGTTCCGCAACATCTATCCAAAAATTTTTAATACCATAATCAACATAATTTTTTTTAATTAAACCCCATACATATTTTTGTGCTTCTTCATTTGTCGCGTCCATAAAAACGGTATTTCCTTGCGTTTGCATTGTAGTTCTAACCCCACGATTAACCTTTACCAGGTAACCTTTTTCCAAATACTCCTGGTATCTCTCTGTCCCAGTTGATACAGTTGGCCATATTGAAACATTTAGTTCAATACCCATTTTTTTTAGTTCATCGACCATTGCCTTTGGATCAGGCCAATATCGATCATCGAATTTATATTCACCCTGCTCAGGCCAATGAAAATAATCAACCGCTATGGAAGATAGTTGAATACCCCTACTATCATATTCTCTAGCAACACCCATCAATTCGTCTTGTGTTTGATATCTTAGTTTACTTTGCCACAAACCCAATAAATTATCTGGCATTGTGGGAACTTTTCCCGTGACATTGGCGTAGCTCTCCTCAATTTGGGCCGGTGTCTCCCCAGCTGTAATCCAATAATCTAAGTGCGTAGTGGATTGTAAATACCATTCTGTAATATTTTTAGCAAACGAAACTTTGCCAATGCCCGGATTATTCCAAAGAAATCCATATCCTAAACTCGAGATGTAAAATGGAACACTTAGTTGAGAATTACGATGTGCTAATTCAAGTACAGTATTTTTTAGATTTAAAAAATCGTGTTGATATTGTCCCATACCAAATATTTTTTCATTTGGATCAGAAACAAATCTCGTTGTTAAAGAATAATCGCCTCCAATTTGTGATACAAACTCCCTTGATTTTAATTTAAGCGTCGAATTAAACGCTTTCATTATTTCGAAATTAGCATCTTCACTTCCAGTATCATGCTTAACTGCTCTTTGTCGTATATATTCTTCGAGAAGTATTTTACCTTCTTGATTTTTAAAAATAATTTTGTTTCTGTTATCAACATATGCTGATATGTTTCCATTCTTAATTTCCGCCTCGTCTTCACGAATATTAATAACTACGGAAGAAGATAAATCTTTTATATCTTCTGTGAGCGCCCCCTCTTCATCAGGATATTCGCCTTCAGGTGAAGATAGTATCCTCAAACTATTTTCTCCCCAGGGTGCAATCCAAACAGTTTCTTCATCGTACCGCCTTACAAGTTTACCTTTCTCTTCAAAAAACATACCTGCACTCCTTTCTTAATTAAATTAATATCACGTAAAGACGTAAATTAATCTTTTAATTCACATCCCATATTCAAACTTTTGTGCCAGTACTAAATCTTCCTAATTTATTACCATTTAAAAATGCAACCAGTTAGTTAATTTATCAAACTAACCATTACCTTATTATATATTCGGTTTCTTTTTTTGTCAACGCTTTCATTTTTAATTTTTGACGAATGTCAATCTGCCTCATTCACTCTCTTATCTAATTACACTAATCGGACTGTATTTATAAAATAACTAACACCTTTTTTTAGTATAATCACAATTAAATAATTTTTTATCATCGGTTTGCTAAAATATATCTCATAATATACGTTAAATCACTCTCAAAATTTCAAATATTTTACCATTTTTAATTCCCCATTTTATTGAGTTAAAAAAAGACATGTAAAATTTAGATTTCTAGTCTAATTTCTACATACCTTTTAATTTCTAATCTCCTTTATTCGACTAATATACAGTCTAACCTGCATTATAAATAATTTAATTTCCCTCTAAAATCCTCAATACTACTGTAACCTTTTTCCGCCATAATTGCTTCAAGCTCAGCAGTCAGTCGTTCAAAAATAACTGGGCCTTCAACCATTAAGGCTGTACCAACTTGAACCATGCTTGCGCCACAAAGAATGTGTTCAAAGATATCTTTACCAGTTTGAATACCACCAGTTCCGATAATTTGAATATCTTTATTCAACCGTTGATAGAACGCATGCACATTAGCTAAGGCAGTTGGTTTCACGTATTCGCCACCGATGCCACCGAAACCTTGTTTAGGCTTGATAACAACTGTTTCTGTATCATCATTAATATACAATCCATTACCAATACTGTTGATACTATTCACATATGATAAAGGATACTTATTTAAAATTTCTGCCATTTGATCAAAATGAATAATATCAAAATATGGCGGTAACTTAACACCCAGTGGTTTATGATAAACGTCAAAAACCGCTTTTAAAATAGCGTCAACTGTTTCAAAATCGTATCCGGTTTGTGGTTTCCCCGGAACATTAGGACAAGATAAATTTAATTCAACAACCCCTGCGAAATCTGAATCAGTTACTTTTTGAAGTAACTCGAGATCTTCTGCCAGATTAAACCCCGTAATTGATAAAAAGTACGTTTTACCAGGATGGTTTATCTGATCTTGAGAGACAAAATCTAAATAGTAATCAACGCCATTATTTGGTAAACCCATTGAGTTAATACTACCAAACTCAGTCTCAAAATAACGAGGTTCTGGATTACCCTTACGCGGTTGAAGCGTGCCACTCTTTGTTACAAAAGTTGCTGCCTTAGAATTTTCGACGGCAAGTAATTCATCACTATCCATACAATAAACGCCTGATGCGTTCATCATACAATTATCAAAATTAGAACCTGCTAAAGTCGTTGCTGTTGAAATCAAAAAATCCCTCCTTCATATTGATTGGTCTTAGTATACCCTATCAAAATTAAATTTGTCGATTTTTTTGCAAAGAAAAAGACGACAAATTTATTTATCGTCTTGAACATCTTATTTTAAAATAATTTGGTAAGCATATCGTTCTGAATTGTCGCCATCTTCCATGTGAATGATACCTTTATAATCAAACCCATTTGACGTGATAACATGTTGCATCCCTTTATTCTCGGGATGCGTATCCACGCGAACATCTTTATAACCCAATGATCTAGCAATTGTTAGAAGCCCAGAAATCATTTTTTCTGATAAACGTTGGCCTCTAAATTTTGAAGATACGGCAACACGATGAATGGCCGAATAACGAGCTTCTGGGCCATTAATCCATTCCCCGCCTTCAATATGAAGATACATAGGATCGATTCCCAACCAAAGTGCAGCAGTTCCTGCAATTTCATCTCCAACCATTAAAACATAAGTTAATTCATCTTTAATATCTTGTTCCAAATGGTTCGCCGCCGGGTAGGCACCTTGCCATTGGTCAATCCCTTGTTCCTTAAGGTAAGCCTTTGCTTCCTCAATAATTCCTGTAATTGCTGGTAAGTCTTCTGGCGTTGCCAGTCTTAAGTAAGATACAGTCACTGTTACACATCCTTTATTATGCTTAATCTATTCGTATATTTACGATTGAAAAATTATTATAACGCATAATTTATCAATATTCAATCGGTTTTCAGTTTATTTTCAAATGGAAAGTATCCTTTTCTTATCAACAAAAAAATACCTTTTAAAAGTTAGCTAAAATCTCAACTTTTAAAAGGTATTAATTATTTTAATTTAATCAGTAATAAGTGCTCAATCAATCTATGCCACAGCCATGAATAACCATGCGGCTACCATTGCACCGGCAAATGGTCCAAAGATTGGTACCCAACTATAAGCCCAATCAGAACCACCTTTGTTCGCGATTGGTAAAATAGCATGTGCAATACGGGGGCCTAAATCACGAGCCGGATTAATTGCGTATCCTGTTGATCCTCCAAGTGAAAGACCAATACCAACAATTAAGATACCGACAACGACTGGTGTTAACCCATCCGTAAAGTTACCTTTAGTAAATGCTAATAAACTGTAAACTAAGACGAATGTTCCAATTAATTCACTGATAAAATTATTGAAATAACTTCTAATTGCTGGACCCGTTGAAAATGATCCAAGAATTGCAGCGGAATCTTGTGTTTCTTTCCAATGTGGCATGTATTGAACCCACACAAGAAAGGCACCGACAATACCACCGGCAACTTGTGCAACCATATAAGGTAACACAGAAGCCCAAGCAATTTTACCAACCATTGCCATTGCTAAAGTCACAGCCGGATTCAAGTGTCCTGGTCCCATGAAGGCCGTCGCGTAAACACCTAAGGTTACGGCAATACCCCAACCTAATGTAATGGCAATCCAACCGGCACCTTCAGCTTTTGACTTACGTAACGAAACGCCAGCAACAACCCCATTACCTAATAAGACTAAAATCATTGTGCCTAAAAACTCACCCAAAAGTTGCGTTGTAAGATCTGTTGTCATCATACTCACCCCTACCTTAAATGATTATTTTAAGTAACTCATGTCTGATTCTGCAATTGTTGCGTCTAAATCTGCAGATTGTTTTGCTTTTTCTTCTTTAGTCCAGCTGTAGAAGTTTGCCATTTCATTAATTACGCCAACTTTAACAGCGTCTAATGTATCACGATGGAAAAGAATGTGGTTTGTACGACGCATCAAGTAATCCGTTGGTGTTAATGTCATTTCTTCTTCCATTGAGTAATGAAGACTTGCCATTTCACCTAAAGATAATCCTTCTGATGCCTTAACATGTGACATTTGGCTGAATACACGAGCTGCATTTGATCCGAATAAGTTAGCAAACAATGTTGCTTCTTCTTCAGTTAAACCATTATCCATTCCTTGTTTTGCAAAGAAACTAATCGTTGCTTCAACGTTATTAGGATCAATATCCCCACCTGAAACAGGTAAGTTCTTTGAATCAATTGGATTGAATTCTTGGCTATAATTATCTTTCAATAGCTTCGTAATTGCGGCCATTGCACCAGCAGCCATCTTACGGTAATCCGTAATTTTACCACCAGCTAATGTTAATAAACCATCTTTTGAAACAGTTAATGAACTTCCACGAGAAACTTGTGAAGCACTCACTTTATCTTCAGAAAGTGTACTTTCCAAATCATTCAAGATATCTTCAACATCAGTTTTAGTGACTTCTTCTTTTTCGTAACGTTTGATAACGTCAATCACGTCGTTGAAACTCTTTTCACTAATTTTACCTGAGTTTCCACCATTGTAATCTGAACTTCCATTTGATGAAATTAATGGACGTAATCCAGCCCAACTTGATTCAATATCATTAATTTTAACGTTAGCACTTGGGTAGCGTTCGTTAATAATATCAAGTAAGTAATCAGCATCTTCTTGTTCTACACGAGGATGTTCAAAATCACCATGGAAATCAGTATCTGTTGTTCCAAAGTATGTTTTATCTTCTCTTGGCACAACGAAGATCATACGACCATCTTGTTTACCAGAATCAAAATACGTTGGTTGTGGTACATTCAATGTCTTAGAATCAACAACTAAATGAACCCCTTTTGTAGGACGCATTTGTGGGACAAAGTCTTCATCTGTATCCATTTTACGGATAAAGTCAGACCATGGACCTGTTGTATTGATAACATATTTAGCATGGATATCAAATTCTTCGTTAGTTAATAAATCTAATACGTGAACACCAGTAATTTTACCGTTCTCATGTAATAAATCTAAAGCTTTAATGCGGCTAACCATTAATCCGCCATCTTCATGTGCTTTTTTGATATTTTCAATAACTAAACGTGAGTCATTGTTTTTAAAATCAAGGTAGACACCACCACCCATTAATTTATCTGATTTCAATTGGGGTTCGCGTTGTAATACTTCTGCTTTAGAAATCGTGTAGTTAACCCATTGAGGATCAACAACGCCTGCTAATTGATCGTATAAATTCATGGCAACTTTAACTGAGAACATATCAAAAGTTGCACCGGGTTCATCATAAATAGGTAGCAACATTGATTGTGGACGTGGAATATGTGGTGCGATATGTTGAACGACTGCACGTTCTTGAACAGTATCTGCAACAACTCCAACATCAAATGTCTTCAAATAACGAATACCACCATGAACTAATTTTGTTGAGCGTGATGATGTTCCTTCAGCAAAATCTTGCATTTCAATTAAACCGTTTTTCAATCCCATTGCGCTTGCTTGAATCGCAACTCCGGCACCGGTGATACCACCACCAATTGTTAATAAATCTAATTCTTCATTCTTTAATCGTTCAATATCTTGTTTTCTTGACGTTGCTGAAAATGACATAGTCGTATCCCCCTTATTTATTGTTTTTCTTCATTGGTTTGTGTTTGAAAACTCTTGTTGCTTCAACCGCTTGTTGCCAACCAGCATATAAATCTTCGCTTTCTTCTTTTGGCATCGTTGGTTTAAAGACGTCACCTTCAGTGTACTCAGCTTTGAGTTCATCTAGATCTTTCCAGTAACCAACAGCTAGTCCAGCTAAGAATGCTGCACCCAAAGCAGTTGTTTCAAGATCATGTGCACGTTCAATTGGCGTATTAATAATATCTGCTTGGAAATTCATCAGATAATCATTTTTAGCCGCACCACCATCAACCTTTAACAACGGAATTTTAATACCTGTATCTAATTCCATTGTTCTCACAACATCCCTGGTTTGGTAAGCTAATGATTGCAACGTTGCTTTAATGAAATCTTCACGCGTTGTTCCACGAGTGATTCCAAAGACGGAACCTCGTGCATCGGGATCCCAATAAGGTGCCCCTAATCCGGTAAATGCCGGAACAACATAAACTTCATTATCATTTGTTGAGTCCTTAGCTGCCTGTTCTGTATCTGGTGCATGTTCCACCAAACGCATCCCATCTCTTAACCATTGAATTGCTGATCCGGCAACGAAAATACTTCCTTCTAAGGCGTAATAAACTTTGCCATTAATCCCATAACCGATTGTTGTCAATAAGTTATTCTTAGATAATTTTGGTTCTGTCCCTGTATTCATGACGATAAATGAACCCGTTCCGTAGGTATTTTTAACCATCCCTGGTTCAAAAGCCATTTGACCAAACAATGCAGCTTGTTGATCGCCTGCCATTCCTGAAATAGGAACTTCACTACCATAAAAATGATAATCTTTTGTATGTCCATAAACTTCAGAGTTTGATTTAACTTCTGGCAACATAATTGCTGGAATATTCATAATTTTTAAGATTTCTTCATCCCATTTTAAATCATGAATGTTAAATAACATCGTACGACTAGCATTAGAATAATCAGTTACATGTGTTTCATCGCCTGATAACTTCCAAGTTAACCATGTATCGATAGTCCCAAAAAGTAATTCACCTTTTTCGGCTCTTTCTTGAGCACCATCAACGTGATCTAAAATCCAACGAATCTTAGTTGCTGAGAAATAAGCATCAATCAACAATCCTGTCTTTTCGTGAATTAAATCGCCGTAACCCTCTTGCTTTAATTGTTCCGCAATATCGGCCGTTTGTCGTGATTGCCAAACGATTGCGTTATAAATAGGTAATCCCGTTTTTTTGTCCCAAATAACCGTTGTTTCACGTTGGTTTGTAATCCCAACTCCTGCTATTTGTTTAGGTTTAATCCCGGAATCAATAAATGTATTTGCGATTGTAGATAAGACTGCATTCCATATCTCGTTCGCGTTATGTTCAACCCAACCAGGTTGAGGAAAATATTGTGGAAATTCGCGCTGTGCATCTGATACTTTTTGACCCTTATGATCAAATATAATGGCTCTGGTACTTGTTGTTCCTTCGTCGATAGCTAAAATATATTTTTCCAAATAACTCACTTTCTTTCTTTTGATTATTTTTTTGGAAACGCTAACATTTATCAATATGGATATTCTACATCCTAAGAGCTGCCTTGTCAAATAGATTGTGCAAAATATATTTAATTATTATTTTGGCGCTTTTTGTAAGCCTTTTATTTCTAAATATGGTACATTATAGCTAGTAACAGCATTATTTAATTTAAAGGGGGTTTATGCTTATGAAAGCATTTGGTTTTAACCAATATGGTGACGCAAACGTGTTCGAAGAATTACAAATTGAACCGGTAGCGGAACTTAAATCAAAACAAGTTAGGGTTTCAATTGAAGCCATTGGGATCAACCCGTTTGAAGCAATTCTGCGTGCTGGTTACATGAAGGATTCTATGCCTCTACCATTTCCAATTGTTCCTGGTGGGGATGTAACCGGGATTATTACTGAGATTGGCGATAAAGTAGACAATTTTAGCGTTGGGGATGCCGTTGTTGTACACAAAGGTTTTGGGGGTTATGCAGAAGAACTTATCGCATTTACGTCTCACATTGCTATCCGACCTGATAATATTACGCTCGCCGAGGCTGCTGGTTTACCAACTCCTGGTATTGCTGCGTATAATATTTTAACGTTTTTCGCAAAAGCAAGAGCTGGCGAAACGATTTTTATCGAGGGTGCATCCGGAAGTGTCGGTATGGTTCTAGTTCAACTTGCTAAACTAATGGAACTAACGGTTCTTGCTAGTGGTTCAAGTGCTAACGAAGACTATGTTCGTCGATTAGGGGCAGACCAGTATAGCGCTTATGATAAAGAAAATCCTGGCGAAACATTTAAAGACATGGCCGATATCGTTGTTGATGCAACACTCGGCGGCCGCGCTAGCGAAGTTGGCGTTAAGGCCTTAAAACCAAACGGCCGAATGGTATCGTTGATTGATGTTCCAACCGAAGCCATGCAAAAAGAAAAACCTCTTGCAGATTACTACCAAGTTGAGAGTGTTAAAGAACTAAAAGATAATGATGCATTAAAATTCTTAACAGATTTAATGATGCAAGATGAATTAGAAATTAAAATTGCCAAGAAGTACAAATTTACTTTAGCTGATATTATTGAATCTCATAAACAATTAGATTTGCCTCGTACCGCTGGTAAAATGGTTGTTATCGTTAAAGAAAATTAATTTATAGGAGGCATGACTTATGACAGTCACTGAAAAATTAACACAGGATGTATATAAAGATGTAGGCGAAAACGTCAATTTTACAATTTTAAACTTAAATCACAAGGATCAAAAAGCTGAATTAGCAGCCGTTCAAGAATTAGCTGACCGAATTCCAGCAATCATTCGTAGTATGAATGTTCGTTATCCAAAAGCCGATTTAAAGATCGCCTTTGGATTTGGTTCAGACGCTTGGGATTATCTTTTCCCAGATGCCATCAAACCTATGGAACTCATTCGCTTCAAAGAGATTGTAGGTCCAAAATATACGGCAATTTCAACACCAGGAGATTTATTCTTCCATGTTCGAGCTGGCGAAAGTGCAGTTGTCTACGAAGTTATGGCTCAATTTATGCTTTTCATTAAAGACGCTACAACCGTTGAAGACGAAACGCATGGCTTCCGTTACTTCGAAGGTCGCGCCGTCATTGGTTTCATCGATGGTACTGAAAATCCAGACGTAAATGAAGCGCTGGATTACGCTGTAATTGGCGATGAAGATCCTGAATTTACAAATGGATCTTATGCCTTTGCTCAAAAATATCGCCATGATATGACTGCTTGGAATGCCTTAAAAACGGAAGACCAAGAAAAAGCAATTGGCCGTAAGAAAGATTCTGACTTAGAACTAGCTGATGAAGAGAAGTTACCAAATTCTCATAACGTTGCATCGCAAGATATGAAGGACGGCATCGAACATAAAATTGTCCGCATGAACGTACCTTTCTCAGAACCCGGTAAAGATATTACGGGAACATACTTCATTGGTTACGCACGTCATTTTGCAGTAACTAACAGAATGTTAATTAATATGTTCGAAAGTAAAAGTGACCGTTTGTTAGATTTCAGTACAGCTGAAACAGGGAATTTATTCTTCATCCCTTCAACAACGACACTTGAAAGTATTGTTGATAACGACTTATAAAATTACTCATTCTAAATAAAAGTACACTATAGCAATTAGACATAAAGTCTAATCACCATAGTGTGCTTTTTTTGCTTCTACTCAACACTGATTTAGTTTGCATAACTCGTTTTCAGTTGACTAAATTCACTGTAACCACGCATTTATACAACTTTAAATAAATCTTCCCATTTTGATACCAAATAATCATAAGTTAATTTCTCTGTTGTCGGAACAATGTTTAATTTATCTCCTAACTCAGATGTTTTACCTACCCCGATTGGCATTGCACCGCTTGATTGAATTGCTTGAACACCCGCAATTGCATCTTCAATACCAATACACTCTTCTGCTCTTACATTTATATTTTTAGCAGCCAGTAAAAAAATATCAGGTTTTGGTTTGCCAAACGCAATTTTTTCAGGATCTGCTATCCCGTCAAAAAAAGAATTTAATTTCAAAAGGCCTAGTAGCAATGGCCCATTTTTACTAGCTGACGCTAACGATACTTTAATTCCGTGTCCTTTAAGTTCTTTAAGTAATGTTAAAATCCCCGGATAAACATCTTCTGGTCCAATGTTCTTAATCATTTCAAGATAATAATTATTTTTACAAGTTGCTAGTTCCTGCAATCTTTCAGAGTTGTACTCTCCAACTCGATCAGCTTTTTCTAACAATAATTTCAAAGAATCGTTTCGGCTAACACCTTTCAATTGCTCATTAAATTTACGGTCAATCGGAATTCCAATTTCTTGCCCTAACTTTTTCCAAGCCCGGTAATGATACTCAGCCGTATCTGTCAAAATACCATCCAAATCAAACAAAACGCCCTTAAACATATATAAATCCTCACTTTTCTATTTGTTGAACCTGACGATCAACTGATTATCCAGTTCTTCTAGTTGAATAAACTTGCCCTTTTGTATAATTTTTCCCCTCACTTTGCAATTATCCAAATAGATTTTAATAAGGTTTCCCCGTAAATTCAGTGTAAATGCCAAATTTGAGATTTCGTCTGGTAAATTATTTTCAATAATTAAATCTGAACCCTGATAGGATAACCCCGCAAACCCGTAGATTAAACTCAGCCAGCTTCCACCCATATTAGCAGCATGGACACCATCTTTAGCATTTCCTTGTAGATCTACGATATCCATTAAAGCCGTATCCATAAAATAGTTATATGCCTTTTTCTTTTGTCCTGTCCGACTAGCTAAGATACTAAATACAGAACGCGATAACGATGAATCATGTGTTGTTACGCCCTCATAGTAATTATAGTCACGAATAATTTGTTCTTTATCATAATCATTGGGGAATAATAACGGTGCCAATAATCCGTCTGCCTGTTTACTTACTTGATATTTGTAAATAATCATTGGATGATAATGCAACAACAATGGATAATTCTCTTTTGGGGTCTCTTCAAATGGCCATACTTCCTTATCTAAAAACGAATCATCCTGTTTAATAATTTGTTTTTTCTCATCATAAGGTAAGTACATATTTCGGGCAGCATCTTGCCATTGACTGTTTTCAAATTCTGTTATCATTTCTGGATATTGTCCTGCAAGTTCAACGGCATAGCTTAAATTACTTTGTGCCATTTTATTAGTATAATAATTGTTGTTGACCAACGCTGTATATTCATCTGGGCCTGTTACACCATCAATACAAAATTGTCGTTGACCCTCTTTATTACCAAAATGGCCAAACGATAACCAAAAACGAGCTGTTTCAAAAACTACCTCAGCACCAGTTTCCTTCATAAACTGATGATCACCTGTAACCCGTTCATATAATTGGAAAGCATGGCTAATGTCTGCATTAATATGAACCTGGGCCGTTCCAGCTGGATAGTAAGCACTAGCTTCATCTCCGTCAATTGTTCGCCATGCAAATAATGCTCCTTTTTGATGTAATTTTTCCGCACGTTTCTTTGCCTGTGGTAACACATAACTTCTATAAGTTAGTAATGATTTTGCAATATCAGGCTGTGTATAAATAAAAAATGGTAATATATACATCTCCGTATCCCAGAAATAATGGCCCTCATATCCTTCTCCTGTCAACCCTTTTGCAGCGAAGTTCGTCGTACTATTTCTTCCAGCATTTTGAAAAAGTTGAAAAAGATTAAATCGAATACCTTTTTGTAATTTATCTTGACCTGATAGTTCAATGTCACTAACGGCCCAAAATTCATTAAAATATTCTTCTTGTTTTTTTAACAAGAGCTCATACTCAAGATCATTTATCAGCCGATTTAATTCATTAATTGCCGGTCTATCCTTTGTCTGTTTTAGAATTTCAGAAACAATCACAAAATTATAACCAGTCATTTTTTCATTTTTTTTAATATCTAATATCAAACTTTTATAATTAGCTTTACCATTTACTAAATTGACCTGTCCAAATAATATGCTTTGCTGACTTTTGTGCGTCTTTAATTGTTCGAGCCGCTCATCATATTTTTCTACAGTTAAATCACTTTTCATACTAGCAACACGTGGGTCATCAACTTCAGAATGATGATCACTTTTTTTATTTACGCTTAAATCTTTTTCAATAACAATTTCTCCGCTAAAATTGGAATCAGAAATGGTATATTTACTTGTATAAATTTCAGAATGTTCAAATGAAGTAAATGATTCCGCAGAAAATCTGAATGATTCGCCGTTTATCGTTTGGATCTGATAACTTTCTTCAATTAACCCTTTAGCCATATTCAACATAAAAGTATCTTTTTTAATCATCCACTCTTCTTCATCAGATCGATGTCCGTTCACAGTCAGAATGATACCTCGAATATCTGGTAGTTTAATAATTGTCTGATGATTTTCTGCATATCCATAGGCCCATTCCCCATAGATAATTGGTTTTTTTTCATAAAATCCATTTACAAAAGTACCGGGATTCCCAGTCTTATGGATATCTTGAATAAGGTCAGACCCACGCAATCCCATATGGCCATTACTCAAAGTAAATAATGTTTCCATATATTCTGGAGTTGTATTTTGAATGTCAGACATTTGTAATAAAAAATCGTTTTTCATCTTGAATGATCCTTTCAGTAGTCTTAATTATTCGCTTTTTTCGCATCTTTCGTTTGTAAAATAATCGTTAAAATAAATGATAAAGTGATGGACAATAGCATCATTAAGACACCAGCAATTACATTAGCGGCGCCTTTGTTTCCAGAAAAACCTAAGATTGCCATAATACTATTTTGTGGTACATATAAAGTAACGTGTAAAATACCGGCGAAACATCCCGATATTCCGGCACTGATAACCGCCGCAATTAATGATTTGCGATTTTTCATGGTGACCCCATATAATGCGGGCTCCGTAATACCCATTAACGCAGATACTCCTGCTGCAGTTCGTAATGATTTTTCAGATTTATCTTTCGTTAAAATGGCCATTGCCATTGTTGCGCCACTTTGGGCTAGATTTGCACAAATTTGAGCTACTAGAATCAAAGACTCTGTCCCCGTAGCTGCAAATGATGCAACAAAAATGGGTGTTAACGCATGATGCATTCCCGTCATCACAATAAATGGCATCCCGGCCGCGAGCAAAGCAACCATAACAAATCCTAATTGACCCGATAACAATTTGATAAACCATGCAAGTCCTAAACCTGCGTAATTTCCTAAAGGTCCAACGATAATTAAAGCAAGAGGCGCAGTGATTAATAAAACTAATGTTGGATTAAGAATAATTTTAAGCGATTTAGGTGTGATTTTATCGACACCTTTTTCAATGTAGGACATTAGCCAAACTGTTAATAACGCCGGAATAACAGATGCAGCATAACTAACTCCTTGAATTGGTACACCAATAAAGGAAATAGGATCGCCAGAAGTAACCCACGTTGTGAAGTTAGGATGTAAGAAAACACCTACAACAATTACTGCAATTGACGTATTTACATTAAATTTTCGTGAAGCAAATATCGCTAGTAAAAGAGGCATAAAATAGAAGGCCCCATCACCAATTAAATCTAAAATTCGATAAGTACTTGACGTATTAGCCATCCAATGAAAAGTTAGACTTAACGATAAAATTACTTTAATCATTCCGGCCGCCGTTAAAGCTGGAATCATTGGCGTCATACAACCCGTAATGGTATCCACAATACGATTAAAAACGGAACTCTCATTTTTTTGTGAATCGTTATTCTTTTGTGATTGATTCGAAGAATCAATTTCTTTATCTCCGTTAGTAATATCTTGGCGCAATACTGCATCACAAACTTTATCGACGTAACTACCAATAATCACTTGATACTGGGTCGGCGTTGGATTTACCCCAACAACGCCTTCCGTTTTCTTCAATCCTTCTTCATCAACTTTAGCGTCATCTTTCAGATTAAATCGTAAACGGGTGGCACAATGGACAACGGAATTAATATTTTGTTGTCCTCCCAACTTACCAATTATTGATTTAGCTAATTCATCATATTCCTGTGGTTTACCCATATCTAAAACACTCCTTTTATTTTATTCAAAGACTGATAACCCCTTAGAAGCAATAACTTTTTGATAGAAATAGAAACTTTCTTTTTTATATCGTTCATGACTCCCATGACCTTCATCATCTTGATCAACATATAAAACGCCATAACGTTTACTAATACGTCCTTCACTCACACTTGTTAAGTCGATAATCCCCCACATTAAATACCCCATTAATGGAATGCCATCTTGTTGAACGGCGAGTACTAAATTCTTAATATGCTCGTTCAAATAGTTAATACGGTAATCATCGTTTACTTTACCGTCTTCCAAAATATCCTGTGTTCCTAAACCATTTTCAACAATAAATAAAGGTAACCTATAGCGATCATACAATTGATTCAATGTAATTCTTAGTCCAAGTGGATCATTCTGCCAAACACTAGTACTCTTTGGAAGATATGGATTTTTAAGCGTATTAAATCCATTGGTTGCTACCGTCTCGAGTCCCTCTTCATCGGCTGAAGTACATGCGCTCGAATAATAACTAAATGATACAAAATCTACAGTGTTTTCTTTTAAAATTTTTTTATCTTCAACTGCCATTTTAATTTTAATGTTCTTCTCTTCGAAGAAGTGCTCTGTATAGGTGGGGTATTCACCGAAAACTTGAACATCCGCAAAAAATAAATTATCTCGATCACTTTTCAATGAAGCAAAGACGTCTTCCGGTTTACATGTATATGCATATGTTTTACCAGCTGCCAACATTGTTCCAAATGAAAATTCAGAATTTATTTTTTTCCCAATCGAAACGGTTAGCGCATTGGCTAATAATTGATGATGTGCCGCCTGATATTGTATCTCAAGATTATTTCTTTTTTCTGAAAATTGAATACCCCCGCCAACAAATGGAATATGCAATACCATATTCATTTCATTGAATGGAATCCAATATTTAATTCGATTGTTAAAATGTTCCATTAAACATTTTGCATAATGTACATAAAAATCAACGACACGTCGATCCTCCCACCCGTTGTACGCTTCAACAAGATGCATCGGAATTTCAAAATGACTAATAGTAATAATTGGTTCGATTTTATATTTTTCTAATTCTGTAACAATATCATCGTAAAATGCTAGTCCAACTTTATTTGGTTCCTTCTCCTCACCCGTTGGGAAAAGACGTGACCAAGAAATTGAAAACCTAAAACTATTAATACCTAATTCGCTTAGAAGTTCTATATCTTTTTTATAGGTGTGATAGAAATCAATTCCAAATCTACCTGGAAAAATTTCATCTTTTTGATTTTTCAAAATATTATCATTATCTTCTTTAAACACCGGTTTTAATCTTTGATTATTCAGTGGCAATTGATCAAAATTGGAAGGTCGTTTTCCATCAGCCAGATAGTTACCTTCTGTTTGTGATGCGGAAATTGCGCCACCCCATAAAAAATCTTCACTTAACTTCATTCTACTTTATCTTTCCTCTCTCAAAACCAGCTACTGACTAGTTGTTTTATATTACTGCAGATATCTATAAACTGATTATATACGATGATAAATCGCTTTCATTCCCGTGTAACTGCTTTCATATTCTCAAAAATTGTCATATAAAAAAAGACATTTAAATTCTATTACCTAGAATTTAAATATCTTCCATATTTGGTTGCATTCTTTTTCGATAGTCTAAAGGTGCCATTCCCATTGACAGTTTAAAGAGTCTGTAGAACGTTTTATCACTCTCAAACCCTACTTCTGAAATTATTTCAGAAACGCTTAATGACGTTTTCACTAATAACCACTTGGCTTTATCAATCCTATAATCATTTAGAAACGTCATAAAAGTTTTACCAGTATTCTTTTTAAAAAATTTTGTGAAATAAAATTGACTGTACCCCATTGCAGCTGATACTTCTTCAAGCGTGATACGCTCCGTATATTTTTGTTCCACGAATTTGAAAATTTGATCCAATTTCACAAGTATTTCTTCACTTCGTACCCTTCGTCTCAACTGGTGCCTGTCCACTTTTTCTAAGGTAATATCTCGAATAAAAATTAAAATCATTTCAAAAAGATTAGCCTTAATTTTTAACATATATCCTCGAGGATGATTCTCATTTTCATTATATATTTCTTTCAGTAACAGACTTACTTTCTCTTGATTTCCATTCCAATTTTTTCCTAATGGTGGAATTTTATTAAATATATTTTTTAAATCTAAATCATCTTCCGTTAAGTTTAAGAATAGATTTAAATCAAATTGATAAACGATTCGCTTACTCCCCGGAGATGCCAAAACATAATGTAAATCTCCGCCATTAATAAATACAATTTCCCCTTCGGATATGGTAAAGGGTTGATCATTTATACCTAAATTAATCGTCCCTTTAGATACATATATTAGTTCCATTTCACGGTGCCAGTGAGGAGTTGTTAAAATATCTCCCTCATTAACTAGTATCTGAAACGGAAATTCTTTATTTAACTGTGGTATTTCTAAATAAATGGACATACATACGCCTCACTCTTTGTTAAATTCTATATTTATCATAGCTCAACAAGAGAGATAATATCAAATAATTATTTACTCACGGCTCCGTAATTTCATGATTCATTGAACTAAAAAAGGATATCACTTCAAAAGTGATATCCTTTAGATTCTAACTATTTCTTAATTTCAACATATTCAACATCAAACATTTTAGCAAGATCAACAACTTGTTGTTCCTTAACATTCATTGAAATAACAGTATGATGACCACCACCATTTTCAATCCATGAGTGGATACCTTCATGGAAGCCAGGTTCTGGAACCCATAATTGACGAGCTACTGGTAAATGAGGTGCCTCAACTTCTGGTTTTGATCCATCAACTGAATTGATGAGTAATTTATATTCTGTACCAAAATCAGACATTGAAATAACAACACCATGACCATCTGAACCATCAAAAATCAAACGAGCTGGATCTTCACGGTCACCAATTCCTAATGGATGTACTTCCACACGAGGTTTTGTTGAAGCCAATGTAGGATCAACTTCAAGCATATGTGAACCAAGGATTTCTTCATGTCCTGCACGTAAATCATATGTGTAGTCTTCCATAAATCCAGTTAATTTATTGTGTGCCATAATCTTGATTAAGCGATCAATTGCGGCAGTCTTCCAGTCACCTTCACCAGCAAATCCATAACCTTCGGCGTTCAAGCGTTGAACGGCCATCCCTGGTAATTGTTTCATGCCCCAAAGATCTTCGAAGTTAGATGTAAATGCTGTGTATCCGCCACGTTCCATAAATTTGCGTAAAGCAATTTCAATTCTAATCTGTTCTTTAACATGATCTTCAAAGAATGCAGGATCATTATCACCAATACCAAAGTAATCAACAGTCCAGCCAAATTTGATTTGTGCTTCAACTTTATCACCGTCTGTAACGGCAACATTACGCATATTATCGCCAAAACGAGCAACTTTAATGTTGAAACTTTCACCATAAGCTACGGCAACATCCATCCAGTCAACAATTTGTGATTGAACTTTTTCGTCTTTCCAGTAACCAACAACAATTTTATTGTGTTTTTGAAGACGCGCGTTGATAAAGCCATATTCACGATCCCCATGGGCACTTTGGTTAGTATTCATATAATCCATATCAATTGTTGACCAAGGAATATTTTCACCAAATTGTGTTGCCAAATGCAATAATGGTTTTTGTAATAATTTTGTTCCGCGAATCCAGTTTTTAGCAGGAGAGAATGTATGCATCCAAGTAATCACACCCGCAACTTTATCTTCAAAGTTTGCTTCTTTCATAATTTGAGTAATGACTTCAGCAGTTGTTGCGACTTCTTTAAAAATAATTTTGTATGGAAGCGAACCACTAGCATTTAAATTCTCAATGATTTTTTCTGCATCGCTCTTAACAACGTCTAAAACGTCTTGACCGTATAAACCTTGACTACCGACAACGAACCAAAATTCTTTTTCACTAACTTTTAACATAATATAATTCCTCCTAATAGTTTCTTATTTTTTAAAATCGTATACTAATGTTTAATTTGACCATAATAAGCATTTTTACCATGTTTTCTTAAAAAATGTTTATCCAATAAATACTGTGGCATATCAATTGCGTGCGGATTTAACTGCAATGAATGATAAGTCATTTTTGCAACTTCCTCTAAAACAACCGCATTATGAACAGCGTCTGAAGCCGATGTTCCCCACGTAAATGGGCCATGATCATTAACTAGCACAGCTGGAATTTGATCTGGATCGAGGTTTCGTTTTTTAAACGTCTCAACGATTACATCACCTGTTTGTTTTTCGTACTCTGTCACAACTTCGGCTTCATTCATGATACGACTTGCTGGAACTGAGCCATAAAATGTATCCGCATGTGTTGTCCCGGCAGCCGGGATATCTAATCCTGCTTGTGCAAATGAAACGGCCCAAGGTGAATGTGTATGAACAACCCCTTTAATATTAGGGAAGTTGTTATATAGAATCCGATGCGTTTCCGTATCACTCGAAGGATTCATATCACCTTCAATTTTTTTACCTTGTAAATCAACGACGACCATATCTGAAGGTTTTAGGTCATCGTAATCAACACCAGATGGTTTGATGACGAACAACCCTTTTTCACGGTCAATCCCACTCACGTTACCCCAGGTAAAGGTAATTAAGTTGTACTTAGGTAACAGCATGTTAGCGTCGTACACTTCTTGTTTAAGCTTTTCTAACATATTACTCGTTCCTCTTTTCTTCCTTAATTGTTTTTATGGCTTCTGACTCAACAGGTAAGCCGGCTTCATACCTAGATATAAATTTGTTGTAACCCTCTACCCCTTCAGGTTCAGGACTCAATGTCATGCTTTCTGGATCCACAAAGACCTCGTGATCCAAGAAATCCTCTAAACTTTGGCCGTTGTTATTTCTCTTAGCGAAAATGGCTAAGACTGCCATTCCCCAAGGTCCACCCTCACCGGCTGTGCTCATGACAGTAATTGGAATATTCAGCGTGTTAGCTAATACTTGCTGTCCAACAACGGCTGTTTTCAAAATTCCGCCTTGAGCAATCATAACGTCAGTTTGGATGTGTTCTTCCTGACTTAAAATATCCATTCCAATTTTAAGAGGCGCAAACGCCGCATATAATTGTGTTTGAATGAAGTTAGGTAACGTAAAATGACTATTAGGTGTCCGAACAAATAATGGCCGTCCTTCCGACATATGCGTAATATTTTCACCAGATAGGTAACTATAATTAATCAAACCACCAGCATCTGCATCTGCATGAGTTGATTCTAAGAACAATCGTTCATACAACTGATCCGGTGTTAATTGAACGCCTAGTTTTGCTGCAAACTCGCCGAAAATAGATACCCATGCATTAATATCTGAAGAGCTATTATTGACATGAACCATCGCAACTGGTGCACCACTTGGTGTTGTCACGATATCGATATCTTTATAAACTTTTTTCATTGGAGCATCAAGAACAGTCATCGAGAAAGCTGACGTTCCGACCGAGATATTACCCGTTCGTTTACGGACACTATTTGTTCCAACCATCCCTGTACCAGCGTCCCCTTCAGGAGGTGCCATCAAACTACCGCTCTCTAATTTACCACTAGCATCAAGTAGTTTAGCCCCTTCATCCGTTAACGAACCTGCATTTTCTCCAGCTCTTAAAACGGTTGGTAAAATATCTTTAACATTCCAGTCGTATCCAACAACTTTTTTAATGTCACTAAATTTATCTAATAAATCAGCTGAGTAAGTACCCGTTTTTTCATCAATTGGGAAGATGCCAGAAGCATCCCCAATTCCGATAACTTTTTTACCAGATAATTTATAATGAACGTAACTAGCCAAGGTTTCTAAATGACTAATGTCATTGACATGCGTTTCGTCATTTAAAACGGCCTGATAAAGATGCGCAATGCTCCAACGTTGTGGGATATTAAAGTTCAATAATTCCGTTAATTCATCAGCCGATTGCTCTGTATTGTTATTTCGCCATGTTCTAAAAGGTACCAATAAGTCATCTTTTTCTGAAAAAACGAGGTACCCGTGCATCATAGCACTGACACCAATCGAATCAATTTTCGTTAAAGGTTCATGATATTTACTTTGAACATTTGCAGCCATTTGTCTATAACTTGTTTGGATTCCCAGCCAAACTTGTTCAAGCGAGTAGGTCCAAAGACCACCTTCCAGTTGGTTTTCCCAATTAAAACTTCCTGTCGCTATTGTTTTAAAGTCATCCGTCACCAGCACGGCTTTAATCCGCGTTGATCCTAATTCGATTCCCAATGAAACTTGACCATTTTTTACCGCTTGAGATGTTTTTACTAAATCCATATTAATCGTCCTCCTAGCTTGTTAGTTACTTGTTTTTTTTGTTCCTTCTTCTTCAATTTCTTCCAATGAACGACCACGTGTTTCTGGAACAAAGAAACGAATGAATAGGACACCCAATAAACAGATAACTCCGAAGATTGCGAACACGGCATCTTGTGGCATCGAGGCCGTCATGATAGGGAACAATAGTCCTACCAAGAATGAACCAATCCAGTTAGCCGAAGACGCAATTCCTGAAGCGCTTCCACGAACGGCTAATGGGAATAATTCACCAACCAATACCCATGTAAGTGGTGCCCATGTGAATGAGTAGAATGCAACGTAGATACATAAGAAGACAACAATCATCATAGGACTTGTGTTTGGTACTACCATATTAATAATCGTTGGTAGGATAAATGATAATCCCATGACCAACCCACCAAGAATTAAAAGAGTACGGCGTTTAAATTTATCTGCAATAACTAAGAACAAGAGTGATCCCAAAACAAGGATAATTCCTTGGATGATTGGCCACATTAATGCTGAACTTGCCGCATTACCCGTTGCCTTTTCAACAATTAATGGGATATAGTAGAAAATTGCGTTAGCACCTTGGAATTGTTGGAATGCCGCAACACCGACACCGGCCATAACTAGGTAACGATATTTTCCTGTGAACAATTGAACCATTGACGTTTTTTCAATATGGCTCTCTTCGCCGGCAGTTGTCTGAATATCTGCTAATTCTTGTTCAACTTCATTTTCTGGGCGAATCCAAGTTAATACTTGGCGTGCCTCATCAACTTTATTTATTTTAACCAAGAAACGAGGTGATTCTGGTAAACGTGAAACTCCCATATATAAGACAACCGCTGGAACTGCTGCCAGTCCGAGCATAACGCGCCATGCCCATGCTTCAGGTAAATCTTTTAATAGGAAATCCATAATATATGAAAGCAACATTCCTGAAACAATCATTGTTTGATTAATCCCCGAAAGTCGTCCCCGTAATCTAGCAGGAGACATTTCTGACATGTAAGCTGGTACCAATGCTGATGAAGCACCAACTGCTAGTCCTAAGAAAATGCGGACAATTATTAAATACATCTGTCCGTTATTAGGTGAGAATGATGCAAGCAATGACCCAATAACGAATACAACGGCTGACATCAGAATCATTTTTCGTCGGCCTAACTTATCTGACAGTTTTCCTGCTAGCGCACCACCAAAGATGGCACCAAACATAACTCCTGAAGTGATCCACCCAACAGTACCAGCACTATTTTGAAGTGCCCAATCTTTTTGTAAGAAAGGTAACGCTCCTGTCATAACCCCGATATCGTATCCGAACAAAATTCCACCAAATGATCCAAAAAAGTAAATAAACTTACTAGATATTTTCTTTTCTTTTTGCATATGCCGCCTCCAAATTTTATTGTCTTCCAGTTATTACCCGAAAAATTGCTTTGAACCAAGCACCTTTAAAAGCGCTTCCATTTTTATAACAAGGTCATCTTCTCACATTCATACGAATAAATCAACATGTTTTTTATTTATTCGTATGAATTTTTAGAAATAAAAAAATAAGTTGCCTAAATGCTAGACAACTTATTAACTATTTATTCCGGTTTTTAACGCTTTCTCGGCTAACTAATTTAGCCTCATATACAACTGATTCAATCTTTGTATTCTTACCTCTTATCATCTCTAACAACATTTTAGCAGCTTGACGTCCCATCTTTTCTTTAGGGTGCCTAATTGTCGTTAACTTTGGTGACATATATTTTGATAACTGATAATCATCAAAACCAACAATAGAAACGTCTTCTGGAATCTCCATATCCATTGATTTTACGATATCCATTAATTTAATGGCTAATTGGTCATTGTAGCAAACAATTGCAGTCGGTCTGTCAGAACGGTGTAATATTTTTTCAATTTTTTGATAAATATTTTGCAAGGGATCCGTTGACCGATACATCAATATTTCACTTTGATATGAACTATTAGCATGTTCCATATATGCCTGAACAAAACCGTTCATTCGTAGTAACCCTTGTTTATCATCAACCTTAAAAACACCTAATATTTTTTCATGCCCATTTTTTATCAAATGCTCTGTTTCTAACTCGCTGCCGTTGAAGTCATTTAACTCCAAGTACGGAATGTTAATATCTTCATAATGCGCGTTAATGAAGAGCGTTGGTATTTTAAGTTCTAATATTTTTTCATATAAATCTTTATTTTTGTTAACCAGTGCGCTCTGCGTTGGCTCAATAATCAATCCAGATAAGTCCATCTCCAACATCTTTAAAAGGCTGGTTCTTTCCCTGTCTGGAGTATCCAGAGTATTACTTAAAATAATTGTATACCCTTCTTCCGAGATAACCCGGTCGATCCCCGTGATGATGTTTGGGAAAATATAGTCAGCAATGTGCGTTGTAACAACGCCAATCATTTTATTATTATTTTGCGTTATTTTTTTACCAGTATGCCAGTCATTAACAAAGATACCGCCACCTTGGATACGATAGACATAACCCGCGCTTTCTAAATCGCCAATCGCCCTTCTAATTGTATAACGACTTACCGAATACGCGACCATTAGTTCAGATTCCGTCATTAACTTATCATTAATATCAAATTCGCCTGCTATAATTTTATCTTTAATTTCACGATAAACATGTTCGTACTTATTCTCCATGTTTTCCACCACCCATTTATCATTATCTTACCATATCAAGTAGCTCACGAAAGTAATTTTAATAAATAATCGCTCTTATATTCATCCGTATAAATTTTTATTATTATAATATAAATATTGTAAAAAGTAGAGTTCACATCTAACTTAGATGCGAACTCTACTTTTTTAATTTATCATATACTTTTTTTATGGTAACTTATTACCCGCTGCGCGATAAATTTCGTACCATTCTTGATGCGTTAATTCAATTTCAGTGGCATCTGTGATTTCCGTAATACGTTTTGGATTCATTGTCCCCGCGATTACTTGCATTTTTGCAGGATGACGTAGAATGAATGCAGTCGCAATACCTGTGTTTGTTGAATTCTTTTCTCTAGCTAAGCGATTCAACACTTCATTCAATTCAGCAAACTTAGGATTATCTAGAAATGTGCCTTCAAAGAAACCGTATTGGAACGGTGACCATGCTTGAATTGTCATCTTTTTAAGACGTGAATATTCTAAAATTCCGCCGTCACGATTAATTCCAGCATCATTGACCATATTCACGTTTGTTCCCAAATCAATCATTCCAGTATGCATCACGCCAAATTGAAGTTGGTTTACCAATAACTTCATATCCAAGGCTTGTTGTAACAAATCAACTTGTCCCGGATAAAAATTACTTACCCCAAAATTACGAACCTTACCAGATGCTTGTAGTTTTTCGAATACGCGAGCAATCGCTTCAGGCTCCATCAACGTATCGGGTCTATGTAACAATAAACTATCAATATATTCTGTATTTAATCGTTTTAAAATGCCATCAACACTTTTTTCGATATGTTCTGCTGTAAAATTATATTCTAACCCTGGCACAATACCACATTTTGATTGAAGAATTATATCTTCACGTGAAAGTTCCGTTTCAGAGAAACCCGCTGCAAAAACTTCTTCAGCTTTTCCTGCTCCATAAATGTCTGCATGATCAAAGAAATTAATACCATGATCAGCCGCCGTTTGAATCATTTCTGCAGCTTGTCTCGTCGACAATTCTGGCATACGCATACAGCCTAACCCGACAGATGATACTTGAAGATTACTTCCACCCAAATTAATCATTTTCATTGTATTACCCCTTTTCAGTTTATGCTTCAATTTTATCAGTTACGCTTATAAAGCGCTATCAATAACCATTATAAAATATATTACGTCTATAATAAATTTTACATAAAGCAAAACACAATACTAATCACTATATTTAATGATTAATATTGTGTTTTTAATATTATTTTATTTTTTAACTTTATTCAAAGTTATCGTTACAATAAAACTGAGCGCTAGTATCCCTAATAACATCGTAAATGTTTGTCCATATGCTAATACCACATGATTTTCAAACGTAGCAGCAGTCGCCGTTTTAGCTTCACTAACTAAATTTTTACTTAAGACATTTGTTAACCAAACAACTGCTAAGGAATTAATAATTTGCATTGCTGAATTAATTAAAGGTGTTAGTCTCGAAACAACAGCCTTTGGTGCAGAACCAAGATTATAAGTACTAATCTGCATCATTGTCATTCCTTGTCCTAGTCCTAAAATAGCAATTGTGATTAACAATGTTGTTGTATCCGTTTGTAATGTTAGTTGTGTTAAACGAATAATTCCAATAAACATTAAGCCAATTCCGGGTAAAGCGGCAGCCCTAACTCCCCAACGATCAAATAATTGACCACCGATAAACATCCCTACAAATGAGGCGAGTGCCTGCGGTGCAATCATTTCGCCAGCATGCAAAGGGGAAAATCCTTTAGCTGTCTGCAAGAAAAGAGGGATTAACAAGGTTGCCCCAAATAATACAATTTGATTTAACCAACTAACTAAAATTCCTCTTCTAAAGCGATCAACCTTAAATGCACTTAATGCCATTAAAGGATGGTCTTGCTTGAGTTCAACATAAATAAATGAAAGCAATAAAGTAATACCAATTAACAATATTGATGTCGTTGTCCAATCCGTTAATGCATGGTCTCCTAAACGATGAACCCCATAAATTAATGTTACGAACGCTGAAGGCGAAAGTAGCGCACCAAAAATATCTAGACGTTCATTTTTAATTAATTCTCTTTTTGGTAAATACTTTAGCACGCAAATTGCCGCAATAATACCGATTGGTAAATTAATATAAAAAATGGCATGCCAACTCGCATAACTCAATAACCATCCGGCTAAAACAGGCCCTGCAATTGGTGCGATTACCATTGGTAAGCCCAATAATGCCATTAACGAACCACGTTTATCAGCTGGTACTAATTTCCAAGATTCTGCCATACCGATTGGTCCAACTAAACCACCTGCCATTCCTTGTAAACAACGGAATACAATCAACATTTCAATTGATTGCGACATTGAACAAAGAACGGAAAATATAGTAAACCATACAATTGCCAAAAAGATAACGCGCTTTGCACTAAATCGGTCAGATAACCATCCGGCTATTGGTGTAATAGCCGCTAGTGCAAGCGTATATCCCGTTACAGACCACTGTACCGTACTGAGTTTGGTTGAAAAAACATGTTGTAATGATGGTATTGCCACATTCATAATTGTTGTATCCATCATTGTTAACAACATCGCCAGGGCAACCGTTAATATTGATGGTAAAACCGCCTTTAAAGAAAATTCTTTTGTTTCTACTTTTGTTTTCAAAATTTAAAACTCCTTTCTAGAACATCGTTCTATAAAAAATACTCTAACACCGTTCTAGAAAAAAAGCAAACCTTTCTTCGTAAAAATAATACAATTAATTATCATAAAATCGCTTTAAAATGCTTCTTTACTAACTTGTAATTAAAATAAAAAATCATCGGTTAGCTGAGCTAACCGATGATTTCGATTTAATTATTTTGTTGTTGATCTAAACCCGCTATGATTGTTCGTAAACTCCAAGTTAAGGCCGCTTCTGTCCCCATTTGTTGGAATAATCCCTTCTGATAGAGTCTTTTTAAGATGGTAATCTGTGAACCTATCTGTTTATTTATCGCCAATTTTCCAATTGGCATTTGTGTTACATTTATTTTTTGAACTAAAAAATCACGTTCAAATGCTAAAATATAGTTCAATAAAATTGAAATAGCATTAAATTTTTCGCCATCACTCAATTTAAGGTCATCAATTACGACAAGAAGTTGTTCAGTTACCAACCAATAGTTATCGGTATCTGGCGGTAAACTAAGCATTAATTCTGCCGAATAAGGACGTTTTCTTAATTCTTGCGCCAATATAAGTCCATCTTGAAGTAATCGTTCTTGCCAAGTGCCACTCTTTTTAAAAGCTTTTTCAGCAGAACCTGCTACCTCATTTATCAATTCATTAAAAATGGCATTTTTATTTTCAAAATGCCAATATAATGTTGATACCGATAAATCTACCTTTTTAGCCAACTTGCGCATCGAAAAAGTTGCAATGCCATCTTCTGCCAACAACTCCCATGCTGCTTGCACAATTTGTTCTTGATTTACTGAATCTGCCATAATTGTTCACCTCTATATATAAAATTCTATCATAATTTAATTCCAAATAGAGAATGAATATATAATTCAACCTCATTTACTAAACTGATAATAATTACCTATGTTATGTATTTTTCAGCTAATATATAACTGCGTTTCTGCAGGCTTAGTCTCACTGATCACGTCTCCATTATGCACGGATAACATAACAGTTGCGCGCGTATTCAACGCATCATAAAAATTATCACTATCCATGATTACAAAACTAGCTGGTTTCCCAACTCCAATTCCGTAATGATCCATAACGTGCATCGCTTTGGCACCATTGGTTGTCACAAATCGATAGGCATCCATAATCTGGCTGTAACCCATGATTTGTGTGGCATGTAAGCCCATATGCAGAGCATCCAACATATTGCCGTTACCCATTGGATACCAAGGATCTTTAATATCATCTTCGCCAAAGGCAACATTTAGGCCATTTTCATCCAATTCTTTTACACGTGTTAACCCACGGCGTTTCGGATATGTATCAAATCGACCGCCTAAAAACATATTCACGAGTGGATTAGCAATAAAGTTCATGTCTGACATTTTTAATAAGCGCATTAATTTATATAAATAAGCATCATTATACGATCCCATCGCTGTTGTGTGTGACGCGGTAACCTTATCTTTCATCCCTGTCTCTAGTGCTAAGGTCGCAACTGTCTCCAGACTACGAGAACTTGGATCATCAATTTCGTCAGTATGCGCATCGAATAACAAATCATATTTTTGTGCTAGTTCGAAGGCAAAATGAAGAGATTCTACTGCATATTCACGATTGAATTCAAAATGTGGAATCGCACCAATCGCGTCAACACCTAATTCGGCTGCCTTCGTCATCAATTCTTTCCCATTTGGAAATGATAATATACCTTCTTGTGGGAAAGCGACCAATTGTAGCTCCATCCAAGGCTTCACTTCTTCACGCACTTCAATTAAGGCCTTCAAAGCAACTAACTCTGGATCAGTTACATCCACATGTGACCGAACGAATTGAACGCCATGCGCTGCCTGCATTTTCAAGGCTTTAACAGCACGTTCTTTGACATCTTCACGCGTTAACGTTTTTTTACGCTCAGACCAGATTCGGATACCGTCAAATAAAGTACCCGATTCATTCCATTCTGGCTCTCCAGCCGTAAGTGTTGAATCCAAGTGGACGTGCGGATCAACAAACGGAGGTAACATTAATTTATTCGTTACATCAATAACCCGCTCGTTAGATTTAGCCTGTAAGTTTAAGCCAATTTCAGTAAATATCCCATTTTCTACGCGGACATCTTGTAGTTCTTTTTCATTTTCAATATGTACTTGTTTAATTATCACGATTTAATCACTCCCTAATTTAATTCTTTCTCGTCTAAATTGTACCTGACTCCCGACAAATTTAATAATGATTCAGTGAAATAAAAAAAGATTAATTCCAAGAATACTCAGAATTAATCTTTGAACTTTTATAATTAGTTTTTTTCTGATTCTAATTTAGCTGATTCTTCTTCAATAAACTTGAAACCTGATTGTTTTTTTTCAGCTTGTGGATGTTTAGCACGTTCGTCCATTGCTTTTTGAGCCATTGCTTTGCGTTGTTCTTTACTCAACTTTGCCATTGCTATCGCCTCTTTTGATTTGGACAGTTAACTGTCTTTCAACTTCACTCTTAATTATAGTCCTCTTTCAGCAAAGTGGCACAAATTAAATAAATTTTGTCTCAAAAGTAGCATCACATTCTCAAAAAATCAAACGAGACATGGTCCCGCCAATTATCCATTTGTCATGTTAAAAATAATAGCCTACGATTTATCTACAACATGTCCTCCAAAGCCATGACGCATTGCAGCAACAACTTTACCTGTAAAGTTCGCATCAACGTTCCTCATCGATTCGTAGCGCATCATCACTGACAATGCAATAACTGGCGTTGGCACTTTACTATCGAGTGCTTCTTGTAACGTCCACTGCCCTTCACCTGATGAATGCATGCGTCCAAGTAAGTCATCCAAATGTGCATCATCAGAAAATGCATCTTCCACAAGTTCCATTAGCCAACTACGGATAACTGAACCATGATTCCATAATTTAGCTACAGCTTCATTATCATAATCATATTGGCCGCTCTCAAGAACGTCAAATCCTTCACCAATTGCTTGCATCATTCCATATTCAATACCATTATGCACCATCTTCAAGTAATGACCAGAGCCTGCTGCCCCAGTATAAAGATAACCATCTTTTTCAGAAATCAATTTAAAGATTGGATCAAGATATTGATTAAATGCATCCGCATCATCGCCACCAACCATAAAGTTCCCACCATTACGAGCACCTGATTGACCTCCCGATGTACCACAGTCAAAAAATCTCATTCCGGCTTCTGTCACGATTTTATTGTGTCTAAGCGAATCTTTAAAGTTTGAATTACCGCCATCAACAATTAAATCATCCTTATTAAGCAGTTCCGTCAATTTGACGATAGTTGCATCAGTTGGTACACCAGCTGGTAACAACAACCATGTAATCTTAGTAGACCCTAATTTAGAAACAAAATCTTCAAGGCTTGAAGCTGAAATTGCACCTGCATCTTTTGCAGCCTTTACGTTTTCAGGTGCCAAATCGAATCCAACAACCTCTATTCCATTATCAAGCATATTCTTTGTTAAGCTTAACCCCATCTTACCCAGTCCAATCATTCCAACACGCATATTAATAATCCTTCTTTCAATTATTTTTCTATATTTTTTATTTTCAATTAGATATTTTTATTAACTCACAAATCATGTTATAAGTCTTGTTGGAAATCCATTGGTGTATACAGTTTTAATAACTTACTAAATATGAACTGTACAACGAATCCTGCAACAATTGGCACAACCAACCATGCGAAGACGCCAACTAGTGGACTAATAAAATGATTCATAACTGATGAAGGCACTGTAGAATCTTTAACTATTGATTGGATAGGCGAAACTAATCCGATGAATCCAAAACCAGCAGTAGTCGGTGTCCCTTGAATGTTAAATAACGCAACGGGAATTCCCGATATAGCAGCCGATAATAAAAATGGCAACATCGTCACGGGTTTGGCAAATACTGAAGGCATCATTCCCTTCATTGCCCCCAATGCGATTGCAACGGTAACTCCCGGTTTATTAACTTTCCATGAATTAATTAATAAAACGATTGTTGTTGCGACAACACCCATGGCAGCGGCCCCGGAACCAATACCCGACAAACTAATTGCCAAAGCAATTCCGACAGTTGAAACAGGCGTAATAATAATGATTGAAAACGCCATAGCAATTAACATTGCCATTGGAATAGGCGCAAAATTTGTGAACATCTCAACCAATTCGCCAATCCACGCTGTAACATCACCAACATAAGGCGCAATCGTCTTACCAAGTAGGCCAACGCCACCACCTACAAGAATCGGACTTAAAATAATCGCAACTGATCCAAATCCTTTTAAATAATGGGCAACTAGCCAGACGACCACAACTGCGATAGATGCGACAATCATTGCATTAATAACATCACCGGACCCCGAAGCAATATAAGTATTCATGGGCACCACAGAGTTCACCCCTGTCACCGGATTTTCCCATCCGGCAGGTGCAACTGCCCACTTAATTGAACCTGATGCCACCATCGTTGCAATAGCAACAACACCAACATCTAAAATTTTCATTTTAAATTGTAAGGCAATGGCCATCCCAATTAAAAATGGAATTAACGATGTAAATAACGTTAAAATAGCACTTAAATCTGCGCCGAACGCAGTGATACCCAATCCTGAATACTTAATAATATATTTCATAACAGCTGATGGTAAAACACCAATCAAAATCCCTTGTGCAGAACCTGACAAGACTTTAAAAAAGAAATCTTTTAAATGTAAATCAGTTTGACCATTGAAAGCAACTGGTGCACTTTCTTTTGCCATACGTACATATTCTGTGTCTTTTTTTTCTTCAATTTTATTGGACATACTGCTTTACCTCTTCCCAATTTTAAAACTTGATAACCCCGTAACCTTTTTGCACTTGTTTAAAATAACTAAATAATTTAATATTCTACGAACGTTTCCGGTTTTTCACCTTTTCCAAAAATAACTGCTGCATCAAATGATTGTTGAACCATCTCTGAAACAGCCTTGGTTGTATAAAACGCTGTGTGAGGTGTTACCAATACATTTTTACGTGCAATTAAATCGGCAATCTTTTCATCTGGAAAATCTCGATTAGTCCAATCCTCGTTAAAAAGACCAACCTCATTTTCATAAACATCCATACCAAAACCTGAAATTTTCCCTGAATTTAATCCAGCTATAATTGCATCTACATCTACTAAATTACCACGAGCTGTATTTACAATAACAACACCATCTTTCATTTTTTCAATGGCTTCAGCATCAATCAAATGGTAATTCTCAGGCAATCCGGGAACATATAAAGATACAGCGTCAGCTTGTACGTATAATTCAGCTAACGAATCAACATATAGACCTTCGGACGCTAATTCAGCATTAGGATATTTATCGTAAGCAATTACTTTTGCACCAAAACCTTTTAATATATTGATAGCAACACGGCCAATATGTCCCGTTCCAATAATGCCGACCGTTTGCATACGCATTTCTCGACCAATAGTTGGTGCCCAGCGTAAGTTATGTTCGGCTACTTTAGCATCAAGTTCCTTCGTTTGTCGCAACAGGCGTGCTAATTGGATCATTGAATGTTCAGCAATCGCATTAGGCGAATATACGGGCACATTAGAAATATTGAATTTAAACTCGCGTGCTGCATCAAAATCAATATTATCCGTACCTACGTTACGCAACGATAAATTTGTCACACCAACATCAGCTAGTGCCGCTAATGAGTCACGGTTATAATCTAATTGCTGATAGACAACTACTGAATCAGCACCTTTAGCTAACTTAGCTGTTTCTGATGTCAGTAAATCCTGCGTATAATCCACTTGAATCTCCGGATTTATCACTTTCCATTCCTCAAGCGATGGTTTTTCATCATCACGGATACCATATGCAAATATTTTCATGTATTCTTCCCCCAAAAATTTATTAAATACGTTTCCAAACCAAAAATAAGTTAAAATTTTAACGATATTTTTGTCTGTCCGTTTGACATATTACTTACGTGATATCTCAAACAAACAATAACACCTATTGAAAGCGCTGTCAAAGATATCGTCTTTGTCTATTAGTTATTAATTATCGTTGAATCATTTAATTAATTCAAAAATAATCAATTGCTATAAGTAATCGTCCACATATGTATCTATTATTAATCATTTACTAATAAAATATTTACTTATACTATAAATATGTATCCCCTCGATTTATATAATTTGCTTTAATTGAACAATAAATAAGGTCTCAGATAACTAGAATTAACGTTATCTGAGACCTTATTTATTTCAAAAATTATTATTTTGCCGGAACAACTGGTGTTGCTCTAAAAGCATTTACAGTTTTATCCATCACGATTTGCTCATTAGTCCCTGAATCAAGAATGGTATTTTGAGTTGATGACTTCTCTACTAACACAGTGGTAACCGCAACTTTTTTTAATTCCTCTGTTGCCAACAATGCGTCTACTTGAGCAGAAAATGCGGAATCGCCACTCCCTGATTGAATTTCTGTAGCAACAACATTATTATTTGCAACGTAGTTACCGTGTCCGGCGGCAAGCCGAATAATAACTGGTGTTGCCCCAGCCGGTTTAAGTGCTTCCTGGTCAATCGTCTCTGAGAAATGGTTACCAATTATAGAATTATCGTTACCACTAATTGATAAGAGACCATATAAATCATCCAGTCCATTATCGCGATGTTGCATGGGTGCCCATGGTTCTTGGTCATGCAACATATGATTGGACGAAACTAAGATTTCAGAACAGTTTTCATCCAAAATAACCATACCCGGATAAAAAGCATGCAGACGATTATTTGTAACCGATGACTTTGTTACACCGGACAATGAGATACTGCTTGCACCTCGAGGAAAAATATTATTCGTGGTAACCAAAAGTCCACCAAAGTTTTCGGCAAAAATAGTATACCCATTAAATCCTGCACCCATTAAATTTTCTGTTACTTTAGATGCCTGACCCCAACCTCGTAGTTCAATGCAATTTCCACATTCGGCAATAAAATTATCATGAATCGTTAATGCATCAGCATTATAAATAGTCACGCCATGTTCTAAGTAAACAAAGCCCATTTCCGTAATTCGGAACGAATCTTGCGCACTTGCAACATAAATACCTGTCTTACCATTCACATACGTATTTTCTGGATTTTTTTCACCTGATCCGTCATCCACGAAGTGCAATCCATCAATATTAAAATTAGAAAATTCTACTGAACTAATCCGTGGATTACCCTCTCGAGCAACATAAAAAGCTGCACCATCAGATTCTTCGTCCGTTGTACTAGGATCAAGATCAACAAGAATACGACTCCCACCCGGCCATAATTCATGCAGATTTGCCCACTCATTTTCTGGTACATTAAATCGAATACTTGACGATGTAAACCCATGACCAGATCCCTGAATTTTAAGGAAACTAATATCAATTAATACTTGGGTCCGCAAATGATAATCAGCAGGTGGTAAATAAATGACTGCTCCTGGCTTACCATCACTACCAGATTGTCGCTGCTTAATGTCATTAATAATGCTATTAATCACTTCACCGATATCTTCATACGGATTTCCCACGGGCCACTCTGTTACATCATAATAATTTTTATTCGTCATTATATCGTCCTCCAATTTTTGTTTGAATACCCAATTATTCAGATAATAACTTTTCAGCTAAAGCAAAATTACCAACGTTAGCCGATCCATTATTAGCCACTTGTGGTGCCGTAATGTACTGTTCTAATGGTGGAACATCAACATAATCATTTAAAATTGCCTTGAATTCTTGGCGTACTTTCCCTAATAAAACTTCATTGGCAACACCACCACCAAAAACAATTTTATTTGGACGTAGACTTAAAGTTGTCTGAACGGCGGCCTGAGCAATGTAATAAGCCATAATGTCCCATGTTTCATCCGTTAGAGGAACGTCTTTACCTTTTTTACCAGTTCGTGCTTCAAATGTTGGTCCAGAAACGAGTCCCTCTAAACAATCACCATGAAACGGACAAATTCCTTTGAAATCAAGATCATTAGGGTGTCTTTTAACCAACACATGTCCCATTTCAGGATGACCAATACCACCAACTAGATGACCATTAATGACGGCACCAGCACCGACACCAGTTCCAATCGTATAGTAAACAAGTGAACTAATTTTTTCATTAAACAGCGTTGACATTGTATACTCGCCATACGCTGAACCATTAACATCAGTCGTCCAAAATGTTGGTACATCCAATTCATTTTTTAAAAATCCTAAAAAGTCCGTATCATTCCAACCTGGCTTAGGTGTTTTAGTGATAAACCCATATTTAGGTGACGTTTTTCTAATTTCAATTGGTCCAAAAGAAGCAACACTAAGTGCCCCAATTTCAAACTGCTTAAAATAATTAACAACTGCCGTCAAAGTTTCAGCTGGCGTTGTTGTTGGAATTTGAATTTGGTTTTCTACTCGATAGTCCTCATTACCAACCGCGCATACAAATTTTGTACCACCCGCTTCAATACTTCCTAATAACATTACATTTCTCCTCCAAGTTCATAAATTTTAATATCATAATTTGTGGAACCACTACTTGTCTCAATCGTAAGTTCTTTTTCATCATAAATGCGTTCAGAAAAACAAGCTTCGCCATTATTCACAAACAATTCTGCCGAACTATTGTCCATTAATAAATGTATATCCATTTGACCAGAAACCGTTATGTTCGTTTCTCGAAGTAAGTCATCGTTATATTTTTGTAAAGTTACTTTACCCGTTTCAGATCGATAATTAAGTTCTAGTAATAATTTCCGTTCGCTGTCTTGAACCTTAACCACAACATCGTTTTTCCCATCAAAATTTGCCAGATATTCAAAACTCTTTGTAGGCGCTTTAAAGGAAATTGTATTTTGTTCAGGATTAACAACATCTAACAACACTTTTTTACGTAATTTTTCAATTTCTTTGACAGGTGTCATTAATAATTTGCCAGCTTTCATCTTTAACTCTCTCGGAAATGTAAGCGCGCCTGCCCAACCGTCTTGTTGTTCTGGCATTGGACTTTCCCACATGTCCATCCATCCAAACGCAATTCTTCTACCATCGGGTGTAAGCATCGATTGCGTCGCATAAAAATCATGTCCAAAATCTAACTCAGTAAATTCGCCATGACTCAAAGTATGTGTATCTTCATCGAATTTCCCAATTAAATAGCCTGTTTGGAAAAAATTTCTATATTTTAATTCATCAGCCTTAATACCTTGTGGAGACATAATAAGGACATCTTGCCCCTCAATTTCAAAAAGATCAGGACATTCCCACACAAATCCCTCTGAATCAACAGACTTAGCCGTCGCAATAGGACCTAGATAATCCCACTGTTCCAGATTTTCTGAGCTATACATAATAACCCGACCCAGCCCAACTTCATTTTTACTACCAATCACAATATAATACTTACCATTTTTGTACCAAATTTTAGGATCTCTAAAGTCCGCAGCATTATCCGCGGGTGGAATTGAAATAACCGGATTTCCAGCATATTTTTGAAAGTTAATGCCATCGTCACTGAATGCCAAATTTTGATTTTGCCAGTAACTATCAGGATCATTTTCATCCTTCAAATTATGACCAGTGTAAATTAAGTAGAGACGATCATCTTTCACAATTGCGCTCCCAGAAAAGCAGCCATCTTTATCTTCTTTATCACCAGGAAACAGAGCTATCGGTAATCGTTCCCAATTAACCAAATCCTTACTTCTTGAATGTCCCCAGTGCATTGGACCCCATTCTACCGATTCCGGATGATGTTGATAGAAAATATGATAATAGCCTTTATAAAAACAAAATCCATTTGGATCATTCATCCAACCTGCTGGCGCCGTAATATGGTAATTTAATCGATATCTTTCATTTGTTATTTCTGGATAATTAACCGTTTCATTTTTCAAATTTAATTTCTCCTCACTCTGTATGTTAACCGGTTGTCATTTGTTTTAAATAAAAAACGTGCTTATTTACGCCGTTTCCCCTTTATACAATTGAACTGGTAATACAACTTGCATAGGTGTCTCTTTTCCTTCAATTTTTTTCATCAAAATGTCGACAGCTGTGTTAGCCATTAGTTCAATCGGTTGGACAATTGTTGTTAATTCTGGTTTAAACAGCCTAACGACATCTGTCCCGTCATAACCGACAACGAGTAAATCCTCTGGTACCCGTTTACCATATTCCCTAGCTATCTTTATAATCAAACTGGCATCTGTATCATTTGAGGCAAAAATACCGTCCACTCGTTTAAGATCCTCAAAAATCCCTTTAATTACTTTTGTTTTCTCTACTTCTGTCCAATTAAAATCAATCGTATACGTTACAGCGGGCAACCCGTGTTCACTCATTATTTGTTCGTAGGCTCTACGTCTATCCCGAGCAGGTGTCTCCAAGTCATAAGGACCGTTAGTATGAACAATCGATGTTGCTCCATGTTCCAATAATAGTTCTGTCGCCATCTTACCACCCTTATAATTATCGGAAGAAACAACTGGAATATCACCGTTCATAATTCTGTCAATTGCAACAATCGGTAAGTTCGTATTATGATACTCTTCAATGTCTTCATTATGGGCACCCACGATCAATCCATCTACTTGATTAGCCATCAATTTGCGTAAATAACTAACTTCTTTTTCTGGATCATTTTTTGAATTTCCTATAAGTACCTTATACCCTCTATTAAAAAGCTGTGTCTCCAATTGATAGGCCAGTTGTCCAAAAAAAGGATTCGCAATTGTTGGAAAAATTAAACCAATTAATTTTGTTTCTTTGCTAAACAACTGCCTAGCAACATCATTTGGTTGATAATTCAATGTTTTCACAGCATCACGAACTTTTTTAACCGTCTTTTCACTAAGGTACCCCCTGTTATTTAGTACTCTAGATACAGTCGTTTTAGAAACACCCGCTAATTCAGCGACATCATCAAGTTTTGGATTTTGCATTTATTTACTCCTAAGTAGTCTAATTTAAGTTAAGTCGTTACCGCTTAACTTTATGTACTCCTAGTTTAACATAAAACGCCCAAAACCCTTGTGTTCTGTATTAATTTTCTATGCCATATCTTGTTTAGCTAATTCTGCCCTAACTTTATCCTCATTCTTTTCAAATTTACCATAGAAGAACATGGGCACTGATGCAAGAATAAATAGAATGGCTGGGATCCAGACAAAACTTAAGTTAATTCCTAATAGAGATTGACTCGTTTGCGTATGATTAGGAATATACCCAAAGAATTGCATCACTTGTGAAGGAATAAATCCGCCAATCCCGCTACCCGCTTTGACACAGAATGCACTTCCGATAGCCGTTAAAAAGCCACTTGCTCTGATACCCGTTTTCCATTGACCAAAATCAACCGCATCGGCTAACATTAAGAATGGCATGGCAGCTGCAACACCTGTTCCAATTGATCCTAAACAATATAGAATAACAACCCACACTTGATTACTTCCAACTACCTGAAGCAACATATTACAAAGCGCACCCATTAAAAGTGCCCCAATTAGAACTGTTCGTTTATTTGTTCGTTTAACCAATAAGGGAATTGATACCATCCCTATAACTGCCACGACGGACAACGATCCCGCAACGGCCACCAATGATTTTGCATGAATGTTGTACTGGAAATAGTAAATCATGCCGGAACTCCTAACGGTTGTCCCTATCCAATAAAGTAAGTTAGAAATTACTAGCAAAATCCAAGGCCAATTACTTTTAGTTGCCCTAACACTTTGTCTTAGTGAAATTGATTTCGTAATAGTCGTATTAATTTCTCGTAAATTCAAAAAGGCAATTAAGAACGCAATTATTGAAACGATACCCAAAGCAATCATTGTGTATGAAAATCCTCTTTGGTCGTTACCTTGACCCAGTATCTGCACCAATGGTAAAACAACCCCATTAGCAACCAGTAACCCAACATTTCCACCTACCATTCGATATGAGTTCAATACGGTTCTTTGATCTGAATCATTTGTTAAATTAGGTAGGATCGATGTCATCGGTGTACTAATCCCAGTATATAAAATCCCCGCAATGACATAGACGACCGACGCATAAATAATTTTAGACGACCCCGACAGATTAGGCGTTGTAAATGTTAGCCATGTAAAAAATGCAAATGGGATACATAGCCATAAAAAGTACGGCCGACTTTGTCCCCATTTCGTGTGCGTATGATCAATTAGAAACCCCCAAATTGGTGCATCAAACATATCAACGCATCGCGTCACTAACAAGATAGTTCCCGCCACACCAATTCCAATTCCAAAAACATCCGTATAAAAATAGAGCAGATACGTACTGATACTGACGAATAAAATGTTACCCCCAAAATCTGTTAGCGAGTAACTAAGTTTTCGAAAAAGCGGTATTTCTTCAACTTGACTTGGATTTGCGTCTACTTTATTTTCCATTTTATTTACCCCATTCTGTTGTTTAATAAACGTTACATTCCAATTAAAATAGCAATTGCCTGGCTCAAATAGTTCCAGCATTAGGAAAGCGCTTTCCTAATGAATAACCAAATTATATACCGGTTTTATTTTTATGTCAACCGGTTGTCATAATTAATTTTAAGAACTTTTTTATTATTTATTTCAAAAAAAATAAACCTGAAAGTCCTCAATCAAGAAGGACTTTCAGATTTACGCTTTATTTATTTGTTAATATTTTCAGCCAAAAAGTTTAAAATATCAGGTTTCACGGCTTCTAGATACCCTTTAGCGTGCTCTGATCCAGTCATAAATCGTGTCGTTACCGGAATATTCAACTGCGTTAAACGTTCTGCGAATTTAAGGACACCACTGTTTGGAACAAACTCATTTAAAGAGTTCGCTAAAAACATTGGCCCGGTTGTTTCCGTAATTTTATGATAAGGTGTTGCAGCACTTGCTAAAGTTAAATCGCCGTTTAGATAGTTCAAACTAAACCATTTATAGAACGGATCATTGGCTCCATCTTGATTAATACCAGCCGTTTTTTGTAATACATCTAAATCTTTCGTTTGATTTTGAGCAGCAACAACATGTTGATGCATTTGTAACCACTCATCAAAATCTAATATACCGGATAAAGAAATAGCTGGGAATCCATATTTAATGCCCATTTCGACTGACATATTACCGCCAGCAGAAGAGCCCAAAACAGCTATATTATCTGCTAACTTTTGTTCCTGCAACCACATAACTAACTGATCCATATCATCCAAAGGTGCTGGATAGGTGTTCTCTGGTCCAATTCGGTAATTAGGTGCGACCACAAGATAGCCTCTCTCACCAAGAAACTCGCCAATATCCGATTCAGTTTTCTTGTCGCCACGGAACCAACCACCACCATGAATATCAATGACAGTCCCAATAATATTATCGGTTGGTTTATACATATCAAGTGTTAACTCGGCTTTATCGCCATATTTAATATCATATTTAACGTCAATCATTAGTCATTAGCTCCTAGTTCTTTAATCACTAGAATCTGAGCTAATAACTCATTTTTTGCTTTTTCGTAATTGTTCAAATCATCCTGAGTTGTAAATTTTGAATAAAAAGCATCCAATCCATTTGCTGCAAATTCATATTCAAAAACATAGAGACGATCATAAGCATCCGTAAACTTAACTAACGTTTCATGTTGTTTACCAGACAATTGTAACGCCAATTGGATTGTACGGAAGTCAGTGTAGGCCAGCTCAAATTGAACTGCCCAAGCGCGCATAAAATCATGTTTAGCAATAATATGCAGATAGTGATGCTCTGCCGTCCACTGTAATTTATCTAACGAATTTTTTACATCTATCATATTAGAATCCCCCTATTGATACATCATTTTTAATCCACGTACAGTGTAACTAAAAATTGTTCTCATAACCAATATTTCGACTCCATTTGTTTAAAAATAATCCCGTACATATGCATTAATTAACCCATCATATCTGCTTTTTATTAATCGATTGGTTTAGCTTTCTTATTTCCCAAATGTAAACTATATGCGGAATATAGTAGCACCACAATAACGATCCACTGAATTACACTAGTATCAATACTTTTTACTAAAAATACGGCAATTAAAACACCAATAATGCCAAAAACAGAAAATAACGTTATTTTTCTTGAATATTGATCTAATTTTATAAATTGCATACTTCCAATTGGCAATGAAAATGCGCATCCACCCATCATGATTGGAAATGCAGCAATTGGATCCATCCCCATTGCATAGACGGTTGCCATCGTTAAAGAAAATGAGCCGATTCCAATATTATTCAATGCGCCATAAACGAATAATAAAAACCCGGTTACGACTAACTTCCAACCAAACAATTCTGTTGCCGTTCCGTTTGCGGCAATCAGCCCAACTTTACCCGCAACAATCAACGTTGTTGCAACAAGTAGCCCAACAATAACAAACGTTCTAATCGTATTTTCAGGTAGTTTAACGACAAACCTAGGGCCAATATAAGCCCCAATTACTTGGCAAACGATACAAACTAGTAACGTTTTAATACCAACGTTAACCGTCGTAATATAAGCCAATGACATAACAAAAATGGGAATAACGTCTTGCGCATTTAATGTTCCTGGTAATTTTTTCATTGAAACCCACTTGGCTTTTGGAAATATTGCAGTTGATATGGCAAAATCTGAAATACCGAATGTGGAAAAGAAAAAGATAACTATTTGTGATATTGGCGTCCAAATTGGATTCGCCGGTTCTTTCATTACATCCGCTTTATGTTTTAATAAATCACGTATAAAAAAATATATAAAAGTAAAATTAACAATAATAATAGCGATAATTAATAGTTTTTGCATTCTTAACTCTCCCTGTTCAACCGTAGTTCTTAAATTTTTTACGGAAAATATAAATTTATCGAATAATCTATTTTATACTATATATTCGTCCCTTTAAAGACCAAAAAGCTAAACACCAATGTAAAAATGGCGTTTAGCTTTTTATTAATTCTCTATTAATTTTTTAAAGAGTCAATCCATTTGTTTCAATTACGTTCTTATACCAAGCAAATGAGTCTTTTTTATATCGTTTCATTGTTCCTTTTCCTTCATTATCACGATCAACATAAATCATCCCGTAACGTTTTTTCATCTCACCAGTTGTAAACGAAACTAGATCAATTATTCCCCATGGTGTATAACCCAAGACCTCTACACCATCGTAATCAACTGCTTTCTCGATAGCTTGGATATGTTCCTTGATATAATTCACACGTTCAGGATCATGAATTGTATGATTTTCTTCAAGTTTATCAATTGCGCCAAAACCATTTTCAACAACGAATAAAGGTAATTGATAACGATCGTATAAGCGATTTAATGTATATCGCAATCCATCTGGATCAATTGCCCAACCCCAATCACTGGATTTAATATATGGGTTAGGAACACCATTAGGCAATCCGCCATTTACAACATTGCCCAGCTGGTCCGCCTTGGCGTCGGCTTTAACGACTGTTGACATATAGTAACTAAAACCTATGTAATCAACCGTTCCAGCCTTCAATATTTCTAGATCGCCTTCTTGAATGCCAATATTGTAGTTGTGACGTTCGAATTCTTTTAACGCATACCTTGGATATTCACCGCGCACATGAACATCGGGGAAAAAGAAACGTTGGTGCATCGCTTCTTCGGCGGCCATAATATCCTCAGGATCACACGAATAAGGATAGATTGGCACATGTGAAACCATACATCCTATTTCAAAATTAGGATTAATTTTTTTTCCCGCAATAACGGCTTTAGCACTCGCCAATAGTTCATTATGCGCTACTTGATACATAACTTCTTTTGGATTTTCATCTTTGTTAACGATAACTCCCGAATTAGTCCATAAAAAGATGGGATTATTGGTATCCATTTGATTATTAATTTCATTAAATGTCATCCAATATTTTACTTTTGATTGGTAACGTTTAAAACAAACTTTCGCAAAATTTTCAAAAAAATCAATTAGCTTACGGTTTCTGAAGCCGCCGTATTCTTTAGCTAAATGAAGTGGCATTTCAAAATGAGATAACGTAATTACCGGTTGAATACCTTTTTTTAGTAACTCATCAAAAACATCATCATAAAATTGTAATCCGGCCTCATTGGGTTCACTTTCATCACCCATTGGGAAAATGCGTGACCATGCAATAGACGTCCGTAGACACTTCAGTCCCATTTCAGAAAATAGCTGGATGTCTTCTTTATAGTGGTGGTAAAAATCAATTGCTTCATGATTTGGATAAAATTTATCCGCCTCTACGGTTTCCGTAATTTCTCGTGGAACACCATTTGCACCTGCAGTCATGACATCAATGACACTTGGACCCTTACCATCGGCATCCCAACCACCTTCAAATTGGTGGGCGGCTAGCGCGCCACCCCACAAAAAATCTTTGGGTAATTTAGACATTATTACTTTCCTCCTTTGGGAATTAATTCCATAATTGGTTCTCCATGATGGATATCATTCTGCGTATAAGCAATGACATCTTCATAATCATCTGAATTCGTCACAATCACAGGCGTCACCACTGAAAAACCTGCCGCTTTTATTTTATCTTGATCAAATTCAACAAGTAAATCACCCATTTTTACATAATCCTGGTCTTTAACTTGCGTTGAAAAATATTTTCCTTTTAACTCGACAGTATCCATTCCGATATGAATTAAAACTTCCACGCCGTCATCAGCTTTTAACCCGATGGCGTGTTGGGTATCCGTGGTCATAACAACCTGCCCATTAAACGGTGCGTATATCTTATTGTCCGTTGGATCAACAGCAACACCTTTACCCATTGCGCCAGAAGCAAAAACTTCATCTTTAACTTCAGTTAGCGCAATTACTTTTCCTGTTACAGGGCTGTTAACAACTCCTGGTGCATTTATTATTGGTGCGCTTAGAACTGGTGCTACCTTAGTTGGCGCATCGTCTAACTGTGCTTCCATAGTTGCTACTTCACTAACCGTTTCACCTGTACCAAATATTTGAACTAACATCACTGAACCAATAATGGCAACACTACATCCAATTACCATTCCAATAAATGAACTTGGAATCTTGGGACTAATTGCATTTACGATTGTTAACAAACTTGGTAATCCAGCATAGGCAAAGTAATTAGAGTTAAAGAAACTCGTAATTAATGCACCTACAGCTCCTGAAATACACCCAAAAATAAATGGTTTTTTAAATCTTAATGTAACACCATAAATTGCTGGTTCTGTAATCCCAAATAAACCTGTAATAAATGCTGAAAGTGAGATGTTTTTCAATTCTTTATTTTTAGATTTAATAAATACGCCTAGAACAGCACCAACTTGTGCAACAACGGCGATTGTTTGGAAAGCTTGGAACGAATCCATACCGTTCATTTTAAAGTTAGCCATAACCATTGGCGTCACTCCCCAATGAATACCAAAAATAACAAGTACTTGCCAGAAACCACCAATAATTACACCTGCTAAAGGTGGTGCAACAGTAACTAAGTAGTTATACCCTTTGGCAATTCCTTCAGCTCCAAGGGAAGAAAGTGGACCAATAATTAAAATAGTCAATGGAACCATGATCAATAAACATAATAATGGCACAACAAGTTCTTTTATAATTTCAGGAACCTTTTTATTTAAAAATCTTTCAAGATAAGATAAGATCCAAACTAAAAATAGAGGTGGCAATACTGATGATGTATAAACAGTCTGAGATAGTGGGATTCCCATAAAGTTAATACTTGTTCCATTCGCAATAGTTCCTGCCATTTCAGCCCATGTAGGACTAACTAACGCCGCACAACATGCAACAGAAATTAACGTATTTGTTTTAAAATGTTTAGACGCTGTTATAGCAATGAATATGGGTAAGAACGTAAATGGTGACCATGAAATAAAACTTAAAACCTGATATGTGCCACTTTTTGGGAAACTTGGCATGACCAAAGTAATTAATATTAGAATACCTTGAATAATACCTGCTGCCGCTAATATGTAAACAAATGGTGCGAAAACGGCGGACATCGTTGCGATAATCCGGTTCATTATGCTCATTTTTGGTGCTTCTACTTCTTCCACTTCAGAAGAGTCAATTAATGCCGAAAAGGCATCGTAAACTTCACCAACGTGTGGTCCAATAACGACTTGGAATTGTCCACCACTCTCAACAACAGTTATAACACCCGCCATTGCCGATATTTTTTCCTTGGCATCTGCTGGAACTTCATGTAATACCAGTCTCAACCTTGTCGCGCAATGGGTTGCCCCAGCCAAATTGGTTTCGCCACCAACTGCTTCTAAAATATCTGTTGCCAACTTCGTATAATCTCTAACCTTACTTGCCATATTTTCTCCTCCTCAGATAAAATAACTTATGAATAAATTTAAAAGCCAATGTATCCCCTTACAAAAACTTTTGTATATGTACATATTAATTGTACGTGTACAATTTGTCAATGCTTTTTTGTAACCCTTTTCATCTAGATGTACAAGGTAGATACATTGTTATACAATGAAGTTCACAGTATTTTTATGGAGGAATAACATGCTAAAGTATCAAGAAGTTGCCGATCGAATCGAACTTGCAATTAAAGACAAAAAATTAAGTCAGGGAACACGCCTCCCAAGTTTAAATGAACTTATATCAAAATATGATGTCAGTAAGACAACTCTTGTAAAGGCACTAACGACATTAGAAGATAAAGGTGTTATTTATCAGGTTCAGGGTAGCGGAATTTTCGTGCGCCGCCAAAAAAGAGATGGCTACATCGCTCTAATGACCAACATGGGATTCACAAAAGATTTAGAAAATAATAAACTATCCACAAAGGTAATCGATTTAAAGATTGAAACACCCAGCGCTGAAGTGGCAAGAGAATTAAATTGCGCCCCCGGCGAAGAGGTTTATTTCATAAAAAGAATTCGTTACGTCGACAATAATGTCCTCTGCATTGAACAATCATATTTTCGAAAAAAAATTGTTCCTTATCTTAACAAAGAAATTATTAGTGAGTCCATATTTAATTATCTGACGGAAGTCTTAAAATTAAAAATAGGTTTTTCTGACAAATATTTACGAACCGATATTCTTAAAAAAACAGAAGCAAAACTTCTGGAACTACCAAATAATTCACCAGGTCTCTACATTGATGAACTTTTTTACACGGCAAGCGGTGAACCATTTGACCTTTCTCAAACCATTTATAATTACAAACATGCCAATTTCTTCATTCAAAGTGGTCAAAAATAACTCTTTCAACATAACTAAAAACCCAAAACAATCACCTATAAAAAGTGATTGTTTTGGGTTTTTGTTTCATTAAAGTTATTCTATTTAGCTTCCATAACTTTAATTTTCTCATTAATTTCTCGTTCAACTTTTCGATGTTTAGGTGAAAAGCCTTCGGCGAAGAATAAAACCCCACCGATGGTCAGCACATAAGTTAATCCAACCGTTGAACTATTCCAGAATGAAGCACCATAGTAGAGGATGCTACGGGCACCATCATACAAGAAACGCATTGGTAACCATGGGAGAACCCAATCCTGATAAAACTGAGGGACCAGTGGTTGTGCCATTGCTAGTAACGGAATTGAGAAGAAAAGCAAGAGGACAAACACAATAACGCCTGGGAATCCGATCCATGTTAGTATTCCTGAGAACAACATGATAAAAGCAAAACTTGTGAACGATAAGAATGCTGCAATCGTCATAAAGTGTGTGAAATTAAATCCTAGTATCCAAGTTGCATATGTGGCCGTTGCAAACCCGGTTAAGATTGCAAGCGCAATTGCCGAAATAATGAATGCTGATTTAAAAGAGAATTTATGTTTCATTGATTTAAATTCCTTCGTATTTCCGGCATAGAATAGTAACAAACTAATAACCATGCTCGCAATCCAAACAGGTTGGAAGAATGAACTGTTTGCTGATGTTAGCCCCTTCGTTGAATGTCTAACCGTCGTCTTCACCGTAATGGGATTATTCAATTTCAACGCAGTAACGGCGGGGACACTAATATCTGCCTTAGCCATATTCGTTAAAATGCCAGCCGAAATACCACCACCAATTTTTGTCACAACGGTTGATAACGTTGACCCTAACGTTGTTGCCAATTGAGCATTCTTTGCTTCATTTGTCACAACAGTAACGTTAGCAACCCCTTTTGAAGTAGGATCAACTAATTTGCCAAGTGAAGAGGAGAAGTTTTTTGGAATCACGATAGCAGCATAATATTGTTGTTCATCCATTGCCTTCTTAAGGTCCTTATCGCTCTTAACAATATACCAATCTAACGCTTTATTTTTACTACCCATTAAATTTTCAACTATTTTATTTCCTTGCTTACCATCATCTTCATTGACGATAGCTACCGGAACATCCTTGAGCTCCGATTTAACAGATGGAATTTGCATCACAACCATGATGAATGTTAACAAAATTGAAACTAAAATGGCAAAACCTAAAAATTTATTTTTAAACATAAGTTTATTCCTTCTTTCTTTGAGTGAGCACTCAATCAATTACAATTATGATTATAACTCGTTTCAAAGTTTAGTCAACCCTAACTTTAAAATAATAAACACCAAAACAATAAGTTCGTCATTTGTTATCGCTGCCAATTGTGTCATAATAATAACAGCGATAGGATGGTGATAATTATCAAAAATTCTGAATTAAAACTATATGCCAACTCGGATTTATTCAAAGATATCACGGACAAACAGATGCAAATTTTAATTGCCTCAATCGAATTATTCTCAGAAAAAGGTTATGCAAACACAAGTACAAAAGAAATTGCCAAAAAAGCTGGTGTGGCCGAGGGAAATATTTTTAGTAAATATACCAATAAACGGGGGCTACTAGACGCAATTATTACGCCGGTTATTAAATCAATTTTGCCATCAGCAATGCAAGATTTATTGGATGAATCTATGAATCCTTCTAATTTAACTTTAGATTCGTTAATTCGACCATTATTAAAAAATCGCGTTATATTCCTACAGGAAAATGCTAAAGTTCTCAAAATATTTATTTCAGAATTACTCTATGACAAGTCTGTGGTTACCCAATTACTAGAAAATGCGCCTGCTCCATACTGGGCGGCAATTAATACAACAATTGATGCGTTAAAAGAGAAAAAGTTAATTGTTAATTGGGATAATCTTGAAATCCTCAAAGTTATCTGGTCGATTATTGGTGGAGTTGTTCTAGGTTACCTTTTATTTGATCAGCCACTAACAAAAGAAAGTACTGACCATTCAACTGATGCCTTGATTAATGCGCTTAGTATCTAATGACATAAAAAATAAGGAACAGGGATGGTCTTCTTGACACTCTCTGTTCCTTATTTTAATAGTCTCATTAAATTGTTATTTTGTTCGATCAACCCCTCTATTACCCCATTTCAACAAATATTTTCATCATAAATTTTGTGATTAGTATATATATTTCAAATTTTCAAGTATAAAGCGTTTACATTTTAGTAAAAGTTTAGTAAAATGTATTTGTTAACTAAACGAATGCGATTACATTGTTAACGCATAGCATTATTACAGCAATTATTTTTATCAAAAATCTATTATATAGAAAGAGGTTATTAGAATGAACACAAATAAATTAACGATTGACGCTGAACGATTTGCAGCCGCAATCATTGCCGGAAATCCTAAGCAAACAAACGAAGATAACAAGGTATATATCAAACGTCAATTAACGTTATACCTTGAATCAGTTTTGTTAGTTAATGATTTTAACTCTTTGGAAGAAAACCAATTAGGCTCTGCTAAAGAAAAACAACGTCAAGATATTTTAGATAAGATCATCGAACATCGATATAACTAATTAGAGGGGGTTTTAACAAATGAAAAATTCTAAAGATATTAAGCAATATGCTTCATATGCATTTGGTGCATTTGGCCACGATGCCTTTTATGCAACTCTTAGCACTTATTTTATGATTTTTATTACAAGTCAATTATTCGTTACAAAAGATGCTGGATTCAACGCCAAGATGATTGGTTATGTTACAACTGTAATGGTTGTTATCCGTATTGTTGAAATTGCATTTGATCCATTAATTGGTGGTGTTATTGATAATACACGTACTCGTTGGGGAAACTTTAAACCATGGTTGCTAGTTGGTTCAATTGTTAGTTCAATTGGCTTAATTATCATTTTCACTGACTTTGGTGGTTTAGCAACAAATAGTCCTTACCTTTACTTAATTCTTTTCGCAATTGTATATATCATTTTAGATAGTTTCTATTCATTTAAAGATATTTCATTCTGGTCAATGCTACCCGCTTTAAGTGTTGAATCAGAGAAACGGACTAAATTTGGGACTATTGCCCGTTTTGGATCAACATTAGGTGCTCAAGGTGTTATTATCGTTATCGTACCAATCGTTGTCTTCTTTTCAAAAATATTCTCAGGCACTCAAGGTAACACACAAACAAAAGCTGGTTGGTTAGGCTTTGCTGTCGTTATCGGTTTAGTTTCATTTTTAGGTGCTCTAGCAACTATCTTAGGAACTAAAATTGAAAAAAATGCTATTCGTGAAAACACTGAAAAAGTTCGTTTCCGTGATGTTTTCAAAGTTATTGGTAAAAATGATCAATTAATGTGGTTATCATTATCATATTTCTTATTCGCTTTTAGTTACGTTATTACAAATTCACTTTTGATTTACTACTTCAATTACATTTTAGGTAGTGCCGCAGCCTTTACAATTGTTGGGGTTCTAACAGCAGTCTTAGGAATTATTTCAGTTTCACTATTCCCAACTTTAGTTGCGTTAGTTCACCGTCGTGCCATTTACTTAGGCGGAATCGTAGTTATGTTATTAGGTTACATTCTCTTCTTATTCGCCGGTACTAACCTTATCGTTGTCTTAATTGCTGTTGGGTTATTCTTCTTCCCATACCCACTTGTTTTCTTAGCAGCATTAATGACAATTACTGATAGTGTTGAATATGGTCAATTGAAGAGTGGTACACGTAATGAATCTGTTACCTTAGCTGTTCGTCCTTTATTGGATAAATTAGCTGGTGCCTTCGCTAATGGTGTTGTTGGTTTTGCCGCAATCCATGCCGGTATGACAGGTAGTGCCAAACCCAGTGATATTACATCTAGTGGTCTATGGCAATTCAGAATGTACATGTTCTTTATCCCTATGGCATTGATGGTTGTTGCTGCTTTAATCTTTATGGCAAGAATTAAATTATCTGAAGCTAAGCATGAAGAAATTGTTAAAGAATTACAAAAGAAATTAAAATAATATAAAAAGACGATCAGATGAAAATCTGGTCGTCTTTTTTGTCTAATCATTAAGTCCTTTACCATCAAGGATTTTAGGAATATATTTAATTATTCTCGCTTCTCGTGTTTCCGTTCGTTTTGCGTCTGCGAAATAACGAGCGTACGTTTTTTGACGTCCCGGAGTTAAGGTTTCAAAAAACTCTTCTAACTCTGGCATTTCATTCATTTTTTTCTGAAATTCAATTGGCAAGACCAGTTCAGTTGGTTTACCTTTAGGTACTTTTACCCCCGCCTTTTCAGCTGCAATTGCTTTTTGAATGTAGTCGCTAATCTCTGCCTTTAAATCAGTCACTTCTTTTAAATTATGAAATCTAATCTGACGTCCTACCTCAGTATTTTCGCCCGTTTTGATTAAAATACCTTTCCCATCATCAATCAACGTTCCTTTCAAGAAAAGTAACGCCATATATTCTTTAAATCCTTGAATTAAGACAACATTTTTACCATTCAACGTGTAACAAGGTTTACCCCATTTGAGCTCTTCCACTAAGCCTGTTTCAAGTGAAAGTTCTCTTAATTGCGTCATTTCTTCTTTCCAATGTGTTGCTTTTTCTAAATATAAATCTACTTTTGGGTTCTTTTTAATTTCTGTCATTATCTCAACCTCTTTATTTTTATAGTTTTTTATCTGGATTTAGTTGTAGTCCAATTAGCGAGCACAATAAGAAAAATGCGGCCAGTAAAATAGTTTTAGTGCCCATTATTGGTACCAAAGCACCCATGGAAGTCGCCCCAAAAAGAAACGCTAGAACAACACCTAACATACGCCAACCTTTTGTTAGAGCAATCACATTGCCCTTGATAAAGCCATCATAAAAACTTTCAGCCATTGTTCTTAAGTTACCCGTCATCATGAATGATGTAAATGGTCCTCCATTAATCTGTCTAAATTCTTGAAGTTGTGCGGCCGCAACCATTGACACAATTCCAGTTGACAGTTGAGTCGGCCAACTTTTTGGAATAAAGGCAACTACAACTAACAGAATTGCTTCAAGGCCAATCACAAATTTTTGTCGCTTATTAATCGTATCTTCTTCTTTAAATCGATGTTGGAGGTTTCTAGTTATGATAATACCAATCATAAATGCGAAAATTGAAATGAGATGGTCAAAAATAGATCCCCATTCTCCTTGCCCTAAACTGACACCCAATATGATTAAATTTCCGGTTTGCATCCCAGAAAAGACCCCATCGTGCACCAAATATGTATATGCATCAAATCCACCACCAGCGAATATTAATCCGGCAAATAGTAGCCTGTCTATTAGCGACATTGGTTTTTTCATTAAATCCTTCTTTCAATTTCTACATAAATTATTCTTTCAATTTTAAGTATACTAAATTATCAAAAGTTCACAAGAATATCCAACTCTTTTTTTTAATATTTACAATCATATCAAGCGCTTTTTCCAACTTTTAAGCTTATAATGAAGTTAGTTTTTACATACAAGGGAGATTACTTTTATGCATTTAGCCATTATTGGAGCCGGACCACGAGGCATGGTTACACTTGAACGTCTTATTGCTTGGCAACGAGCAGAACATTCGAATACACCACTTACAATTGATTTATACGATCCACACGGTGTTGGGGGCCGCGTATGGACACCTAAACAACCTCATGAATTAATCATGAATACGGCGGCTCAACAAATCAGTTTATTTTATGGAACGAGTGTCAACTCTACTGGGCCCATTATTACGGGACCCAATATCTTTGAATGGGCTCAAACCGTGGCTCATGATTTTATTGAAGAAAATAACTACTCGGCGGATTTTTTAACCGAAATTGCTCATTTAAATCCAAATGATTACGCAACACGTGCTCTATTTGGTATTTATATTCAATGGTACTACGCTGAATTAATCAAGCACACGCCTAAAAATGTTAACATTAACGTTAATAAAGTTACTGTTACACAAATTTCAAAAAACGCTAATCATTTTGAAATTATGACTGCCTTACCTTCAACTGACACTGTTGATTATGTTGTCATGTCTTTAGGTAATCTCGAAAATGAATTATCCAAGGAACAACAAAAATTTGATTCATTTGCGACAGAAAACAACTTAACTTATGTCTTACCTGGTTTCCCAAACGAAACAGAACTTGACCATATTACTCAAGACGACACTGTTATTTTACGTGGCTTAGGTTTAAGTTTCTTTGACATGGTGACACGACTAACCATTGAACGCGGTGGCCGTTTTGAACAATTAGATAATGGTCAATTAGCCTATCTAGCAACCGGAAAAGAGCCCCATATCGTCGCAGGATCACGTCGTGGATGGCCATATCATGCGAAAGGTGATAATCAAAAAGCACCCGGTGAAGAATCGCAAGCGCATTTCTTAACTGCAGCCAAAATGGCAGTCTTCATGGAAAATGGCTCAGTACCTTTTGCCGAATTTTGGAACTTACTGAGTCATGAAGTTGAGTACCATTATTATTCATTACTTGTTGCAGAAAAATACCCAGAAATAGAATTAACAAAGTTCCAGCTGGCTTTCTTAAGACAACCTGAAGAAACAGTTAAACGATCAATTATTGCCGAATCTGATAGATTTAACTGGGATCATTTAGGTAATCCAATGACTAAGAAACCCAATGCAGATTTCAAAACAATCATGTTAGAACACTTGCAAAACGATGCAGCAGACGCCAGAATGGGTACGAAAACTGGTCCATTAACGAGTGCTCTTGAAGTTTTACGAGATTTACGTCTTCCAGTAAGACAGCTGGTTGATAACCGTCTCTTAAGCGATGATGAATATCTAACCGACTTCTTAGGTTGGTTTAACTCATTAAACAATTTCTTAACAATTGGACCACCATCAATTCGTATCGAACAATTACGAGCACTCGTTGATGCAGATATTGTTACAATGTTAGAACCAGGAATGACTGTTGATACTAATGATCATCAATTTGAAACATATAGCGCAAATGCGCCTGAGCAACGTTATCTAGCAACCACTCTAATCGAAGCAAGAGTACCCGCCGTTCACGCAACGACAGCGACAAGTCCTCTAATGAAACAGTTGCTTGAAACAAAAATTGCCAATCCTTTAGTTTTGAATCCAGCTAAAGGTGCTCCAGTAGTAGATGGTGCCGTCAATGTTGACCCTATTAGTAATTTACTACTAGACGAGAACAAACGACCACAACCCGGTTTATACTTCTGGGGAGTCCCCACAGATGGCGTTCACTGGTTAACAGCCGCAAGTCCAAGACCTTTTGTAAATGATGTCAGTCTACGCACTGCCAACGATATCGTGAAAGATATTTTTGAAAGAGAATCAAATAAAAAATAATAAAAAAAGTGGCCTATATTCCATTGTGAAATGGAATATAGGCCACTTTTTAATTCACTTATCCTGCTAAAATATCTTTCGCGTAGGGAATCGAATTTTGAGCACCTTTTATTTGAACAGCTAATGATGAAGCTTTGTTTGCATAGGTCATTGCTTCTTCAAGATTACTGTAATCTAGCTCAAGTTTAGAACTTAATGCACCAATAAATGTATCGCCAGCAGCTGTTGTATCTGTGGCATTAACTTTGAAGGCATTAACAAATCCCGATTGTTCCGATGTCGCATAAAAAGATCCTCGATCACCAACTGTGATAATGACTGCTTTAACGCCCATTTTAAAGAATTCTTTAGCGCTAGCCTCCATTGAGGCTTCGTCAGTTACCTTAATTCCCGTAATTATCTCAGATTCTGTTTCATTAGGAACAATCATATCTGTCACTGACAATAAATCATCCGGAATATTTTTGATTGCCGGTGCCGGATTTAAAATTGTTTGAACACCATTTTCACGTGCAATTTTAAAAGCTTCAATCACAGAAGGAATTGGCACTTCAAATTGAGCAACAATTCTATCAGCTGCTTTGATGCTGCCTTTAGCAGCCTGAACATCTTCATTTGTTATGTCCTGATTTGCGCCACCATAAATCAAGATGCTATTTTGACCATTCTCGTCAACCATAATATATGCTTGGCCAGTTCCCGCAGTTTCTGACGTAGTAACGTGATCAATATTCATACCGTCCTCTTTGAATGTATCTAACATAAAATTAGCGGCACCCTCATGCCCAACTTTACTAATAAATGTCGTTTTTGCTCCTGATCGAACAGCTGCAATTGCTTGATTAGCACCTTTACCGCCGCCGGCCACAGCCATCGAATTCATTGCCATTGTTTCACCCGGTTGTGGGAAACGCTGGACATTCAAAATTGTATCTACATTAGTTGAGCCTAAAACAATCACTTTTTTCATTTCACTTTCCCCTTATCCGTCAAATTAATTTTTATATTTTCATTTTACCGATAAATCAAAATTTACTCAAATATATCGAAGCTAATAATCGATATTTGATAGCTTATCTGTAAAAGGTTATGATGGAATCATTAATCTACTGTTCAAAGGAGAAAATATGATAAAACCCATTATGCATGATGAACTATTTCTTGCCCAAAAAGCTGAGCTCGCATCAAATTCAGACGCGTCCGTAATAACTGATTTACTGGATACTTTAGAAGCCAATAAAGAGGTCTGTGTAGGTATGGCTGCCAATATGATTGGCGTGAATAAACGAATTATCGTCTGCCAATTTGTTGCACTAAACGTTCCACTTGTTAACCCTAAGATCACAAAAAAATCAGGCCGTTACAACGTTAAGGAAGGTTGCCTCTCATTGGTCGGCGAACGTCCAACACAGCGATACGACGCGATTACCGTTGATTATTTAGATAAGTCTTTTCATCCTCAGACACAAAAATTTTCAGGCTGGATGGCACAAATCATCCAACATGAAGTTGATCATTGTGAAGGCCTTATTATCTAAATAAATTATTTTTAACCACGTATATATCGTTAAGAATGTTAATAATCGTTAAAGAAACAATCATTTGTAAATATAAACTGACTCGCAGTGATAGTATGATATTTGTTCATAAATAGTTTAATTTAAGATCAAAAAGAAACGATTGATCACCGGTTTAATTATTTATAATCAATACTTTATACAAGGGACTGAACTGTAAATATGGAAAATAGACAGAATAAGTGGTTGGTGTCCGGAATTATTGGCTTATTACTATTTATCGGATTGGCAATTTCAGTTAGCATTCAATCTAACTGGTTAATAGCCATCGACTTTAAATTACAAACGCTAATAAGTAGTCTTGTTAGTCCAAGTTTAACTAAGTTTTTTTCATTAATTTCGATCACTGGTAGTCCGGTATTTGTGATTGGAGCGGCGGCCTGTTTGATATTATTTTTTACTTATCGCCGTGATATTTATAGTGCTTCCTTTCTAGGGTTAGCCTTAATTGGCGGGGACGCTCTTGCGTTTATTGCCAAAGAAGTTATTCAACGACCTCGACCAACGCAAAGATTAGTGGCAGAATCTGGATTTAGCTTCCCCAGCGGCCACGTAATTGGCTCAACAATCTTAGTTATCATGATTTTTATAATTATTATTCCTAAAATTAAGAGCCAAAATTTAAAACTAATAACTGAATCGCTAGCCATTATTTGGCTTATTATCATTATTTTTTCAAGAGTATACTTAAGAGCGCACTTTCCATCCGATATCGTAGGCGCCTTAACCTTAGGCGTTTCATGGGTTAGTCTGCTTCAAGTCGTCTATTTAAACCACGGTCCTTTACTGTTAAGTAAAAAAAGATTTATCCACTCCAATAAATAATTATTTTTTCTCTATTAAGCACTTAAATTCAAAAAAAGAGCACCTTACCTTAGCAATAATTAGCTTACGGTAAGATGTTCTTTTTAGTTATAATAAATCTCTTTAATTTATTTATTTAATCGATAAGCTGCGTGGTATAACGGACCCACATACTCGTTAAAGGCGAATCCAGATTTAATTCCAGCGGTTACAAATTCTTTCGCTTGATAGACAGATTCTTTTACTGACAATCCATTCGCCAGACCGGCAGTTACCGCCGCCGCAAATGTACACCCGGCACCATGATTATATGCCGGCGTAATTTTGTCTGTTTCCAACACTTCAAAGTTGATGCCATCATAGAATAAATCAATGGCCTTTTCGCCTTCCAATGCTTTGCCACCTTTAACGATAACATTTTCAGCACCCAATTCATGAATTTTAACGGCTGCTTGCTTCATATCATCAAGTGATTTCAAAGTTCCCAATCCTGACAAAACTCCCGCTTCAAATAAATTAGGTGTAGTTACCGTGGCAATTGGAATCAACAAATCACGAATTGCATCAGCCGCTTCCGGATTAAGTACCTCATCTTCGCCCTTGCAAACCATAACGGGATCAATCACAACGTTGTTAATTTTTTTTGCTAAAATATTTTCGCGTGCGACTTCTGTAATAGCTACACTTCCAAGCATCCCAGTTTTCATTGCCGCAATCTCGCCACCGGCACCCGTAGTCTTCAATTGAGCTTTGACCAACCCAGAATCCATTACCGTAACATTATGTGACCAATCCGTATCCGGATCCATCGTCACAATAGACGTCAGTGCAACCATTCCATAAGTGCCAAACTCTTCAAACGTCTTTAAGTCGGCCTCCATGCCCGCACCACCGCTGGCATCACTACCAGCAATTGTTAGAACTTTAGGGATTATTTTTGTCATGATATTACTCCTTTTTATAGAATTTACGATTTAAAATTTTTATATTTAGGTTTCACAATAATGTATCCGAGTAAAACTGTAATTATCGGACATAAAATTGGAAAAAATGCGTATGGTAAATAGTCAAAGGCGTTAATTTTTAACGCCCCAGAAATGAATGTACCGCTCACTCCCCAAGGAACTAATGAGTTAACAGCTGCGCCTGCGTCGGCAAGCGTCCTAGTCAGATATTTCTTATCAATATCATTTCTTTCAAATGCTTCTTTAAACGTTTCGCCTGGCAAAATAATTGATAAGTATTGTTCACCAATCAAAAAATTAATTCCGACAGAACTGACCGCAGTTACTAAGATGAGACGCCCAATATTATTAACATATTTTGTTAATCTATTTATTAATGTTGTGACAATTTTAAACTTTACCAATAACCCGCCTAGTGAGAGAGCTAAAATAATAAGACTTACGGAACCCAGCATACTTGTAATACCACCACGTGTTAACAGATTATCGATGTCTTTCGATCCCGTGTTAGCAACATAACCGTTCATCACGATGTTACTAATTTCAACGGCAGTGATATGGGTATTATTAATAATATCTAAACCGATTGCAATAATCGATCCCGTCAACAATGTAGGTATCGCTGGAATTTTTTTCCAAGCAAAAATAAATAAAACAAGGACGGGTAAGAGAGTAATCGGGGATATCCAAAAATGATTCTCTAAAATTTTACTCATTTCGGTTATTTTCCCCAAACTACTTCCCTGAGGCGTAGTTCCAATTATTACGAATCCAACAAGTGAAATGATAGCAGCCGGTATGACTGTCCAAAACTCATTCATTATATGATCAAAAAGATTAACTTTACCAATACCAGACGCCAAATTTGTAGTGTCCGATAATGGTGAAATGTTATTCCCTAGAAACGCTCCCGATACAATTGCACCACTAGTCATCGCTGGATCGTATCCAATAATTCCGCCAATACCTAAAAATGCAATACCAATGGTTGATATCGTTGTAAACGAACTACCAACGGTTAAACCAACAATAGAACAAGTTACAAAAACTGTTGGTAAGAACCATTTAACCGAGATAATTTTAAACCCTAAAACCATTATAGTTGGTATCGTTCCCGCGGCAATCCAAGACGCAACTAAAACACCTATCAGAAGGAAAATAATTATTGGAATTATACCCGGTTTTACACCTTCTGAAATACCATTATGAATTTCCTCCCAAGATACCCCTTTAATTTTTCCATAGAACATTAAAACCGTAAAGGCTAATAAAATGGGAACATGCGGCGTCATCTTCTGTCCAATTATAAAATAACTCAAAATTCCAAATATAACAATTAATACACCTAATGCCTCAATAAATGTGATTTTATATTCTTTCATTTTGTGCACCTCCAAAATATTATCATATAAAAAAAGCCCGCTACACCTTTAGTATCATAAGTGGAGCGAACTTTCCTTCATAAACTATTTATTATGCTTTTTAGTTTTTGCGTATATTAAAAATGGTGGTATTAAGAATATTATTGTTACAGCTGCTACTAAAACGCCATTTAATGCAGTTGATGAAATTAATGATGCTAAAATTACAATGAATATTGCAAGCAACAACATTGCTGCCACTACATAAGCCAACCCATTTCCAGATTTACCAATACGGTAAGGACGTTCAATATCTGGTTGTGTGTGTCTTAGCTTAATTAAAGCAATTGCTATTAATATATAAACGATGCTATAGATAACCGTTGTCGCGTTCGTTAATATTAAGAAAACTGCATTTACGTCTGTAATAAAACCATATAATAACGCGAAACATGAAATAATAATTGATTGCGTTAATACGACATTTTTAGAAACACCATATTTATTGGTTTTAGTATAACCAAATTTTTCTGGTAGTAATCCATCTTTAGCGACTTGAATAATTGTTGCCGATGGTCCTGTAACCCATGCTGATAATTGCAACATTACACCAATAAATACCATAAAACTAAATATATTAGCGATAATCGTTGGTAGTCCTAACACTTGGCAGTAAAGTAAGATTGGTTGAGTAATATTTGCCAACTCCATCTTACCCGCAGGCACAACGTTTGCCACTGTTAATGCATTCAATACGTTTAGTAAAACTAAACCAATCAATGCAATAAAGACACCTTTAGTATAGTTTTTAGTCGCATCCTTTAATTTTGGAATATATACAGATGACATTTCAATTCCAACAAAAATAAAGGAAATTCCGGCTAAATATTTTAGCGTATCCAAATTTTTCAAACTAGGGACAACTTTTGACCATGAAAATGTTCCAAGGTAGCCATTCGTATTTATTCCCATTTTTGCTAATGACGCAAATCCAAGTATAAACATTACAGCAACTGGAATGTAAACACCAAGCCAAACACCGATACTTCCACCGACTTTTGCCATATCATATTTAATATTCAATATTGTAACTACCCAATAAAAGAATAAAATACAGAATAAATTGAACCAATGATTTGAACCTAAACTAATATTTCCAAAAGTATTTCCTAGTAACGGTCCAATAGTTGAAGCTACCATTACCATACCTGGGAACATTTGAACCCAGAGAAGCCATGCTACTACAAAACCCCATTTTTCACCCAGAGCCTTTTTAACCCATAATTGTGGGCCACCGGCCTGAGGATACATTGTTGATAGTTCGCCTGAGACGATTGAAATTGGCCCGGCAAAAAAGATGATAGCAAATAATGAAAACGAAATTAATGTCCAACCAACAGCCGCAAGCGTTGGTATACTTCTAACTGTTGCGCAAAGCGCCATGGTCATACCGACAAATGTGCCTAAACCAATTTTTTTATTTATATCTGACATTTTAACACCTCTCCTTTTTTAAACAAAAAGTCAAAGACCCACATCAAAAAAATGAGCCTTTAACTAAGATATTATCCTAAGATATTTTCCAATTTAGATTTCATTGCTGATTTTATTTTATTAAAGTATTCATCGGCAACTTTGTCATTATTTAAGTATGGTGTCATAACAGATGATCTCAAAATTGTTACCTTACCAACTTTTTCCCATTCCTCTTTACTAAATCCAAGGCCAGAGACATACTTAAATGGACTATTTCCATAATCCGGAATTGCAAAATCAGTGTGAGATGTCATAAATTCGTTACTGTACAAACTACCAGTAACAAACGATGCTTGATCATAAAAATCATGATTTAATTTGTTCATAACTGTTAAATCCGTGTTACCAACCTCATTAAATGTATAATCAACCATATTGAAATCTGGATTAATTAAAGGCGTTACTTTAACTTTACGTCCGTTTACATTGAATTCTAAGTCACTTAAGAAATTATAGAAACGCGTTGCTGATTCAATACTTGCACCAATCAACTTACCATAGCCAGAAACATTTAATGGTAATACATGATGTGCTGCCCATACTGCTGCTGCAGTTGCACCAGCCTTCGATCCTTCAAGAATATAGGCACCTAACATAGATGGTGCAACTGAATTCTTTTCAAAGACATAAGTTGCAAAGTAAGAAATAATATTGCGCATTCTTATATCTTTAATTCCAATACCACCGGCAGAATATGGAATGTATCCCATTTTATGCGGATCAATTGTTACGGATTCACAGTCACCAATTGCAACAAATGAATCGTAAACATCACGAGAAATTGTAACGTCAGAATTAAAAATATTATATTCTTTATACGTTTCTTTTAATTTTTCATAAGGAATAACTTCATTATTTTCGTCTAAGAAAATTGATCGAGCATAGCCACCATATGCGGCATCCACGTGGATATAGAAATAAATTTTTTCTTTAGCTAATTTTTCTCTTAATTTAACTATTTCATGAATGGGATCCACTGCACCCTCTTCTGTGGAACCAACAACTCCTACAACACCTAATATTGGTGTTTTGTCAGCAGCAAGACTGCGAACCAAACTTTCCAGTTCCTTGACGTCAATACGATAACTACTATCAACGGGAATAGGTACTACTTGATCTAAACCTATACCAATAATATCGGCCGCTTTCAACCAAGAATAATGTTTCGTCTGCGGAACTAACCATTTACCTAATTTAGACAGGTTTTTACCACTACGGGCTGACTTACTTTTAATTTCATCAATCTGTTCATCCGTAACATTATCTAAAATATCTAAGATATCTTCCATTCTCATGTTTAACAGTTCCCACTCGCTCATACCATAAACCTTTTCCGGCACAACTTCGGAAATTGCTAAAGGAAGTGACTTCATGTTACGCGCGTACCATAAACCTTCAAGATTTGCTAAAGATCCATCCGCAACAATATGACCCCATCCATCTTTTAATCCTAACAACTGTGCAAAATCGGCACCAACTTCTTCTTCCATTTGTGAAGTAGCAGGTGATGATTCATAAGCAACATTATTTCCATTCCATAGCATTGCAAATTGATATGCGAGAATAGCTGGCATCAAAGTTTCAGTATTCATATGACCTAAGTAACGACCAGCTGTGTGCCATGGAACTGACTCAGAACGTAATTTTGATGATACTTCGTCCAAGACGCTCTTCATCTTGTTTACCGAAGAAGCATATCCTTCCGTTTGTTTGTCTTCTTCCGAAATAACGGGCATATCTTGTGGCATATAGTTTTGACGCCACCCAACATGTTCGTCTACTAATTTATTTAGCATATCCTTATATAAATCAGCATTTTCTCCCTTGTCGCCAATAAATAGAGCCTTTAAATCCATAGAATCTTTTGACATGACATATAACCTCCAAATTTTTTTAAGAAGTTTTAACAAACGACCAACCAATGGAGACACAAAGTGTAATGTATGCGCTTTATATTCGTTCACATATTACACATCATGTCAAACCGTTTGCTTCATACTTCCTTATGATTACCCTTTCATATTAACACCAATAAAAAAAAAAACAACAAAAAAATTATATATGTATAATAATTTTTATATAAAAATATGCTTATTTTTTGATACTAAAAAAAAAGAAGCTAATATAAATTAGCTTCCCCATTGGTTTTTTATAGGAATGTCATGTCAAAATGATATTCATTCTATAAACAATTTAAGTGATACTATTTAGAAATTTCTGCGACAAAGTAATTTTTCTTACCACGTTTAGTGATAACTAATTTACCTTCAAAGTTAGCATCCGGATTAACAATAAAATCAGTATCCGTAATCTTTTCACCATTAATTGATATTGCCCCGTTAGTTACATCCTCGCGTGCTTGACGTTTAGAACTAACAACCTCAGTGTCTACTAACCAATCAACAATGTTTTTAGAATCAGAGTTAACAGAAACTTTAGGCATTTTTTCAAATGCAACCTCCAACTCATTAACGCTTAGTTTTCGAATATCTCCTGAAAAAAGAACCTTAGTGATTTTTTCAGCTTCTTCTAACTCTGCATCACCATGAACGAATCGTGTCACCTCAGAAGCTAAAGCCAACTGAGCTTCCCTTTTTTCGGGTTCAGACACTAATTTACGCCCTAATTCTTTAATTTCTTCTTCACTTAAGAAAGTAAAGAATTTTAAGTATTTCAAAACGTCTCTATCATCTTGGTTTAACCAAAATTGGTAAAATTCAAATGGTGAAGTTCTTTCGGGATCTAACCAAATTGCGCCACCAGCAGTTTTACCAAATTTAGTACCATCTGCTTTCAACATAAGCGGAATCGTTAATCCAAAAACGGGTTCGTCTGATCCTTCGATTTTATGAATTAAATCTATACCACTGGTAATATTACCCCATTGATCTGCGCCACCAATTTGAAGTTGGACATCCATACTATCATGCAAATGTTTAAAGTCAATTGACTGAAGAATTTGGTATGTGAACTCAGTAAATGAGATACCACCATCAAGGCGACTTGCCACAATATCTTTAGCCAACATTGTATTTACATTAAAATTCTTTCCGTAATCTCTCAGAAAGTCCAATAATGAAATATCCTTTAACCAATCATGGTTGTTTACCATTCGAATATCGGCACCGGCACCAAAAAGTTTCTTCATTTGTTTTGATAAACTATCAACATTTGCTTGAACTTGTTCAATAGTTTGTAATTGTCTTTCAGTTTTTCGGCCACTTGGATCCCCTATCGTTCCGGTTCCTCCGCCTATTAAAATAATAGGATGATGTCCCATTAACTGAAATCTTTTCATCATCATAAAAGGAATTAAGTGTCCAATATGCATACTACCACCGGTAGGATCCACACCACAGTATAGTGATATTTTTTTATCCGCAACTAATTTTGCTAAACCCTCTGCATCAGTTTGTTGATTTACCGCATCCCGCCATGTTAATTCATTAATAATATTGTCTGTCATTTCAAACTCCTCCTTTTTTTGTACAAAAAAAGCCCCTTCGACTGCTACCAGTCAAAGGGACGAATACACCGTGTTACCACCCTAATTGTACGCTAACTCAATCATCAGCGTACCACTTCATTACACCCTATAACGAGAGTGAGCCGCGGTATTTTTCTTCAAGATGTAATTCATTAACATCGTTTTGATATCTCGCATTACCCGATATCTTTCTGAGCGGAAAACATGTTAACTACTTTTCTTGCAACCGTATTTCTTATCTATGGATACACTATAAATCTATATTATGAGAATGTCAAACATAAACATTAAATTTTTTTAATTTATTTGTTACGACCTAAAACTATATATTATTACTTAATTTTAATTGGATTTTAAAACCCACTAATTCTCATTAAGCGTGTGGTGTAATCAGTTAAATTAATTGCTTTATTCGCTCAATATAATCACCTATACCAATTATTAAAAATACTCCTTTTATTGCGTTATATTCGTGTGTATAAATAACCGAACGTTTGACTCTTTTCATCATCTTCATATATCGAACTATTTTTATACAGCTGGGGTCACACATACTTTTAATCATTTATTTTTTTCGCAAATTAACATACGATGCATATTTCATCTTTCTTTCAGGAAATATTCACTATCAATATTGCTTTTTAGGTTGATTAGCCCAATATCACATTTATAATATCGTCATTACCGATTTTATAATTCTACCATTTTATAATTTAGCCGGATCTAAGATTTATTTATATTTTTTAAATCACATTTTAATTTAAATAAAATTATTAAATTAGATAAATATTTTCTATTTATCCAACTTCTGATCAACACTTTTTGTTTCTCTCAATAAGAAAATCGCGCCTAACACGCCAATAATCATCATGATTAATGAAGTTAGAACAACCTGAATCATCCCTTTATTAAAGGCCGTCAGCACAATATTTTGAACTTTATCAGCATATGGTGTTGAAATCATTTTTTGACTCCACGCTACCATGTGCCCTGAAAAAGCACCCGCGTTCACTAATGCCTGATGAATACCCGTTGCTGCTGCGTTAGGCATGTGACTATCACTGAAGCCAGTATTTAAACTTGCTTCGTATGCTTTAGTTTGTGCTAGACCAAGAACAACCACACCTACCGTGATTCCAATTTGTCGAAAAACATTCAATAAACCTGAAGCCATACCAATTTCTTTCGGATTAATATTATCCATGGCAGCCGTATTTATCATTGGATTAATAATCGCATTTCCCAGCCCCGTTAAAACGAGAAGGGGCAATAATTGTAAATAAGTGAAATCAGTCGTTGAAACTCGACTAAATGTAAATAGTCCAACTCCGGCAATAATAAATCCAAATGTAATCATCCACTTCTTACCAAACTTGTACCCTAGAACACCCGTAAATGGTCCTAGAACAAGCGACCATAAACTCATAGGTAATTGTCTCAATCCTGTAGTAAAGGCAGAGTATCCCATGTAATTTTGCATTAAACTCGTTTGATAAGCAGCTAACGCAAAGATACCCGCTCCAAGTGCAAATGCAAGAATAACCACGCCTACAAAATGACGATTTGTTAATAACTTTAAATTCATCATTGGCGATTTAACTTTTAATTCCACAAATACGAATATTGCCAGAATTATAATTGAAGCAACTAACCATCCCATAATACGCATATCCGTCCATGCCCAGTGCATGTGTTGTTCTTTCTGAATCAACCCATATATACCGGCGAATAATCCAATTGCCGAAAGAATCATACCCATAAAATCAATTGATTCTTCAGCGCCATATGCAGGCGTTTCTTTTACATTTCTGAAAACCAAGTAAACCGCAATTATCCCAACTGGTAAATTAACGAAGAAAATTGAAGGCCAACCAAAATTCTCAACTAGGAGTCCACCGACTAAAGGTCCAATTGCCGTTGAAAATCCAATAACCGAACCCAAAATACCAAGTGCAGTCCCGCGTTCACGGCCTGAAAAGTTAGAGGCCACTAAAGCCATTGATAAACTCATCATTCCCGATCCACCTATTGCTTGAACAGCTCGCCCAATATCAAGGACAAGTAAGTTTGGTGCAAGTCCATTAACGACTGAGGCGATTGTAAATAAAATCATACTTAAAATAAATATTTTTTTTCGACCAAACATGTCTCCTAATTTTGAAACAATCAACAAACTGACAGCAAACATTAACGTATAAGCGTTTAAAATCCATTGTAGGTTACTAAAAGTCGTTTTAAAATCAATTGCCATGCTTGGTAATGCCACATTTACTACTGTAACATCCAAAAGTCCCATAAAAACACCTAAACTCATAGCGAATAAAGCTACCCAGCGATTTGTTTCTTTTTTCATTTTTTATTCTCCAATTTCTGTATCTCTTTTATTTGTGTTTGAATCCAATTCATTTTTGTTTCAAGAACCGTCATAACAAAATCCGTTGTCCGAATTTGCCATTGATAATAGTCCTCCGTAGTTGGATGTGCTTCCCTTAAATCTTCTAAGTGCTTCTTAACGGCAGTATAAACATGAAAATCTTCATCTAATTCGCCGTGATAGTCACGCAAGATGGCAACTTGATCGACCACGCTCATATAATTCATCCCGCGCATCTTAAACCGATACATATCATCCCACTTTGAATCATGAATAACTGGTTTTTCCATTAATTCATGGAAATAGTCACGCCCTGATTCAGTGATATACGCCGTCTTAGTTCCGCGTGAATCTTGATCCTCGTCAAAACAAATATAACCTTTAATTTTTAATTTATCTAAAACCGGATATAAAACGCCATTTGAAATCTTCCTTCTTGGCGACATTGCATTTTCTAAAATCATTCGTAATTTATAACCCGACATATTACGACTCATTAATGCTGCCAAAATTAATAATTCATACATAATAAAATTAAATTCCTTCCTCAATACTTCTTTTAGACACGTCTATTAGACTCATATAAGTATAGTTCTTTTAGACATATTTACAACCTTTTTTCTAAATTTATTATATCTTTTTTTATTTATCCTTTTATAAAGCTTATTCTTTGCCAATCCACCAGTCGTGTGCTAAATTCTAGATACAATAACTCACTAAATAAGGAGATCTTACAATGGCAAAATTAACAGAAGATATGAAGAAAATGATTTCTGAACAACTTAATTTCCTCTCAACCGCAGATGAAAATGGCTTTCCACAAGTTGGTCCAAAAGGATCAATGCGTGTTTTTGATGATACACATTTGATTTACAATGAAGAAACGGCAAAACAAGCCTTACACAATCTTCAAGATAATGGTCGTGCAGCGGTTGCCGTTGTTGATCGTCCTAACTTAAAAGGGTTCCGTTTTGAAGGAACAGCTCATTTGTTTGATTCAGGTGAAATTTTTGATAATGCCGTAGCGTTTGGTACAGAACGTCATTTACCAGAAACACATTATGCCGTCGTTATTGATATCGAACGTATTTATAAATTAGATGCTGGCCCAACAGCCGGCGACATGATTGCCGATTAAATTTCAACCAAAAAGACTGAATACCGTAATGGTATTCAGTCTTTTTTCGTCATCATTCTTGAGATAATTGTTCCAAAATTGCCAATCCAACACCATCTTCAACATTCGTTTTTGCCCGATGGTTAGAAACATCTTTATTTTCTTGATGGCCATTCTCCATGGCATAACTAACACCTGCAGCTTTTAACATTGAGATATCATTTAGGTTATCTCCAATTGCCATTACATCTGACATTGGAATACCCAGATCATCGGCAAATCGTTTCAATGCGATACCCTTCTGCGCATTACTGTGATTAACCTCAAGATTGTTATCTCCTGAAGAAGTCACGACCAACGTCGTATTTTCTTCAATCTTATTTTTTATAACCGATAAATCGTCTGCGCCATCAGTCTTTCGAATAAGCACTTTAAACAAATCTATCTCTGCATTATCAATTATGTCGTTATAGCTATCAACATAATGTATTGGTTGTAATTGTAATTTAACAACAGCTTCATCATATTTAAGCGGATTATCTGAGTAAACGCCATCCGATGTCATGATTTTGAAAAACACATGTTCATCCTTCAACAGTTTAATTACTTTTTTTGCTTCATCTTTCAATATTGGAAAACGATGAATTTGCGTCCCAGTTTCGGTTGTTGTAGCTCCTCCATTGAAATTAATCATTGGTGCGTTGATACCTGCCGCGTCAATCAAAGGTTTAACTTCATCATAACTACGTCCAGTTGCGACAACAAAGGTTACACCCATAGCTTGTGCCTTTTTGATGGCATTCGCGTTACCTTCAGAAATACTATTTTCATTATTTAATAATGTGCCGTCCATATCTGATGCTATAATTTTAATCATTGCTGTTGCACACTCCTAATTCAATCATATTTTCAGTTCAATAACGATTTAAGCATAGCATGCTACCCAGCAAGTGTAAACGGTAACATACCATTTACACTTACCGCCAACTAATTTTCTACGGTTACGTTGAATCCGGTCAACTGATTTGAAAAAAGTGATAATCTGTTTGCATAACTTGGATGGTCATTGTTAGCTTTAACAACATCCTTAAGCGTACTTAGGTCATCCGTGATAATGCCGTCAACATTCATAAACATCATATTTTGCATGACGCTATCATCGTTAACAGTCCAAGCGTATACGTCCTGATTTTCACTATGGGCTTGGCTAACAAATGAATCATTCAAAGTCGTAGCCTCCATAGTGTATGCATCAGCCGATGTGTTCGGGAAGGAAATATTATAAGGCATAATAAAACTAATATAAAGTTTAGGCGCCTGCTTTTTAACTTTTGAAACAACATCGTAACTTAAAGAATGAATTCTATTTTTATCAGCTAACATTCTTTTTTGATATTTTTTCACAAAATTTTTAGTCATATTAGAACTATCTTGCGGAGAAACCTTAATCTCAACTAATAATTTTTGATGATGTTTCTCTGCCGCGTCTAAATATTGATCAAAACTCGGAATTTTAGCCGAATAGCCATTCTCGCTAACCGTAAGTGCCGTTAGCTCAGATAATGTTAAATCATGTACTGTCCGATTAACCCCAGCTAAAGCCTCTAGATTAGGATCATGCATGACAACAAATTGGTGATCCTTTGTTTCCTGAATATCCATTTCGATATAATCCGGTTTCTCCGCAGAAGTCTTCTCTAAGGCAGGAATTGTGTTCTGTACCCCATTCCCATCATCAACTCCTCGATGAGAAATAAGAACCGGATAATCTCCCAGCATCCCTTTTAGATAACCATAATTATAAACGGATGCCGTTCCCGCAATCAGTAAAATAACGAAAAACACACCAACTCTTCGTAATATAGTGAGTCGCTTACTTCTGTTAGCTACTTCTTGAACCGGTTGTAACTGCGGTTGATGTTGCTCAAAAATATCTAATGCGATACCTAATAATAATATGACACTTAATGCAAGGATTATTTGACTAAAGAATTCTAAAAGAAGTAGATTAATCATTGCTATGACTAGTGCTTGCCCTTGAAAATGGGTATCTGCGTAACTTTGAATTGCATATAAGCCAACTTGACTGATAATAGCCAAAACGGCCAGAGAAATAGTAATAGCCAACCCTTTTATTAATGTCGTCCAAAATCTTCCACGAGCTGAATCCCAGCTCAACCTAATTAATTGGCCCGTTCTTTTTTCAGAACTGAATAATAATGTTGGTAAAAAACTGATTAGTCTAATGGAGAAAAAGAAGGCTAGGCCATAAATAGTCAGTATGGGGCCCCATATTTTGGGACTTGTCCACATGTCTTGAATAATAAAATCTGGAATAGTCACCTTACTCAACAAGGAAGATTTAAATAGAACTTCCCCAAACGGTAAAATTAAGACGAAGTACCAAGTTACGAGTAGTGCCGTTAAAGGACGCAATGCAAGTACGTCGTTGATAGATTGTTTTAATAATACTTTATAGCCAATTTTTAAATCATACCGAATTGATCGAATACTTCGAATCATAAAGGCCATCTGGACATAGACAATCCCCAGGATGACTAATATCACCAAAATCAATTCAATCAGAAGTATCGGTTTATCTATCAGAACTGACACGACGTTAGTGTAGGTTAGATAGTCGACGTCATTACCATTGAGAATACTACCCATTATCATCGTTAATATTGGTTGAATAATCTGCGATAGTATAAAATTTGTACCTATCACTAAGAGAAGGTATAGTCTCCAATGACGAAAAAACATTCGATAACTTTTGTTTAAAAAATGTAAAGTTCGACGCATAGTGTCCTCCAATCAAATATTTACTGTGTATCACTTATGATATCACAGCCCTATATATTTTTATATTTATCCACCTTTTACAAAGAATAAATTATCATATCTATCAGGTAATAATGATAATTTTTATGCGATGGATATTATCAATAATGCATATTAATGTACTTACAAGACGCAATCTAGTAAAATATGTTCAGGTACTAATATTTAATTTTTAACATTAATTTATGGTAAGTCCAACAAATGATGACTTTAAAAGCTTTATAAAAAAGGGGGCTATTATCATGATTGAATCATATAAAAATTTCTGGAATAACATCACTAATTTTTCTGATACAGCACGCAGATCAGATTTTTGGTGGCCAGCTATCATTAATGCTATTGTTGGGTTCTTAATTGTTAATATTTATACCTTTTCTGTAGGCCATCCGATAACGGATATCTACAATTTCAGCGATCTGGCTCTTGCAACCGGAAGAAATATCGTCGTATTCTTAGTATGGCTTGCAAACTTATCAGTAACCGTTCGTCGTTTACATGATACTGATCGTTCTGGTTGGTGGATTTTGCTTCAACTAATCCCTATTCTTGGTCCCATTTGGTTCATTATTTTAATGGTTTTACCGGGAAAATCAAATCGTTGGAGCTAATTTCAATAAATAAACTAAATAAAGAGTCACGCAATCGTAATTACCGATTGCGTGACTCTTTATTTTTATATTCTATGGTGCATCTACTAGTGACCAGTTGAGTCTGGCTGCATATGCGCCTTTATAATCAGCACTGTGCGCGACCATTAAGACACCTTGGTCATCTGCCCATTTAATTGGTACATCATCACTATTTACAGTTGTTTTATCGTATACATTTACCGCCGTCCCAACGGTAAATTCTGTCTGGCTAGTACCCGTTTTATAAACTAATGCTTCTTTCAACACATGTTCATTCGCCGTCCCCTTGCCCGTTGTAAAGGGCTCTGTTAACGTTAAATCAACGTGCCAATGACTACCCGTTTTTCGGGTATCTTTTACTCTAACGTCCCAATCGCTTCCTCTGTTAATATCAACAGTCTCTTTACCCGCTGGTATTTCTGTTGACCCATAACTGGTTGTCGTAGGGATATTTACAAACTGTAAAAGCCCTGCAGTTGCAACATTAATCGTAACTGTCTCAACATTTGATTTAGCGCCATCTGAATCCACCGCGTAAACACTTACCTTATGTGTTCCTAAAGGTAATGAAGCAGCCGGAACAGTCGCTGAATAATTATGATCTTGCCCTTTTGGATCATTTTTAACGTCACTCGCAAATGAAACGGCGCTACCACCATCTACAGAATAAGACAAGTTGGCAGTATCACTATCAACATCTTTCCAAGTACCATTAAATTTGTAAGCATCACCCTCAGTCACATCAATTGATTTACCGGCATCAGCCAAGGTAAGAGTAGGTGCCTTGTTTTGTGAGATTTCATAACTTAATGCATTAGTCTTTGTTAAATAGTTGTCACCATTCAATGCGGCTTCACTTTGATTTACCATTCCTACCTTATCAGCAGTCACATCAAAAGTAATATAGGCCGAACTATTAGCATCGGCAGTATACGTTCCCAATTTACCTAAATTAACCTTAGATAACGCCTTGTTTGACCAAGATGAGTCGGGTAACGAAGTCGTTTTTTCAGTTCCGTCTTGCGCTTTTTTAACAACTTTAAGTGTCCCGGGTTTGTATGTCACGTCCCCATCTAACTTGAAATCAGCTAAGATATTTTCCCAATCTTGCTTACCACTTGTATATTTTGAACCGACTTTATAATGTAAGTTATCGCCCAAACTAACTTTCTTACCAGTAACATCCTTACCGGCAACAACGTCGCCAGAACTATTGGTTACCGTATCGGTACCTTCTTCGTTAACTAGTCCAGGAACTTTGGCAAATGCAACTTGATTATTTTCGGTACTGCTACCTGTCGACCCAGTAAATCCCCAAACTACATTATTCCCACCAAAAATAGTTTGTGGATCAATGTTAACACTGACTACCGGATTTTTGGCCCGGTCATCTCCATAAGAATACTGTAGCACTTTGGTTGTTGCATTCCATTTAACGTTGAATGAATACCATCTATCATTCGACATTTGCTGAATACTTTGTACAGCATTATGATTTAATATCCGTCTCCCTTCGCCCTCATCCTTGTACGTTGATTTTTGACCTGGGAATCCCCACGCTAAATGATCACCAATTGACGAACCAACATTCCAATCAAACCCATCATTATAATGAGAATCAAATTCCACTGCAAAACTATTTTGAATGCCATCGAACGGACCATAATGTACATCACTGGCCCAGACGCCCATTTGAGCACCGCTACCTTTAATGATGGTGTTACCTTGTCTAGCATCATTTTGCATAACAAAGGCCATACCATCAGCAGCATTATCACCCATTCCACCAAAATAGAGATACATAGATGATTCAAAATCTTTCGTTAAATCTAATGTATTATTAGCCGTTGACCAAATTGCCCCATTTTTATTATTTCCTTTATCCGGGGTAACCTGGACGTAACTCTTCTTTGTTGTCCCATTTTGGACAACTGTACTATCAGATCCGGCTGGTGTCGTAAAGATATTATCTAATTTAATACTTTGAGGTGGATTATTTTCATATGCCGCCTGGACATGAGTTTCCCCCAGTGTCATGTAACTCAAAATGATACCCACCATGCTGATTGCTAAAATCATTCTTTTCATTTCAGAGATCCCCTTTTTACGTACTGGCCATCTGTCTTTTTAACTTATGTCCTAACAAAACGGCATTTTAAGTTTACTTATCTCAATACAAAATAATCTGGAACGGCCCCACCGCCTCAGATTATTATGGCGCATCTGTTAACGACCAATTAATTGTAGCCGTGTAAGCACCGATATAGTTTCCTGCCGGAACCATCAAAGTGGCATCCGTATAAGGCATACTCCAAGTTCCCATGCCTTGATTGACGGCTGCTGTGACACTTGATTGTGAAGCGGCATTCAGCGTTAATTCATTTACTAAAGTGCCTGGTGCCTGTCCGGTACCCGCACTCGTCGCCGTTTTCGTTCTTAATTTTAAAACGGCTCCATTTAATAAATGTCCACCCTCTGAGTCACTTAATTTAAAGGGAGATCCTAATGAAACTCGTAAATCCCAACCTTCACCTGTTCCACGGGCATCTGAAACCTGCGCCTCTATAGCTGAACCATCGCTGGCCGTTCCACTAGAAGTTAACGTTGTTGCCACACTACTTATTTCAGACTTTCCGAAATTAAAATTTGGCGCCGCTGCGATTGATAACCCGCTGGCCCCTCCTGTTAAATTTACCGTTGCATCAGTTGTCCCATTCAATACCGGATCACTTGCAGCAAAAACTTTTGAAGCCGTTATTCCAAACATAATACTGATACTAAAAGTCGCTAAAATATATTTAATCATTTTGTTTTCCCCCACAGTTATATGAACACCATAGTTATCTGGTTCACTATGTTGTTCATTGAAATCAAAATCGGACTTGGTTCATCCGTCTGCATCAGATAATTTTTTTTAAAATACATCATCTTGCATTGCTATTATGGCCCCCGCCATAGCATTTTGTTTCGGTCTAATTCTGCCTGAGCATTGGCCCTCGAATAAAACCAACACTCCTTTATACTTAACCCAACCATTTCTAATATTGCAACTAGCGCAATATTTATCTCATACGGTCATTCCTTTCTACCCTCTAAAACTATGTAAGTTTATACGTAAAGCTTTCGCACACTGTATGATAACATTAAATTAACCCCGTATACAATTAAAAAGGTAGCTATTTTAGTTAAATAACTTATTCTTTATCTAACTTTAATTAGAGTCTTATTAGGTATATAAGTAATAAAAAAAGGCACCCCTAAGAATGACTTTTTTTATTACTCCGGTTCTTATTTAATACCTTCATTATATTGGTACAACAGTAATTCCATAATAGCAATTAACGAAACATGCGATGTCATTTCAATTCGATTTTGATACAATTCATCGGTAAACAAGTATAAATTAATATTACTCATATTTTGAATGGTATTGTTATTCGCGCCTGTAATGGAAACTAATAACGCATATTCACGTTTTCTTTCAATAATTTGTAGAATCTCAATCAGTTCCTTGTCCTCACCATCATAATTGAAGACAAATAATAAATCGTCAGGTTGTATATTACGATATGCCAATTGACGTTGTTCAAAATTTTTAGGAAAAATAACAATAAAATTATTTAATGTATAAAGGTACTCAATATATTCAGCCGCATATTTACTAAATCCCTTCGCAAAAATATATAAATGGGGTCGTTTATTCATTACCGCTGTTATTCTATTTAATTTATCATTGTCCAAGACGCGGACCGTTTCGTTAATATTTTTTAAATATTCTTCGCGATATTCTACCTGGTTAATCGCAAAGGTTTTATCTTTTTCAATATTATTTTGAGTGATCATTGTATATTTAATAACGGTTATGAATTCGCTATAACCAGAAAAGCCAATTTTACGAACAAATCTTAGAAATGTTGTGGTAGATACAAAACATTCCGCCGCTAACTCACGAATATTTTTATTTTTAATGCTATCCATATTTTTAATAACAAAATCTAATAAAATTTGTTCATTCTTATTAATTTTCTCAATGTTTCCATTAACAATTTCATAAAAGTTCATTTTACACCCCCGTATACGTTGGTAATGCGTCCACGATACTGTGTACGTTACCTCCGCCTAACAAAAGTTCTCGTACATAAACAGGTTCTATCTTACGATCCGGAAATAGTTGAGACATTTTCTCAATAGCAATATTATCTTGCGGATCATCAAAAACAGGTAAAACTAAAACATCATTTGCGAGATAGAAGTTAACATAACTTGCTGTCAATCTGTCTCCTGGATAGCGTGGCAGAAGACCATTTACCAAGTCAACGCCGTTACTTTCATCTTCAGTAGCAAATAAAGGTTTTGGTATTTGTAATTTATGAATCTTAAATTGGCGACCCTTCGCATCTGTAGCATTTTTTAAAACATCATATGCTTGTTGCGATATCACATATTGCGGATCATCCACATCATCAGTCCAAGTAAGTACTAATTCCCCGGGTTGCACAAAACTCAACATACTATCAACGTCGCCGTTAGTTTCATCCATATAATAGCCATATTTAAGCCAAATAATTTTTTCAACACCTAAATAGGCTTTCAAAATCGTTTCTACAACAGGTTTAGTCATTTGACCATTTCGACCCTCTGACAAGATGGATTCCTCCGTAACAATCAGAGTCCCCTCACCATCGGTGTGAAAAGCGCAGCCTTCCAGGATAAATTCTTCTAATCGATAATAATCAATTCGATTAAGTTCACATAATTTTTCTGCAACTTGATCGTCCATATCCCATGGAAAGTATAACCCATCAACTAGTCCACCCCATGCATTGAAGCGCCAATCGACGCCTCGAATATCGCCCTGGTCGTTCAATACATAGGTTGGCCCAATATCTTTTATCCAAGCATCGTCAAAGCTCATCTCAAGCACCCTAATTGATTCCGGTAATAAGTGGCGGGCATGTTTATACTGCTGCCTTGAAACCAACATGGTCACTGGTTCATACCGACTTACAATTATTGCAATCTCAATGAAGGTATGGCGCGCATCATTTGCGCCATTACGCCAATTGTCAGGTCGTTCTGGCCACATCATTATTGATTCATGATGTCGAATTGTTTCTGCAGGTAAATAAAAATGATCTTTTCGAGGTGTTGATCCCATAATTTTCATAAATGAACCCCATTCCGTATTTCTTTCCTATAACTCAGTATACACTAAAGAAGTAACTAGCTTGACACGGCTAGTTACTTCTCTAATTATTGATGAATAGCGGTTCCTTTGTTTCCACTAATAATATCTTGAACATCTTCTAAAGCGCCAATCACGGCAGGATTACCTGTCTTTTGTACAAATTGAACGGCAGCTTTTACTTTAGGCATCATGCTACCCGCGGCAAATTCTTTAGCGTCAATATGGCCTTGTATTTCCTCGGCCGTAACATCAAAAATTTCTTCCTGATTTGCCTTGCCATAATTATAAAAGACGCCACCGACAGAAGTTAAAATAATTAACTGATCGGCATTGATTAATTCAGCAATCTTAGCAGCACTAAAATCTTTATCAATAACTGCCTCGGTCCCGATTAATTGATCGCCCTTACGAATAACGGGAATACCGCCACCACCTGAGACGATTGGAATAATACCAGCATCCACAATTTGTTTAATGGCCGGATATTCTTTAATTTCAAGCGGTTGAGGTGAAGGGACAACCCTTCTATAACCTCGCCCAGAATCTTCAACTAATGTCCATTCGGGATGTAATTTAGTTATCTGCTCTAACTCTGATTCCTTATAGAAAGGACCAATTGGTTTAGTGGGTTGCTCAAACGCTTGATCATTTTCATCCACAATCGTTTGCGTCACGATTGAAACGACACTTTTATCAATCTGTTTTTTAGCCAGTTGTTCTTGCATGGCATTTTGGAACCAGTAACCAATACTTCCTTGAGTCATAGCACCACAAGTATCTAAAGGCATAGCCGGATTTTTTTCACTATCCGCTGCTTGTTGCTGTAGTAATAGATTCCCAACTTGTGGTCCATTACCGTGCGTAATAATTAACTGATCACCATTTTCAATAAATTTAATTAACGCCTTAACTGTTCCTTGAACTGCTTCTTTTTGAGCATTGGCAGATGCATCATTCGATAAGATTGCATTACCGCCAAGTGCGACAACAATTTTTGCCATCATAATCTCCTATCTGCCGACTGGGACTTGTTGCGTAATGCAGTGAATATCGCCACCGCCTAATAAAATTTCACGAGCCAAGATACCGACCATTTCACGATCAGGATATAATTTTTGTAAAGTTTCTTTAGCTTTTTCATCCATTGGATCGTCGAAAAGTGGGTAGATAATTGCACCATTAGCTGTGTAATAGTTAACGTAGCTAGCTGCTAATCGATCGCCTTCTAAACGTGGCAATGTTCCGTCAACTGCATCTACGCCTTCACTTTCTTTAGCCGTAATTAAAACTGGTTTAGGAACATATAATTTTTCAACTTGAATTTTACGACCTTTAGCGTCTGTTGCATTTGTTAAAATGTCATAATTCTCCTTAGAAATTGCATATTGCGGATCATTTTGATCATCGGTCCATGCCAAAGCGATTTGACCTGGTTTAACAAAATTGGCAATATTATCAACATGACCATTAGTTTCATCCAAATAAATCCCATTTTTTAACCAAATAACTTTTTCAACATTCAAATATTCTTTTAAAATACTTTCAATTTGTTCTTTTGATAATTGAGGATTACGTCCATCAGATAATAAACATTCTTCAGTTGTAATTAACGTTCCTTCTCCATCAACATGGATTGATCCACCTTCTAGAACAAAATCATCTAGTCGGTAACGATTACGGCCTTCTAATTCTGATACTTTTTGTGCGACTCTATCATCTTTGTCCCAAGGGAAATATAACCCATCAACTAAGCCTCCCCAAGCATTGAAAGTCCAATCAACAGCACGAACGTCGCCTTTGTCATTAACAACAAATGTTGGTCCACAATCGCGAATCCATGCATCATCACTTGATATTTCTGCCACTTCAATATTATCGGCAAGTACATGACGTGCATTCGTATATTGACGATCGCTAACTCCAACCGTTACTGATTCAAACTTAGCAATGGCTGCTGCCACTTCAGCGAAAACAGCTTGGGCTGGTTTTGCCCCTTCTCGCCAGTTATCTGGACGTTCTGGCCATAAAAGATAAACGCCTTTATGTTCCTCGAACTCACCTGGCATATGGTATCCGTCTGTTTTTGGAGATGTATCTAAAGTTTTCATAATTTAATTACTTCCTCTCTCGATTTATTTACCTTGTTTTTCAGCATAATTAATACAAATTTCACCAATAATAATTGTAATAACGGTTCCCACTAATACTGGTATTTTACTACTCATTTCTGCTTGGCCACCGTTCAACGGAAAGGCTGTTAAAATCAATGTCAAAATTAAAAGGACCATCGGAATCCAAGTCATTAATTTAATCATTAGTGGTCTGCCTGGAACTTTAAATGGGCGTTCCCGATCGCCATCAATCTTACGTAAGCGTAGAAATGATGGGAACATTAATATATATGAACCCAATAGTGCAACAACATTTAAGGAGAAGAATGCCCAGAAAATGTTGGGATTGGGGATAAATGGTGCGGCAATAACCAAGACAGTTGCGATAACACCATTTAAAATAGTTACCCCAATTGGCATATGGCTTTTTTTACTTTCTTTTTTGAAGATTTTTGGTAAATCGTTATTTTTAGCAGCGTATAAGGCAACATAATTAACCCCTGCTGACCAAGAAACTAGATTAGAAACCAGGGTATACATGAAGAGTACCCCAATCGTAACAACAAACCAGTTATAGTGTCCAACTAATAATAAAATACTATCCATTAATCCACCAGATGTTGATAGTTGACTACTTGGAATAGCAGCTCCCATTCCAAATGCGGCAAAGAGGTAGAAGACGGCAATTAGAACACCACCCCAGATAATAGCTTGTGGAATTTGTTTCTTAGGATTTTTCATATCTCCGGCCATTGTAGCCACAACTTCAAATCCTAAAAAGTTGAATAGAATAACAGATATATAACCTAAACTTGTTGCATCAAATTTAGGTAACATTGCTGTTCCTGAAAAATCATTAGCCAAACCGTGAGTAGCTGCATGGTAGATACCTAGTCCACCCACACTTAACATGATAATCACTTTCGCAATTGCGGCTAAATTCAAGATCCATTTACTATCCGCAATTGGGTAACAACAGATAATAGTAACGCCCCAAATGAATAAGAGCTCAATTCCAATACCCATTCCCGTTCCTATTTTAACTCGGAAAATCTGTTCGATCACTTCATTGAATAAGACGGCTAAACTAGCCATCCAGATAGGAAAATTAATCCAGTAAAGCCAAGCAGCTCTTCCGCCCCATTTTCTACCAAAGGCTCTTTTAACCCAATCATAAATACCACCTTCATCATTATAAGTCGTTCCCAATTCCGCGGAAATTAACCCATAAGGTAGAAAGAAGAATAAGAGAAGTGCTCCCCACCAGAAAAATTGTGATGGTCCAATAGCGGCCGCAGGTGCTGCAGATTCAACAACTAATACTACAACTACCGACATTAAGACTGCATCAAACAGTCTGAATTGTTTCTTTTCTTGCATAGTCTCCGCCTCCATTTATTGACAAATCAGAAATTATTTCGTTGAATCAACTCGATTTATCAATAAATTTTTTAGCGTGTCATCCTTCAAAGAATCAAGCAATTCGTCGGAATAATTCATACTTGGGGCCATTAAGTAAACTAATAATGCTCTCATTGCTGTTAATCTATTTTCTGCTTCATCCCATGCAACTGATGCTTTTGAATCTAGGACACTATCTGTCACTTCTTCACCACGGTTAGCAGGTAAACAATGCATGAATCTAGCGTTATCATTTGCTTTAGCCATTAATGCGTCATTAACTTGGTATTTAGGATAGAAGATTGCCATACGTTCGTCATATGTCAATGCTGCTTCGTATAAGCCATACCAAACATCTGTATAAACGAAATCTGCATCTTTCATTGCTTCTTCAACATCTTCAGTAATTAAAACACTGCCACCTGATAATTCAGCATTTTTTTGGCCAATTGCTAATGTTTCTGGTTTGATTTGGTAGCCTTTAGGACCATATTGAACGAATTGCATGCCCATTTTAGTTGTGACAAACATTAATGAAACACAAACTTGAGTTGCATCCCCTACAAAAACAACTTTACAATCGCTTAATTTCTTACCAGCTGGTAAGTTTTCAGCCATTGTGATGATATCGCCAATTTCTTGTGTAGGATGGTTATAATCGCTCATCCCATTTAGTACGGGAACGGTTGATTTTTCTGCAATGATCTCAATCGTTTCATGTTTAGCAACACGAGCCATTAAAATATCTACCAAACGAGCTAAAACAATTGCTGTATCTCCTAATGATTCACTTTCTGAACTACCTAAATGAATTTGTCCTGGTGCTAAGTATTGTGCGTGTCCACCAAGTTGTGTCATAGCTGTTTCAAAAGCGACACGTGTTCTGGTTGATGATTCTTCAAACAACATACCTAAGGTCTTGTTACTTAATAGTTGAGGATAATTACCTTCTTTAATATCCTTCTTCATTTGAATTCCTAAATCAATTAAATATTGAATTTCGTCTTTCGTGTATGTCTTAGTATCGATAAAATCTCTTTTCATAATAAGCATCTCCTATATATTTTTTATTTTTTCTACACCCCTAATATAAGTTGTTTTAAAACTAATTAATAGACTTTTTCCGCCTATCGTTTGTTACCATAATACTGTGTATTTTGTTCCATTTTGCGTAACAAAATACACTTGTTTTATTGAAACGAAAAAAGCCTTAATAACAAATTACTGTCATTAAGACTCCCTCATACCTATTATTTATTTAACCAATGCTACTTAGTTCTTTAAGAAAACTGTTACGGCAGCGGCAATCACAATCATGACTAACCCAATAGCAATGACTAACCACTCTTTACCCGTTTTCTTAGTGCGCATAACGATAATTCCCGAAATTGTTGCACCGACAATTGAAACTTGTGAAAGGACAAATCCAGTTGCTAATCCAAGCATTGCAGGTTGAGCTGAAACAAGGTAGCCTAATGCTGCCATTGCGAAGAAGAAACCTGAAAAAATTTGTTTATACGTGACACTCTGTGTAAAAATATTATTATTGTTTTTTGATACTTCGTAGATTCCAAGAACTAACCCAAAGGCTGCCATTCCCATTGCCTGCGCTAGGAACATATGCATACCGTCAGTTCCTTTAGTATATTGTGGCAAGATTCCATATAATGAGTAACCTACTTGAGCAATTAATAACACACCAACTGCTTTTGTAAGTAATTCTTTATTACCAGCTGATTTTTTCTCTTGGTAAGTCGTTAAGTATGCACCAATCAAAATAATAACAACAGCTATAAATCCATAAGTTTTTGATGAAACAGGACCCCAGTTACCAAGCATTAGAACTCCCCATACAACATTCGCCGTAATTTGGAAAGCTGTTGAAATTGGCATTGCTTTTGCGGATCCTAAGGCGTTACCTTCTTGATCTTTCATACCAAAGGCCATAATTGTTAAGACATTACCGAAGGCCCAGGCAGCACCTGACAAGAATGCTAACCAGAAGTTAGAGCCATGTAACATTGGCATTCCTGTAACTAGTGAGAGAACAATTGCGACAATCAAAGTTCCCCATGTTGCGCCAAAAATACCTTGAACTGGTTTACCACCAAAGTATGACACTAACGTTGGATAAGCACTCCAACCAATAATTGCTAAAAGTGAAAAAAATAAGCCTAACATATTCATTATATATATCTTCCTATTCCTAAATTAATAATTTATTTAATTGCTTCGCCTTCAAAATCAACATTTGATTCCAAAACAATATTTGAAAATGGCGTAATTTCACCCGTTCTTACTGTAGCGATATTATTATCATCACGGCTCATCGATTTTAGTTCGTCATGAGAGATAAAAATAATTTCAACGTCATCATCCAATAATGCCTTGATAGCTGTATATTGTTCAGGATTTACCGTTTTAATTTCTTCAGCTAAGAAAACCTTTTGAACTTTCATTTCAGATAATGTTGCGGCCAAGACATCAATAAATAATGGTAATCCACGTATAACCGAAAGATCAATTTTACGACCATCATCCTTGATTGGAAGCCCTGAATCACCAATTGTTAACCATTGGGTATGTCCAATTTCGGAAATTGCATTTGATAATTTTGTATTCAAAAGATTTGTTTTACGCATAATTTATCTCCTATTCAAAAAATATAAATTTATTTGTGAGCATCCAAAACGGCTAAAACTTCAGCTTCTGTTGGAATACTTGGTTGGGCGCCAGCACGTGAAACAGTTACGGATGAGGCGGCCGAACCATAACGCATTGCTTCAGCCAAGTTATCTAAGTTAGCATGTAATCGTGTAGCTGTGGCACCAATAAATGTATCCCCGGCAGCAGTTGTGTCAACGGCACTAACTTTGAATGCCGGAACAATTCCTTCTTCACCATTATCGCGCATAAAGAAAGAACCTTCTGATCCAATTGTGATAATAACGGTATCAATTCCGCGTTCAAAATAGTAAGCAGCATTGTGCAACATTGAATGTTCATCAGTCACTTCAATACCAGTTAATAAGAACGTTTCATGTTCGTTAGGTGTAATAATATCAGTTAATTGTAACAATTCTGCTGGTAATCCGCCATTTTCAGGCATTGGAGCAGGATTTAAGATTGTTTTAACACCATTTTCACGAGCAATCTTGAATCCTTCGATAACTGCTTCCATTGGAATTTCTAATTGTGTAATCAAAAAGTCTGATTCAGCAATAGCGGCTTCATGAGCACGGACGTCTGCAGCCGCCATATCAGCATTAGCGCCACCATAAATATGAATAATATTATCTCCAGTTTCTGCTGAAACAGTAATGTAAGCTTGTCCTGTTTCTTCAGTTTCTGAAACCATCACATGATCCGTACTCAAGTTTTCGACATTCATATTTTTTGACGTATCGAATTCCTTACCAACTTTAGTAATCATGTTGGTTTTAGCGCCAGAACGTGCGGCTGCAACGCCTTGATTCAAGCCTTTTCCACCCATTGCTTCAATTTGATGATTTGGTGTGTGTAAAGTCTCTCCACTAGTTGCAAAACGGGGTACAGAAATAACCTTATCAATATTAGTTGATCCTAAAACAGTAATAATTTTTGCCATTGCACTTGTCCTTCAATTCTTTAGTATATTTATCAGACCATTCTTCTTGATTCATTCGTTATAAAAAAATAGGAAGCGTCTTCAATCATTATAGTATAAATATATTTCCTATATTTAGCAAGCGCTTTCGGACTTTCTCTTAAACCGCTCTCATTATTATAAATAAAATTAGCTATATTTTCTGATGCTATTTATTAAATTAGCTTATCATCTATTCTTAAAATGTTGGAACTTCCCACATCATAATGGTAAATTAAATAGTGGTAGTTAAACTAAAAGGAGTTCATTATGTTAAAGCAAAAAAAGATTTGGTTCATTTTATTGTTACTTATCCTTTCCATCGGTGCCGGGACATCATTTTTTATTGGAAAGAAAGCACCCTCCGCCTCACACCAACAAAGTATCCCAGTTAAAAAAATCCATCCCTCTACTCCAAAAAAAGCCATTCAGAAACATAAGGCCCTTTCGGAAAAAAAGGTTGATAGCTCGCATTGGCAATCCTTTGAAGGGGATACTGAGTTCCCGATTTTAATGTACCATAGCATTTCTGTCGGAAATTCATTACGCATTCCCGAATCCCAATTTGCACATCAAATGCAATGGCTTCAAAAAAATGGTTATTATACTTTAACACCTGCCGAGGCCATTACGGTTTTTAAAACTCATAAAAAGCCTGCTAATAAAATTGTTTGGATAACTTTTGATGACGGCTACAAAGATAATTACGAAAAAGCTTATCCGGCCCTAAAAAAATATCATAAAAAAGCAACTATTAACTATATTACAAATCACTTCGGGCATAAAAACAAATTAACGATGCCACAAATGAATGAAATGCGCCAATCTGGTTTAGTAACTATTGAAAGTCATACCGTTCATCATAAAGAGCTCAATCAAATGACCGATGCACAACAAACGGCTGAATTTGTTGACTCAAAGAAATGGCTAAACGATAAATTTCATCAACAAACTTCGATTATCTGTTATCCAGTTGGGCGCTTTAACGATCAAACACCTAAGTTGGCTCAAGCCGCAGGTTATAAGCTTGGTTTAACAACCTTGCCAGGTCTAGCCAATGAGAACCAAGGACTATTCACTTTACATCGTGTCCGTATTTCACCCGATTTATCAGATACTTCTTACCAATACCTTTTAGATCACGGTATGTAGCTAATTTAAAAAGGATTAACTTGCTGTTAATTAGCAAGTTAATCCTTTTTTTAAATTTATTAACGCCCATTTTAATCGCGGTTAAATGATAGGTATTCTTTTCTTCTTAAATTTTTGATACTCATCATTACGACAAAACTCATCAGGTAGAGCAATGATAAGAAAATCATGACCGCCATTACGTCGTAGTGATCCAAGATAAATCCTATTGCCACCGATGAGAATCCACCAACTGCTCGTCCAACGTTAATAATCACATTGTTAGCAGTTGCGCGAACTTCCGTTGGATACAAGTGGCTGACAACTGCGCCATACCCGGCAAACATGCCATTGGCGAAATACCCCACCAGTGCACCCGCAAAAAGCATCATCATGGTATTCGTTGGTATCGTCAGAATATAGACGCTGACCGCCGAAGCTAATAAAAATATTCCGTAAGCTAATCGAGCACCTAATTTGTCTAAACCCCAACCAAACGTTAACATTCCAGCGCTCATACCTATGATTGTTGAAATCATCCATGTTGATGATCCCGCAATAGTTAACCCCAATTGTTTTTGCATAATTGCTGGCAACCAATTCATTAATCCGAAATAGCCAGCTATCTGAACAATTGCCATGAACATTAATCCTAATGTTTGATGTGTTAGCTGACGTGTTGCAAATAAAGCTCTAAATTGACCTTTTCCATCATGTTTACTTGTTTCAAATGCCTTGCTTTCTTTCAGATGGCGACGAACAAAGAACGTAACTAGTACAGGGATTAGCCCGAATAAGAACAAGGCACGCCAACCAAACTGTGGTAATATAAATGCTGCCAAAACTGCCGCTAATATAGCGCCACCTTGTCCTGCAACACCAACATATGACGAAACGCGGCCCATGTCTTTCTTCTTAAAACTTTCTGCTAGAATGGTCATTCCAATTCCGTATTCGCCACCCGCACCGATACCCGCGAAGAACCGACAAACATAAATAGTCGTTAAATTACTGGCAAAAAACATGGCCGCAGTTGCAAATGCAAATATGAAAATCGTATAAGTGAACGTTTTAATACGCCCAAATCGATCTGCCAACATACCAAAAATCACACCGCCCATTAACATTCCTACATTGGTGATTGATGAAATCAATCCCGCCTGTGATCCGTTCAAGTGAAGCTCCCCAATAATTGAGGATAAGGCGAAGGACAAGAACATGACATCCATGTTCTCCAGTCCAAAGCCCGCAGTTGCTGAGGCGACGACCTTTCCTTGGTAACTAGTTAGTCGATTCTGGTGTTGTTTCACTGCCGTTGTCTGTTGCATATTCAGTTCCTCCTAAAATGAGCGCTCACTGTCGCTCTTTATTTTAATCTTCTAAATCTTATCTCAAATGCATTTGTATTACAAGGTGAATCCACTTTTAAAAAGTTTAAAAAGAGTACTCCCTTCACACTAAAGGAATACCCATTTTGAACAAACTAAAAAGTATTTCGTTTTAAGAAGCATAGTAACGCTCTTATCTAACGAAATACTTTTTTATATTTTATAAAATTATTTAAATTACCTTACTAATTTAAAAATGCGGTACACACCAGATTTATTAAGAACAGCGTACTTAAAATCCACATAATTGGTGAAATATCCGTTTTATTTGTCATTATCTTTAGTATCGGATAACTAACAAATCCAAATGATAATCCTATCGCAATACTCCCTGATAAAGGAATTAAAACGATAATCAAAAAAGCTGGGAACCACTCACTAAAATCTTGAATTTGTATATGCTGAAGTTGTTGCATCATCAAGGCACCTGTAATAATGATTACGGGCGCAATGGCTGCCTCGGGCACATACTTCAAAAATCGAACTAAGAAAATTGAACTAGCGAACAGTAGGCTAGCAACGCCCGCCACAATCCCAGTGCGACCACCACTTTCAATACCAGCGGCACTTTCGGCAGCAGCCACGGTTGGACTTGTTCCACAGATACCTGATAGAAGAGCGGTAATTGCACTACTTTGAAATGACTTTTTAAATTTACTCTTATCTGGTAAGAGTCCTTCAAGTAGTCCCATCGATTCAAAAACCAAAATCATCGTCATTGAAAAGACGGCCAACCAGAATTTTAATTGACCAATTTCTTGAAAGTCGCCCTGAAACAATAACTTACCGTATTCTTTAATTTGTGTGACATCAACTGTAGTTGCCTGCCCTTTAATCTTAAAAGCTGCTCCTACAAGACTTGTCACAATAATCCCAATAATAAAATTTCCCGGAATCTTTTTAACATATAGTATAACGGTCAACGTTAATCCGAACAGTGCCAATAACGTTGTAGGGTTTTGTAGAGAACCAAATGCCAGTAAAGATCCGTTTGATCCAGCAGTAATTAAACCAGCCTTTTCCAACCCTAATTCAACTAAGAATAGCCCTATTCCAACCGTAATTCCTGTTTTCAAAACATCCGGAATACTTTCCGCCAAAATGCGACTTAACGGTGTAAAGGCAATTACCAGATATAAAAAACTACTGACCAAAGAAACGGCAATTGCAACTTGCCATGTAAAATGCATGCCAACAACTAATGTGTATGTGAAGAAAGCATTAACGCCCATCCCCGGTGTCAGAATAATGGGGGCATTCGCCCAAACCGCCATCAATAAACAACCTAATACTGAAATAATAATTGTTGCAAAAATGCTTAAATTAACGGGAATACCTGCGTCACTTAAAATAAGTGGATTAACAATCATAATATATGATATTGCAAAGAAACTTGTCACACCCGCTAAAATTTCGGTTTTAAGATCATTTTTACCAATGGTCGCTTTAGTTCTTCTTTTAATCATTTCTTTTAAACCTTGTAACATCTCACTCACACCTTATTTTATAATTACCAGATAAAGAGACCAACTGTTGCTGCTGAAAGTAATGAAACTAACACACCTGATAAGAGCATGAAGCCAACATTCTTAGCAATATATTCGTTTTTCTCATGGTTAACCAACCCTTTGAACGCACCAATAATCATACCAACTGTTGAGAAGTTAGCAAATGACGTTAAGAAAACAGTTAAGACAGCTTGGTAATGAGGCGCGAGGTCTTTAACCGAATTGGTAATTTGTCCCATAACAACAAACTCATTCGTCACTAATTTTGTTCCCATGTATTGCGCAAATTGGAAAGCATCTGCTGTATTTAGTCCCATTAACCAAGCGAATGGGAACATAATAATACCTAAGATATGTTCCAAACTTAACCATGGATTTACGATACCTAATAGTTTATCTACTAAAGCTGCCAATGCAACAAAGGCGATAACATTTGCAGTAATAATCAAAACTAATTTACCTGCGCCTAAAATTGAATCTCCCAAAAATGAAAAGAATGGTTCTTTACCATTTTCGCCGGATTCAGCTGACATTGTTGCGATTGTATCTTCTTCAACTGGAACAACGACTGGATTTAAAATATTAGTAATAATAATAGCATTAATAACGTTAACCGGAATTGCAGTTAATACAAATTGTCCTGGCATAAGTTGCGTGTAGGCCCCAACAATTGAAGCAGTCACACAACTCATTGACATCATTGCCAAAGTTAAATTACGTTGTTTATTCATTTGTTTTAATTGGATTCCAGAAATAGCTAAAGCTTCTGTGTTACCTAGAAACATCATTTCAACTGCAAAGAATGATTCAAATTTAGGTTGGCCTGTTACTTTTGCCAAACCACGGCCGATCCATTTGATAATCCATGGTAAAACACCGATATACGTTAAAATATCAAATAATGGAATGATCATTAAAATGGGTAGTAACACGCTCACAACAAAATCCATTTGTTTAACGTGAACTAAACTTGGTAAAGCAAATGCAATACCCGTGTAAGCCACCTGAACTAACGCATTGAACCCGTTAGCCGCACCCAACACGATATCTCTACCAATTGGGAAGCCAGTTAATAACCACGAAACAATCAAATTGACGACTAACATTGTTCCAATTGAATACCATTTAATATCTTTTCGATTCTTGGAACATAAAACAGCTAATCCTACAAATAATAACAAACCAATAATATTAATAATAATAAACATGATATTGCCTCTTCCCTTAATCAGCGGAGATAGCAGTTTCTAAAGAAAGCGCTATCATTTCGTTGAATGATTTTTCTCGTTCTTCGGCCGTTGTTTCCTCACCCGTTATAATATGATTGCTGATGGTCAATACTGCTAAAGCCTGTACATGATACTTAGCCGCCAACATATATAGTGCCGCAGATTCCATTTCAGAGCCTAAAATACCATATTCAATTAATTTATTACGATCAATTTCATCATTATAAAAACGGTCTTCCGATAAAATATTACCAACTTTAACTGTAATTCCTTGTTGTTGCGCAGCCGTGTGCGCAGCTAACAATAGTTTAAAATCAGCGGTTGGCGCATAGTACATACCACTCCCGAAAGTATTGTTAATAATAGCCGAATCCGTGCTTGCCGCTTGCGCAATAACGACATCCCTAACATGAATATCGGTTCCCATACCGCCGCAAGTACCAACACGAATTAATTTCTTAACACCATAGAATTGGATTAATTCATTTGCATAAATAGAAATCGAAGGAATTCCCATGCCTGAAGCTTGAATAGATACTCTGTGTCCCTTATAACTGCCGGTGTAGCCAAAAGCATTGCGGACCGTATTGTATTGGTGAATATCTTCCAAGAAAGTTTCAGCAATATACTTAGCTCGTAAAGGATCGCCTGGCATTAAAACAACCTCTGCGATTTCATTGGCTTGTGCTCCAATATGTGTACTCATTAAAATCATCCTCACTTTTCAATTAATTTAAAAAACTAGTCTTTTTGAAACCCTATTTAATAATTTTATAAATCATTTGTGGTTTTTCAGCACGTTCAGCAATTTCAACATTGTCATAAATTAAGGACTTAATATCTTCAATATCCTCACGATTACTGTAAATAGTCATTAACGACTCATCTTTTTCAACTTTATCGCCAATTTTTTTATGCAATTCGATACCTACTGCATAATCTAATTGATCTCCTGCTTTTTGACGACCACCACCTAGCATCATGCTTGCGATACCAATTTCATCGGCCGTCAATTTAGCTACAACCCCACTCTTTAAAGCTGGCAACTCAAATTTATACTGAGCTTGTGGCATGATTGAATAGTCTTCAATGACCGTTTCATCCCCGCCTTGTGCCTTAATCATCGCGCGGAATCGATCCAAAGCAGCTCCTGATTCAATGGCCTCTTCCAATAGCTGCTTAGCTTCATCAAATTTTTCAGCTTTTCCGCCTAAAATAACCATATAACTACCTAAAGTTAATACCAACTCACGTAAATCTTCAGGCCCTTTATTCTTCAAAATATCAATTGATTCTTCTATCTCTAACGAGTTACCAATTTTATTACCCAGAGGTTGATTCATATCAGAAATAACTGCCATACAATCCATTCCAACACTTTTTCCAATCTCAACAAGTGCTGTGGCCAAAGCCGTAGAATCTTCTAATGTTTTCATAAATGCGCCTGAACCAGTTTTAACATCAATCACCAATGCATCCGTTCCAGATGCAATCTTTTTACTCATTATTGAGCTGGCAATCAGCGGAATCGAATCGACGGTATCTGTAACATCCCGCAAGGCATATATTTTTTTATCAGCGGGTGCGATACCACCTGTAGCACCAATAATTGCTAGTTTCTCTTTTGAAACTTGATTAATAAAGGCTTCATCACTTATCTCTATTTGGTAACCTGGAATGGCTTCTAACTTATCTAAAGTTCCACCCGTATGTCCAAGACCACGACCAGAAATCATGGGTACAGGAATTCCGACCGCCGCTACAACTGCGGCTAAAGGTAAGCTAACCTTATCACCGACGCCACCTGTTGAATGTTTATCAACTTTAATACCAGGGATGTCTGATAGGTCTAAGTGTTCACCGGACTCCATCATTTTCATCGTTAAAGAAGCACGTTCACGATCAGTCATATCTTGAAAATATATAGACATTAGTAAAGCACTCGTTTGATAATCAGGTACAGATCCGTTCACAACACCGTCCACAAAAAATTGAATTTCTTCATCAGATAATTCCTTACCATTTCTTTTTTGATCGATGACATCTACCATTCTCATTTTTTTCACGCTCCAATTTTATTTATAGTCAATTAAATTTTGCGCCAAGCTGCTACCTATGACCGCAGTATTTGCGTATCCCGCCTTTAAAACGGCGTGTACACCTGCTGCTTTTTCAACATCAGAAGCTACCACTATTGAATGCTCTTTCTTTTTTAAGTCTTCTAATTGAATCCCGATGGTTCTGTCATCTAATTCCTGACTAACGATCTTCCCTTTTTCATCAATAAAATGGGATGCGATATCTCCTACCGCTTTAGATTCTAGTTCCTTTTTTTGTTCATCATTTAGGTAACCTAAGTGAAATAAAAGCGCATCTTTTCCAATAACACCAACAGTGAAAATGGCAATATTAGCTTGTTTTCCCAAATCCAAAATAGACTTGATAAAACGATCTTTCTCCACCATTTTTTTTGTTTCCACATTGTCAAAAATTGTCGGTAATGGTAAATACCGTGACTGCGTGTTGAAAGCTTTAGCTAGCTCAGTAATACTTTCGTAAGCATATGTTCTTTCGTTCTCAAAGCTCACACTACCTTTTAGTTGAACAGCCTGAACGCCTAAAACGTTTCGTTTTTCTATATGTTTCGTAACCGCATGAACCGTTTTACCCCAACCAATTCCAATAATATCTTCTGGTTTAATAATTCGTGATAAATACTCTGCTGCGAACATACCAACGCTATTTAAGGCCGTCGTTTCTCCTTTATAGTTAGTCGGCACAATGCTAATTTTAGCTTTATATTTATCACTCAATTGTTGTTCCAGCTCTTTAAAATCAACAAATGGATTTTCAATTTGAATTTTTACTAATCCCATTTCTTTAGCCGTTTGCAAGCTACGTGAGATAGTTGGACGAGAAAGTCCTATTTTCTTAGAAATTTCCACTTGTCCCATATTTTTTTCATAATACAAATGAGAAATTAGTAGCATTTGTTTTATTTTTTCTTCATCGTAGCTTTTCATAGTTCGTTGTTTCCCCCCATTGTCTATTTCATTCATATTGATTATTCAAGGTTGTCTAAAAAACTAGTTCCCCTGTTCTCACCTTGAACACCAAAGTTATCTAATATTGTTGCACCAAAATCTGAAAATGTTTTTCTCGTGCCTAAATCTACGCTCTTTTTATTTTGAGGTGAGTAAACTAATAATGGCACATTTTCTCTTGTATGATCGCTACCCTTGAATGTAGGGTCATTCCCATGATCTGCAGTAATCATCAATAAATCATCTTGTTTCATATTTTCAAGAACCGTACCCAAACGTTCATCAAAATCCATTAATGCCTGTCCAAAACCAATCGGATTACGTCGATGTCCATACATAGCATCAAAATCAACTAAATTGATAAAACAAAAACCTGTAAAATCTTCTGCCATAACGTGGTCAACATGATCCATTCCGTCCATATTACTTTCATTATGATAACCTTCGTCAATCCCTTGTTTCGAGAATATATCATTAATTTTACCAACCCCGATTGTTTTAAACCCATCTTCTTGCAGGTAATCCATAACCGTTTTTCCAGTTGGTTTTAACGCAAAATCATGACGATTAGCTGTTCGAGTGAATGTGTCTTTGGTCTTTCCAATGTAAGGACGAGCAATAATACGTCCAACTGTATATTCAGGACCATTGACTAGGCTACGCGCGTATTCACAAATACGGTATAATTCTTCAACGGGAATAATTGCTTCATTTGCAGCAATTTGAATAACAGAGTCGCCCGACGTATAAACGATTAAATCGCCAGTTTCTAATTGGTGCTCACCCAATTCTTCAATAATCTTAGTTCCCGATTCAGGACGATTACCCACAATATTACGACCAGAAAATTCTGTTAGTTTATCAAGTAATTCTTGTGGAAACCCATTTGGAAAGAAGCTTAGTTTTTGAACAACAGGTAATTCCATCATTTCCCAATGTCCGTCCATACTGTCTTTTCCAACTGATATTTCTTTCATTTTTCCAAAACTAGCCAAAGGTTCTTCTTCGGCGGCAACACCTTCGATAGTATTCTCACGAATGTTTGAAATACCTAACTTTTGGAGATTAGGTATTTTCAACTTGCCTTTGTAAGCTTCGCCAACATGTCCTAGCGTATCGGATCCTTCATCGCCAAAATTTTTTGCATCATCTGCAGCACCCGTTCCAACAGAATCAAGAACGAGTCCAAAAATACGTTTATATTTCATTTTTTTCACCCTATTCTAAAATTTTCTTAGTTGCACTAACACCCAAGCGACTTGCTCCTGCCTCAATCATTGCGATTGCTTCCTCGCGACTATGAATACCACCGGAAGCTTTCACGCCTAAGCGATCACCGACTGTTTTACGCATCAGGCTCACATCTTCTACTTTGGCACCAGAAGCGCTGAATCCCGTAGATGTCTTAACGTAATCTGCATGACTTTTTTCAGATGATTCACAGGCTCTAACAATCTGTTCATCATTTAAAAATGACGTTTCAATGATCACTTTTAATAATTTACCTGATTTATGAACTTCTTGTGCAACCGCACTGATATCAGATTCAACGACTTCATTGTTGCCGCCAATCAATTCGCCAATATTAATGACCATATCAATTTCTTTTGCACCGTCTTCAATAGCTGTTCTAGTTTCTGCTACCTTTGACTGTGTACTTGTTGCTCCTAATGGGAATCCCACAACAACGCATGTGTTAACATCCGTTCCTGCCAATTTTTCTGTAACCAATGATGCCCAATGCGCATTAACACAGACAGATGCCGTATTATATTGACGTGCCTCCTCACAAATCGTTTCAATGTCCATTTTTGTTGCATCCGGATTTAATTTAGTATGATCTAAGTATTTTGCTAGTTCCCCTGTTGTAATTTTCATTTTGTGTATCTCCTTTCGTCTTTACAAGTCAAATGATAGCGCTTACTTTTACAAATGTAAATAGTTTTTTGTAAATTTTGTAAACTTTATGTTTATGATTAAACAAAAAAAGACCGCCCAAAGGCAGTCGTTTTCAATATTATGCTATTGTCTAGTCTTGTTTAAACAAGGTTGGATAAATTTTAATCAGCGAGTTCATATTAGTGTATTTTTTTAACTTCATGTTCCCTTGAGAGACGATCCCACTTTTACCATCATAAGACATTAATACGGTAGGTTCAAATCCCCTTTCCATACCATGTGCCGTTACACGTGATTCATTATGATATAATCCACCACAGTAAGTCGTCTGCCCCTCCGGTCTATTTAGTTCTCTGACCATTGTCATTGGGATTATGTTTCCTTTTAAGTATTGGCTCAATACTTTAAAAAGATCTTTACTCGACATAAATAAATTTCCAGTTCCTTTTTCATAATTATACTGGCCCATCGTCATCTCAAATATTTCCTTATAGTTATCTTTAGTATTTGATTTGTAGCTAACCGCTCGTTCCTCATTATTAACAATATCTTGTTGGAAATCAGTATGTGTCAATCCTAACGGTTGTTTAATAATTTCTTTAAAATAGTCTTCATAAGATTTACCGGTCAACTTTTCAATCACAAAGGTTAGCAATAAGTAATTAACCGCCGAATATTTAAATTTTCCTACGTTGCCAACTTCCATATTATTAATTACATATTCATATAATTTTTGGCCACTCAGATTCTTCCCCTTGGGCGCCGATTGTGGAGCATATCCGGATACCATTTGAAGCATTGATCTTAAAGTTACATTTTTCGCATTTGGTACGTCAGGTAAGAAATTACTTAACGGTTCATCCAAGTTGTGTTTTGTCTGTAGTAATGCCTGTCCTAATAAGATAGTAGTCATCACTTTTTGAATGGAAGCAATACTATACATGGAATCCTTACCATTTAATATTTTTTTACTAGCATTGGCGTAACCCAAACCGGCGTCAGTAAATTCTTCATTATCTTTAACTCCGTAAAAAGATCCAACAAAATTAGTTTGTTTCATTTTTTTTTGAAAATCGATATTAAGAACTTGAAGGTTCTTATCTAATTTTTTTGATGTCTCATTTGCTTTTTTTACCGCGTTGATTTCAGTATTTGATTTTGCTATAACTGATTCTTTCCAAAGACTTTCTTTATTGAGCATCATTGGTCTATAGATAACTAAAAGCCCTATCCCCATAACAATCAGGCCTAAAATAACACCAGCCAGAAACACATTCATATTTTTTTTCATTTTAATTATAAATCCCTCTTCATTTAATAATAAAAACCTATTTTATTATTATACCGTAATTATTAAAAATTAATAGCCGCTTTTGGTAAGCTTTAAAAAAAATTATTTTTCTTTTAAAATATTATATTAACGTATTTTTTTAATTTCGACCAGAAAAATCATTTTATAAGTCTTCGCATTAATCCTTAATCGGTGGGTAATACCATGTCAAACAGTTCAATGCGCCTCCCATTGTTGAAATATCTCCAATTTCAACAGGAATAACTGGTTTATCTACGTTCTTACGAATAAATTCTAGCATTTCATGATCTTGTTTCATGTTAAATTGTGGCACATAGATTACTTTGTCCGTTTCCAACATATTAATATATAAGCCCTTAGCAGAGAATATATCTTTATCGTACTGCCCTTTTTCAGTATATGCCGATTTTAATTCAACGAATTCAGCATCTGGCATCCCTTTTAGAATTGCCTTTCGAACCTTAGTCTGAAATACCGTATCTTTTTGAAAATCACTGATAAACATCTTTTTAGGACTAATGAATTTAATCATACCATCGGCGTGCGCTAAAACATCTTCTTCCTCCGCAGGAATAATAATTACCGTTTTAACATCCAGTTGCTTTTTAAGTGCCTGAATAACTTCTTTTTCCGTTAATTGATCGTTGTCGTCAAAAACACGATCCGTCATTACAACAACGTCTTTTTTATTCCAAACTACATTTCCACCGTCCACAATTAATTTAGAAGATTCCGTCTTAATCTCATTTTGCTTCAAAAATCGATTGAAAGTCTTATCCAAATATTTCGCGTCTTTCTTTGGTAAATAAGCGGGTTGGTAGCGAAATTTAACCATTTTATTAGCCAATACTGGCGCCACATCGCGCAACCAAATATCATCATAGTCCGTATTAATTCTTTTTAAAACTTTCGAGTCCTTCGTTAAAGTTTCAACTGAATCTTGCCCTTCGGCTTGTTTCGCGAATTGATTACTAAACTGTATTAATTCTTGATATAACGGTTGATAATAATCATTCGACTTCAAAGGTAATGCTGTAAAAATGACCCCACCTTTATTCAGTTTTGTTTCTTGTTTGCCAACTGTAAACCACATTATTAATCCTCCTAGGATGAGCATAAAAGTTATTGCAATACTAATCCATATTCTTCGTCTTTTTTTCATAAGATTAGCTCTCCTCTTACTGTTTTTTACAGTGTATCACGCCTTTTCTTTATATAATTATAATAAATATATAAGTCCGCCACGCCTCATCTTTTTGCCCCTTGACATGCCTTTTTATAATAAATATATAATTATTATAAAAAAAAATATTGACCATATCTGTGCATGCTAAATAAACAAGACGACTTGATTCAATTTAGTAACAACTCGAATTTTCATCTTTACGTTTCTACTTGGCGGAACTTTGAAAGACCTTTTAGTCGCTTCTTTTTTTGGGAACGCCTATACTCAATTTATTGAATGAACACTGAAAGGAATTTAACGATGAAACAGATAACTCCAATACACGAAAAATTACTTTTTAGCAGTTTTTTAGCTGCCGCTGCTGGCGGATTCGATGCTTATACCTACCTAGTTCACGGTGAAGTTTTTGCCGGGCTGCAAACCGGGAATTTAATTTTACTTGGTACACACATTGGTCAGCTCAGTTTCTCCACCGCCTTACATTATTTAGTCCCCTTGTTATCCTTCATGCTAGGAACCATGTTGGCGCACTATCTTCAAATTAGGCTTCCTGAAAGTGATACCTTGGTACGACGCAAACAACTAATTATTACTTTTGAAATTATCTTGCTCTTATTAGTCGCTTTTATCTCACCTGTTATTCCTGACATGTTAGCAAGCGCCCTCGTCTCAATCGCGGCAGCGGCCCAACTTCAAGAATTCAGACGTCTAAACAATGGCCCATTCGCCTCACTTATGATGACCGGAAATATTAGAACCTTAGCTGAATCTCTCTTCGAAGGTCTTGTCCGACACGATACAGTCGCGACAACTAAAGCAGTTGAAATCGGTACGATTATTTCTAGTTTTACTATTGGTGCTGCTGTAACTGGCGCCATTGTTCCTTACCTTGCTGAAAAAACAATTGTTTTATCGTCAATCATTCTTTTAATGCCTCTTTTCTTGCTCACTTATTCGACCGAGAATAAATAAAATAAGAGTAACTATCAGGAAACCGATAGTTGCTCTTATTTTTTTTGACTAATTTTATTTCAACAGTATTACTTAACTTCTTTCCACAATTAAAGTTTGATTTTACTTACGATGTTTAATTTGTCATCAAGATCGTAAACAACTGGTTCGCCAGTTGCCATTTCAACACCCATGATATCTGCATCAGAAATGTTTTCAATGTATTTTGTAAGGGCACGTAATGAGTTACCATGTGCAGCAACGATTACATTTTTGCCTTCAAGTAATTTAGGAGCGATTTCGTCTTCCCAGAAAGGAATAACACGTTCCAAAGTAACTTTTAAGTTTTCGCCACCTGGGATAGCTTTAGGATCTAAATCAGCATAACGACGATCGTTAGCTGCTGAACCTTCATCAGATGCACTCAAAAGTGGAGGTAATGTATCGTATGAACGACGCCATACAAGAACTTGATCTTCACCGAATTGTGCTGCTGCTTCGGCTTTATTTTGGCCTTGTAAAGCACCATAATGACGTTCATTTAAGCGCCATGATTTGATTTCAGGAACCCATAATTGGTCTGAACCTTCAAGTGCGTAGTGTAACGTTTTGATAGCACGTGTTAAAACTGATGTGTAAGCTTGATCAAATTCGATTCCAGCTGCCTTAATCTTTTCACCAGCTGCTTGTGCTTCAGCAACGCCTTGTTCGCTCAAGTTAACATCTACCCAACCTGTGAAAAGGTTAGATAAGTTCCATTCACTTTGTCCGTGACGAATAAATACTAATTTTGCCATAAGATAAAATCCTCTTTTTCTATTTTTAGTTTACTGGTACATTTTACACTGAAATCGCCTAAATTAATAGTCTAATTTAAGTGATTCAGTTTGGCACCCTTGAGCCCTTTTAACAGCTGATCTACGGCGATTTGAACTGTCCCTAAATCCGTCGCTAAATTCATTCTAATAAACCCTGGAGTTTCTTCGCTAAACCACTGACCATAATCAACGGCCAAGCCACATTCTTTTTGCATAAATTCTTTCATTCTGTCCGCTCTGACATAAGCTGAAAGGTCTATCCACATCAGATAAGTCCCTTCTAATTCACTAATTTTAATCTCTGGAAATTTAGAAACTAACTGATGACTGACTTCTAAATAATTCGTTCTGACAATACTTAGAATTTCGTCCAACCAGATTGCGCCTGAAAGATAAGCAGCTTCGCCTGCAACTCGTCCCATTAAACTACCTTCTGGTTTGTTTAAATGTTTCACAAGTTTGTCATACTTGGCACGTAATTGAGAATTTGGAATAATGATATGTGAATTTTGTAATGCAGCTAAATTGAACGTCTTTGATGGTGCGTTAACGACAACCATATTATCTCGGTAACGACCATCATCTATTGATAGCGCCGATATAAAAGGTTTATTTCCAACAATTAAGTCCTGATGAATTTCGTCAGAAATAATCATGACATGATTCTCACGACATAGTTCAAGCAGTTGTGTTAACTCACTTTCCGTCCAGACGCGACCCACCGGATTATGTGGTGAACATTGAATCAGTAATTTAACATGGTTCTCTTTAATATCACGTTCAAGTGCTTCAAAATCCATTTCATATTGGTTATTTTCATGTTTTAAAGGTGTTCGAATCACACGTCGTTGATTGTCTTCAATCGCACTATAAAATGGATAATAAACGGGTGTTTGAACTAAAACGTTGTCACCTGGCTCCGTCATTAAATCGACTAGTTGATATAATGAATTGACGACTCCCGTTCCAAAGCGCATCCACTCCTTATGCATTTCAATGCCGTAACGAGTTTGTTGCCATTCAAAAAAAGCATCGTAATATGAATCAGGAATTGTTGAATAGCCGAAAACGCCATGTTGCACACGGGCAACTAAGGCATCCGTCACCGCTTTAGGTGATTTGAAATCCATATCCGCAACCCACAATGGTAATAACTGATCGTCACCATATTGTTCTTTTAAGTTATCCCACTTAACCGAGTTCGTATTTTTTCTGTTTACTCTAAATTCAGTTAAAAATTTATTTTTCTTTGCCATCAGTTTGCTTATTTCTCCTTAGTCTTTTGATTTTAACGCTTCGTCCTCTAGTTCCGGGGATCGACTTCACGCCTAAGATATCTAACAGGAAGGTAAAAATAGGAATTCCGACAATTAAGCCCCATGTCCCAAATAATTCTTCACCAACCAATAGGATTACAAATGTGAAAAAGATGGGTAATTCTGTCCGACTCGACATGAATTTAGGATTTAACACGTAAGCCTCGAGTAAATGAACTACCATAATCATAATTAAAATATAAATAACATCGCGAATACCACCGACAGAATACCCAACTAAACTTAACGGTATACATGAAATTAATACACCGGCAACAGGGATTAAACTCATCAAGAAAATTAAAATTCCTAAAGGTAATAGCTGCGGAATATTCATAAAGTATAAACTGGTAATCGTAATAATTGTGTTAACTGTTGCGATAAAAAATTGAGCTTCAATCACTACCCCGAAAGATTTCACAAACTTCTCACCAAAATAGTAAACATCTTGGAAAAACCAACCAAACTCACTTGATAAAAAGTTTTTTGAGAATTTTGCCATCTGATCTTTTTCAATCGTGTAGAAGAAACTTAATATTAACGACAACAAGAACGTTGCCGCCATAAATCCAATACTTGTTAAGTATTTAAAAACAAGCGTGAATCCACTTTTTAATTGCGGAATAATTTGAGACTTGCCAATAGAATTAACTAACCATTCCATCATAACGTTTGTTTCATCGCCCGGATTTTGATAAAAATTAATCACGTAATGAGTCATCGAGACTGTCTGCATGACTAAAATCGGTAAGTACTTAGTAATCGCCAAATACAATAATGCGAGAATTGCCAGGTACACGCCGATAACAATTAATTGGCTATTGATTGGCAAATGTCTCTGAATCATATTTATCAACCGAACCATTAAATATGTAAAAATAAACGTTAATAACACAATGCTAATAACATCTTTTGCAAGGAAGATAACCCCAATAATCGTACATAAAACAACGAATCTACGTAACTTAATATTTTCAATAAAACTTTGCCAGATTTCCAATAGACACACTCCTTTAATCACAATCTTCATTGTACAAAAAAATCACTGAAATGTCTGTACTTCTTACTTTTTAATTACACATCATCAATCCATTTCAGAAAATGTCGACTTGTTGAATATTAAAACTTATGTTTAACTATGATTATTAACGCTACGAAAGGAGTCCCATTTTATGGCCGAATTAATTTATAAACAACTGATTAGTAAACTAAAAAAAAGAATCACTGCGAATGAATTCCCCGACATGAAACTTCCCGACGAACGTAGTCTAAGTGAAACTTACGAGATTAGTCGTAGTTCAGTAAAACGGGCCTTGGGTCAGATGGCCAGTGATGGCATTATTTTTAAAAAACGAGGATCTGGTACATTTATTAATCCACTGTATTTAAAAAATAAAACGGTTTTCAATTATGCGGGAACTAACCTGGGTGTCACAGATGGTTTTGAAATGAACGGAAAAAGTCCTAAAGTTAAGGTGTTAAGTTTTGAAGTAATTGCCCCATCAGAAGACTTACAACGAAACCTTTTCTTAAATGCAGATGACTTTGTTTACAAAATTGTTCGTCTTCGTTTATTTGAAAAAACACCATTCATGATTGAGACAGGATATATTCCCATCAAAATTGTTCCCAATTTATCACGTGTTATCGTTAGGGGATCCATTTTTAATTATTTAGAAGATGCTCAAAATCAGTCAGTTACCAAATCATCTATTTCAATTTATGCTGAACCTTCTACCGAAAACGATCAAACCCTTCTAGATTTAAAACCAACAGAACCAGTCAGCATTATGGATGGTATTTTTTTCTTAGATGATGGTACACCATTTGAATATTCAAGCATGAGATTCCATTATAAATTCTCTAAATTCAATACTTTTATGTCCGTTAAATAACCCATTTAACGGCTTTTTATTTGTTTATTTTCAAAATTGGTACGTTCCAATAAACTAAATGATTGACTTCTGTTTGATGTTTGTTATTATGGTCATATAGTAAGCGTTATTAATTTAACAAATAAAACCTTTAGGAGAGTGTATAACTATGACAGAAACTGATTTTTCATCTAAATCATATTTAGATAAAGTTGATGCTTGGTGGCGTGCAGCAAACTACCTTTCAGTTGGTCAACTTTATTTAAAACAAAATCCATTGTTACAAACTGATGTCGTACCTGAAGACATCAAAGTTAACCCTATCGGCCATTGGGGAACAATCTCAGGCCAAAACTTTATTTACGCTCATTTAAACCGTGCAATTAACAAGTACGACTTAAACATGTTCTATATTGAAGGACCTGGTCATGGTGGCCAAGTAATGGTTTCTAACGCTTACCTTGATGGTAGTTATACAGAAATCTATCCTAAAATCACTCAAGACCTAACTGGTATGCAAAGATTGTTCAAACAATTTTCATTCCCAGGTGGTGTTGCTTCTCATGCTGCTCCTGAAACACCAGGATCAATTCATGAAGGTGGCGAATTAGGTTATTCATTATCTCATGCTGCTGGTGCTATTCTTGATAACCCTGACGTCATTGCTGCTACAGTAATTGGTGATGGTGAATCAGAAACTGGCCCATTAGCAACAAGTTGGTTCTCAAATGTCTTCATTAACCCAGTTAATGATGGTGCCGTATTACCAATTCTTGATATGAATGGTTTCAAAATCTCAAATCCTACAATTTTATCACGTAAATCTGATGCAGATTTAACGAAATACTTTGAAGGTATGGGTTGGGATCCAATTTTCGTTGAAGGAACTGATCCTGAGATCATCCATCCTGATATGGCTAAAAAAATGGATCTTGCTATCGAAAAAATTAAAGCTATCCAAACTGAAGCTCGCAAACACCCAGCTGAAGAAGCAACAATGCCTAAATGGCCTGTTATGATTGTTCGTACACCTAAAGGCTGGACTGGTCCAGCACAATGGGATAACGAACCAATCGAAGCTTCATTCCGTGCTCACCAAGTGCCAATTCCTGTAACACAACGTCACATGGAACATATTGACTCACTTGTTGATTGGATGAAATCATACCGTCCAGAAGAATTATTTACAAAAGATGGTCAATTAATTCCTGAATTAAAAGAAATGGCACCTAAAGGCAACCAACGTATGGCAATGAACCCTATTACTAACGGTGGAATTAATCCTCAAAAATTAGTTATGCCTGATTGGAAGAAAAATGCTGTTGATACGTCAACTCCAGGTGCTGTTACAGCACAAGATATGATTGTTTTCGGTGATTTTGCTCGTGATATTATCGAAGAAAATCCTAAAAACTTCCGTATCTTTGGACCAGATGAAACTAAATCAAACCGTTTGAATGCCGTCTTTGAAGCAACTAACCGTCAATGGTTAGAACCAATCAAAAAAGGTAACGATGAATGGCAAAGTCCTGTAGGCCGTGTTCTTGATTCTCAATTATCAGAACATCAAGCTGAAGGTTGGATGGAAGGTTATGTCTTAACTGGACGTCATGGTTTCTTCGCTAGTTACGAATCATTCTTACGCGTTGTTGATTCAATGTTGACACAACATTTCAAATGGTTACGTAAAGCCAAAGAACAATCATGGCGCAACCATTACCCATCATTGAATGTTATTGCAACATCAACTGTATTCCAACAAGATCATAACGGTTATACTCATCAAGATCCAGGTATCCTTGGTCATTTAGCTGATAAGAAACCTGAATTCATCCGTGAATATACACCAGCTGATGCTAACAGTTTATTAGCTGTTATGAATACAACTCTTCAAAGCGAAGAATTGATTAACTTGGTTGTTTCAAGTAAACATCCACGTCCTCAATTCTACTCAGCTGATGAAGCTCAAGAACTTGTTGAAAACGGTTTGAAAGTCATTGATTGGGCAAGTACTGCTAAAGGCGATGATGTTGATATCGTTATTGCTGCTGCTGGTACAGAACCTAACTTAGAATCTTTAGCTGCTGTTGATCTTTTAAACGCAGCCTTCCCAGAATTAAAGATTCGTTTCATCAACGTTGTAGATATCTTGAAATTACGTCATCCTAAGATTGACCCTCGTGGTTTCTCTGATGAAGAATTCGATAACTACTTTACAACTGACAAACCAGTCGTATTCGCATTCCATGGTTTCGAAGCTATGGTTCGTGACATCTTCTATGATCGTCACAACCACAACATCGCAATTCATGGTTACCGTGAAAATGGTGATATTACTACACCATTCGATATGCGTGTATTGAACCAAATGGATCGTTTCAACCTTGCTAAAGATGCTGTCTTACAAGCCGGCCATTTAGGCGCTATGGGTGATGCATTTGTTAAAGAAATGGATGCTAAGATTGCAGAACATGAAGCTTACATTCGCGAACATGGTGATGATCTTCCAGAAGTTAACAACTGGAAATGGACATCATTAAGATCATAAACTATTAAATTAAGGAGAGACGCAACTGCGTCTCTTTTTTTGTTCCAAATTAAAAGACAGAATTCTTTTTTATAAGAATTCTGTCTTTTAATTTATCTATTATTATTCTTCCGTCAATTGCCCATCCCGCATAAAGAATGTTTTATCTGTATAAGCTAATACATCCTCATCGTGCGAAACCATAATAATCGTTTGGCCTGTTTTCTTCGTAATATCTGCCAATTGTTTAGCAACTTGTTTCGCTCTTTTACTGTCTAGACTTGCCGTTGGTTCATCTGCAAAGACTATTTCCGGCTGACTAAACAACGCTCTAGCGATTGCAACACGTTGTCTTTGTCCACCTGAAAGACTAGCTGGGTATTGATTTCTTTGATCCCATACGCCCAATTCACGTAGCATTACTTCGGGATTATTATTCCCTTTTTTACTACGCATTTTACTTACCAACTCAAACTGTTCTAAAACCGTTAGGAAAGGAACTAAATTTGAGCCTTGTAAAATAAAGCCAAATTCATTAAATCTTAAGTGCGTGCGTTCTTTTTCACTTAATTTACCAATTTCTAAATCTTTAAAATAAACTTCACCGTCGGTTAGACCTTGAAGCCCACCCATAATTGTTAACAATGTTGTCTTCCCGGAGCCTGAAGGACCAGTTAACCCAATAAACATCCCAGGTTCAACAACTAAATTAATATCTTTGAGCGCTAACTTGGCACTATCACCTTTTCCAAACATCTTGGATACATTCAATAATCGCATTAAGCTCAATTTAGACACCCCCAATTGCATCAAGTGGATCAACACGTAATATTTTAGAAATTGAAAATAGTGATCCCAGAATAATCATTAGCAATAAAACAAGTGAGAATCCAGAAACTAAGAGCGCGTTATTTAAAAATGGTACGGCAGCTGGCAGCGTTATTGCTGTTGCCACATCCGCAATAATTCCAAGCCCAATTCCTGCTACCCCTAACAATGATGATTCCCAGATTAAACTTTTAACTAAGGTTCCACCAGAAATCCCTTGTGCTCGTAAAACACCATAAACAGCTGTTTTCTCAATAGTTAAAATATACATAAATATACCGACGATAAACGCAATAATAACAAATAACGCCCCAATCATTAATGCAAATGTTTTTACCTCTGGAGCGTATCCCGGTATATTGTTAATTAATTCATTCGTTGTTAACGTTGTAAATTGTGTTTCTTTTTTAATACCTGCCGAATTTTTTAAAACGACCGCATTTATTTTTTTATTTGAACTACCTGGTCCATACCTTAATGTCTGATAATCAGCCAATCGCAAATAAACAACAGGCGATGTCGTATACTTGTTCCCGGTAGTTAATCCAACGACCGTATAAACTTCATCCACATTATTAATTTTTATTTTTTGACCTAGTTTAGTTGCTTCCAATCCATTATCAACAACAACTTCGTTAGCCTTTTGTGGCATACGTCCTTGAATTAACTTTGGTTTTAAGAACTTATTAAATTCAATACCAAAAACACTGATATTTGCTTTTTTTTCATTCTTACGACTAGCAACACCCATCATTTGACCTAAGTAAGCATAATCAGCACTTGATCCTGAAATTTCAGGCAATGCGCTACTTTGAATTTCCGAAGACGATAAGTTATCATTCGCATATTGGCTAATGACAACATTGTCTGCATGCCAATTATCAATTGACGAGCGATTATTATTCGCAAGTCCAAATGCTAAACCTGTTAAAAAAAAGATGAGATATGATACTAGAAAGATCGTGAAAATAATAAGTCCGTATCGAAACTTATTATGTTTTATTTCTTTAATAGCTAAATACATAACCTATTCCCCCAGTTTTTACTATGTTGTATATACTTAAGAAAAAGAACACAACCCCAATAAAATCAAGGATCGTGCTCTTAAAAGTATTTTATTTGTAATCGCGTGCTGCAATAGCCTTAACAGTTGTTTTTTCTTTAATAGACTGTTTAATAATTTTAGCAACATCCGAATCGCTAAACGCTCTAGGATTTACCCCAGCAGATTTAATTGCATCACGTGCCTCGCTTATACGAGCTGCAGTAATTTTATCACTACTTGCATCAACATAATCTGATGAATTTGTCGTGTACTCATTTGATCCCGAATACTTCGCCGCATCATCCTTTTCTTCTGATGTTAATTCCGCTGACGATGAACCAGAATCAGTATTAGGTTTCGAAGTAGTACTACTGCTACTTGATGATAAAGATGATGAGCTCGAACTCGTTGAACTACTTGTTGGGTATCCGATAGCTGCTAATTTCTTATCATTGCTCTTTTGTAAATCAATTGCTTCTTTCTTAACATCTGAATAATAATTTTTATCAATATCACTATCTTTTAAAATTTTATCTAATTCAGTATTCGATGCCGTGTAACTATTTTTTGCGGTTAAATCTTTTGCAGTATTATAACTTGCTGTAAATGATTCACGTTTTTTAATAACTGTTGCCAACTCTTTTTCTAAATTTGTTGCACGTTTTTTAATAACCGTTGATGCGTCACGATCTGCCAAAACGATACTTATTGCATCTTTTGCCTTATCATACTGGCGTGCTTCGACCTTATCAAGAACGGTCCTATAGTGCGTTACTTGTGTCTTATAAGCCTGTGCAGTAGCGTCATTTGATTTTTTTTGTAAAGCAACGTCGAAGTGCTTTTCAGCGCTAGCATACTCTGCATCCTTGATTGCGGCTTTACCGTCCTTCATTGCCGTATCATAACTCTTTCCAGTTTCCGCGTGTTTTGTTAACCCATAACCACCAAACATACCTACAATGATGATTACTACTATTCCCCATACCCATTTTTTCATTCTAACTACACCTCTTAATTATCATATTTATACTAACGCCATTATATCACGGAATATTGCTCAATCGCTAATCAAAAATAAGAATTCGGCTTCCCAATGAAACCGAATTCTTATTTTAATTTATATTTACAAAACAAGTGACAATAACATAATAGCACAGAGTCCAAGAACAACTGATAGACCCATTGACCGCGTACGGTAAGCAATCGCAAAGACGATTACTGCTGCTATTAACTTCGTTACGTTATCTACACCAACAAACTGAAATCTTGAATTAATAAAAAGATCTTTAAAAACTAATGCTGAAAATAAAGAAACGGGCACATACTTCATCCATTCATTAAACCATTCCGGAATTTCACGAGATGCAAAAATTCGTAATGGAATGAATCGAGGTAAATATGCAACAAACGCAGATAAAATAATTAATAAAAAATGATCCATTGTTGTCATTTCCATAGTTAACTTTCCTCAGAAACTTTAGATTTTCTACTGATCGTATGTCGACTTGCTCTTGGTTTAATCGTATTCAATAACTTGCTACGTTTACCTTTTTTAACGACTTCGTGTTCTATCAAGAAGCCAACAAAAGAGGCTAACAACGTTGCCACTACTAATCCCATCGTACTTTGAAATAACGTCATAAATACAATTGCCAATATTCCTGACAAGACGCTAATTAGAATTGTTAAGTAATTTTTGAGTTGCATGACAATCATATAAATAAATAATGATGTTAACGCAAATTCAACAATACTTAAATTAATTTTTAATCCGGCACCAATAAGACTACCCACAACGTTACTCATTGTCCAAAATAATAATGAGTAATGTTCAACCATCAAGGCATCTTTTGGTTTCCATTCTTTATCTGTCGCAAACTTTAAGTAATTAACTGCATAATTTTCATCGTTCAGTGATGCCGCAAATATGTATAGGAATTTACGACTAGTTCCTCGAATGTATTGCGATAAACTAGCACCTAATAAGGCGTAACGCAATTCAAGGAAGAATAACATGGTAACAATCGAAAGAATCGGCGAATGAATTGTCAGCATTGATGCAATCAAAAACTGTGCACCACCTGAGAAAACAAGCACGGAAACTAATCCTGCTAATATCGTATTGAAGCCTGCCGCATGGAGTAAAATCCCACATGCGAGTCCAATTGGGATGTAACTCAGACAAAGTGGCAGCGCAATTTTTAGGACTGTGAGCCAGCGTTTTTCCGTTTCTTTCACGATAATCCTCCAGTAATATAAAATGGTTTTGCGGTATAAATTATAGCATACATCTGTTTTTTAATACTCTTTATTTAATAACTTTAATCAAAAAGTCATCCAATAATGATTTGTTCTGACGGAAAACGGTATTTTTCATCCCGATCTTTTTTCGAAACAAAGAATATCAACATGTATAACATCCCTACACGTCCAACAAACATCAAGATAATAATAACCATTTTACCAATGACACTAAGCGAACTAGTAATGCCCGTTGATAATCCCGTTGTCCCAAAGGCGGAGGTTACCTCCACAATCAATGAAATGAGTGATTGGTTTTCCGTAATACTTAAAATGAAAACCGCAATCAGACACATCAAGATGGACAAATTAACAACGACAATTGATTTTTGAATATCATTTTCGTGAATTCTTCGGTTGAAGACATTCACGTTCTTATGCCCTCGGATAAATGAGAGTAGATATAGCCCTAAAATACCAATCGTCGTCGTTCGGACACCACCACCAACAGAACTCGGACTGGCACCAATAAACATTAAAATAGAGAAAATAAGTAATGTTGTTGTATTAAAATCGCCAATTTGATTTATCTGTAATCCCGCATTTCGCGTTGTCACACTATAAAACATGGCCGTGATTGTTTTCTCAATAACCGTTTTATTTGCAAAATAGCCATTATTCTCAGATAAAAATATCAGAATAGTTCCAATAAAAAAGAACCCAATCGCGAAGCTACCCGCCAGTTTTGCAAACAGTGAAAATCTAAATTTCTGATTACCCGGCCTAAACCAAGTCATTTTAATCCACGCTAATACTTCAATGATAACTGGGAACCCAAGACCACCTATAAAAATTAAAATCATAATTAAAAATAAAAAAAAGTAATCTTTTGAATACGGAATAATGGATTGACCAGTAATATCAAAACCCGCATTTGTCAGTGCTGAGATTGAAATATAAAAGCCATCAAAAATTGATTTAGCTAGATGTTCAAATCCATCACGTGCATACAGGTAACATGAAAAAATTACGCCAAATACGGCTTGAATTGCCAACATAATACCAAAGATTGTGTAAACCAAACGAACATTTCCGCTTAAACGTGGTTGGTTCATATCGGTCTGAATCAGTCGGCGCTGCTGTAATCCAATTCGACGTCCAGCAATTACCAAGATAAATGTCGATAACATGGTGATCCCAAAACCACCTATTTGAAATAATATTTCGAGTAAAACAATACCATTTTGATTATAGACTTGCTCTAACGGAAATGTCGTCAATCCAGTAACGCTAACGGTTGAAACAGCCATAAAGATCGTATCAATAAACGAGATATTCACACCCGGTTGTTTAAAAAATGGGATACATAACAAGAGACTAGTAACCACAATTAATGACAAATAATAAAACACGACAATTTGTACGGGGGAAGCCAATAAATTGGCTTTATCGAGATATTTTTGAATCCACCTATTCATCTTGTCATCCCCCTTTTTTAGTTTAATTTAAAAAAAGAGGTTAGCGCTAAGTACGCACGCTAACCTCTCATTCTAATTATTTAATTAATTCTAATCCTGCGTAACTAATGACAACTTTTTGTTTTAATTCTTCAGCCGTTTCATTCTTAATAAATTCCTTATCGAATTTAATAATAGCCGAATTTTTTAGTTGTTTTTCAACGACCCCAGTAAAGAATTCGTTGTTAGTTTCAAAACTAACGCGCGTATCAGCTGGGAACGGAATCCCTTTTTCGTTGACTTCAAGATTTTTTTCATCAAAATGACTTAACATAATTTGGCCTCCTATTGTTTTAAATATTAATAAATACAGTATACCGCTTTTCAATGATGATTACGACCCATTAGTGCTAACCAAATATAACTCATCTACAGTTCTTTTATCCCGCCAGTTTATCTTTTACGACTCAACATCATAGCTGGAATGATAAGGCTGACAACGAATATTGCCGACCACATAAATCCATAATGATAAGCCTGAGCCAGCTGTGTAACATTTACAACATGATGCGTCGTTGTATAGGTTGTGACAGCCGTCGCTAAAACGGCTGTTGCAAACCCAGCACCAATTTGTTGAAATAAATTAGAGCTAAGTGAGGCTGCTGCTGAATCTACTTTATCTAATCCAACATAAGCATCCGCTTGCGTCGCAGATTTTACCGCTGAACCACCAACCCCTCGTATGAACATGACAATTGCAATTAATAAATAATGACTTGATGCATCAAAGTAACTAAATGGAATTGTCCCAACGAGCGTTACGCCAATTCCAATAATAGTAACCCAACGAGCGCCCAAAGAATCAATTAAATTACCAATTGCGGTTCGCGAAACGAGCATCCCAATTGATTGTGGAATCAAAGATACCGCCGCAACAATTGCACTTTCACCTCGAATATCTTGAAAGAAAAGAGGTAAAAGTAACATTGGTCCAGAGGTCACAAATCCCGATAAAAAGATTCCTAACATGGATCCAGAAAAATGACGTTGTTTAAATAAATGTAAAGGCATCACGACCCTCTTACTATTCAATAATGCGTACCCTACATAGATCATAGCTAGAAAGATTCCGGCACCAACATACGATAATGTCGCCGTATTGTTAAACGTTCCTTTAGTGCTGGCTTGCACAACACCATAGATACTTGTCGTAGAAATGGCAATTAGTAGTGTAACGCCAAAATAATCAAATTTTACAGACTTATTTTTTGGTGCAACCTGTGGCACTTTAAGTATCAGTAATATAATTGCTATAATAACGACCGGTACATTGATAAAGAAAATCCAGCGCCATGAGAGATACTGAACTAATAGTCCGCCAATTATTGGACCAACCATTGGACCAAGGGTCATTGGAAGGCCAATAACAGCCATCATTCGTCCCATTCTGTCACCACCAACGGAATCGACAAGCAAGGTGAACATCACTGGCATTAATAGTCCGCCGGCAAATCCTTGGATTAATCGAAAGATAATTAAAACGTTAATATTCCAAGAAATACCCGCCAATAAAGATGCCACTCCAAAAGCGAATTCCGCCCACAGATAAACAGATTTACCGGAAAACCTCATTACTAACCAACTTGAAAATGGTACGGCAGCACCCATGGCCAGTATAAATCCGGTAACCGTCCATTGAACAATTGATAAACTTACATGAAAATCAATACTTAACTGATTAACCGCAATATTAACCATAGTGGAATCTAACATTGGTGCCATAATACCAAGTACCATAATCCACGCAATAATAACCAAGTTATGCGGAATCGGTTCAAGTTTCAAATTTTTATTCTTCATATTTAATAAGTCTCCTAATAATTATATTTAAGGTACGAGTTGTATCTTAAATATAATATACGTCAACGTAAACTCAAAGTCAATTTTTAATTACACGTTGTATTTATTTTAATAACATTATGTAACTATGTTATACTTAACGTATCTAAAATGAAGGGATTTAAAGATAATGACGGATAAAAAAAGAGCACCCCGAAAGACAAAAAAAGCATTAACTAAAGATATCTTTCAATCAGCCATCAACATTTTAAATAAAGAAGGCTATGAAAATGTCACTTTTTCAAATGTTGCTCGACTGGCGGGCACGGGGCGTCCCGTCCTTTATCGCCGTTGGAAAACGCCATTTGATTTACTTCTAGATGCCGTTGATTACTTCTCAGAAGATGAGATTTCTGATTATTCAATTATTGATTTTTCGGATAAAACATTACGTGATAATTTAATTTCAGTACTTAGTCATTTCAATGCATCACCTCAGTTCATGCGTGCCTTCTTATTCGAACTTGGTCAAGACACGCCGTCCGTTCAAAAATATTCAAATCGAATGCGTCAACAAAACTTATCATTAATGGATCAATTATTGTCACAAGCCCAGCTCTCTGGCGAGCTTCAATACACCGTCACTGAGGATATTAAGCTTTTACCTTTTAATTTATTACAGTATCAGGCAATGATGACACCCAATGATATGACACCGCAATTCGTTAATGATTTTGCAGTTCGGATTGTTGATCGGATTGTTTTACCAGCCATCTTAGCCCAACAACAAAAATAAGGTCGCCCAGAATAAATTCTGAGCGACCTTATTTTAATTTAATGATTATTTTTCTAAATCTTGTAATTTTTGGTTATCATCTAATTGTGATTTACCAGCAAGTCCGATATTTTGAAGAACTTGCATAGCAACCCATAATAGAACAAGTGAGACGATAGCGAAGATTGCTAGAACAAGAACACTCATTCCAACTTGTCCACTAACCATTCCAGATGTTAATGATTGACGGAACCCTAAAGTAGAGTAAGTCATTGGTAAGAATGGATGGATAGCGTTGAAGAAGCTATTTGTAACTTCCATTGGGAAGGTACCACCCGCGCCACCTAATTGTAACATCAGAAGAACCATGGCCACAAAACGACCAGGATTATCGAATGCCATAGCAAGCGCCATGACGAGGTACATCGATGTTAACGAGAACGTAGTTGCAATTAAGTAAGTTTGAGCAACATGGTCTGCTTGTAATCCGAACATAAGCATTCCTGTCACTTCAACGACTGCCATACCAATAGCAACGACAGTTCCGATAGCAACTTTACTCCAGAACCAAGCTGTTGCTGATTGACCTTCCATTGAGACTTTACGGATTGGGAATGCAAAGTTAAAGACGATTGCGCCAACGTACAATGCAAGTGAAAGTACGTATGGTGCTAAAGCATGACCGTAATTAGGTACATAACTGTAATCTTTATGTTTCAATTCTGAAGGTGCAGCGAACATTTGAGCTGTTTTATTAGTTGCTTTAATGCCGTTAACAGTATCTGATCCTGTTTTAAGACCAGTAGCTAACGTTTTTGTGCCATCTTTAAGTGTTTTAGAACCGTCGCTCAATTTAGCTGAGTTATCATCTAATTTTTGAGTTCCTGCTGCCAATTGATCAACACCTGATACAAGTGCTGGCACTTGGTTATTCAAGGTTACTAACCCATTTGATAACGTATTTGAACCTGTAGATAATTGACCGATACCCGATGTCAATGCTGGTACTGATCCATCTAATGTTGATAAACCTGTACTTAATTGACCTGAGCCTGATACAAGTGCGCCACTATTTGCTGCTAATTGTGATGATCCTGCAGCCAATTGACTAACACCTGATGTCAATGTTGGTACTGATCCATTTAATGTTGATAGACCTGTACTTAATTGACCCGCACCGGCTACAAGTTCGTTATTTTTAGCCGTTAATTGTTTAGATCCAGCATTAGCAGCTGAAGCACCGGCCGTATATTGTTGTAATCCTGAAACTAATCCAGGATTTTCAACAGTTCCATTCCCTTTTAACCCAGATTGAATTTGACTTAATCCAGAATTTAATAACTCTGTTGCTTGGATGGCACCCATGGTAGATGGCGTATCTCCTTGCTGTGTTAATCCGGTTTGAACTTTTGTTAATCCGGCAATTAATTGATCAATTGTTGTTTTAGCAGAACCTGGTACTGGCGCTAACTGTGGTAAAACTTCTTTTAATCCTTGTAATTTTTCTAATAACGGTTTAACAAGACTTAATTCATCGCTAATATTTTTTAATTGAGTCCCATTACTTTCTAATGGATCCGACATAGCGGTCAAATCCTTACTGATTTCTTTAGCGTTATCCCCTGATGCCTTTAAACTTTCCCCCGCGTTTCCCAGGTTACTTCCTAAACCGCCAACTGACTTAGCTATATTACTTGCTAACTCTGGATTTGACTTTGCCAGATTGGCAAAATCGGAAGAACCTAAAAATTTAGCTAAAACAGCCATATTTCCTTTGGCATCTGATAGTTGCTCAGCAACGCTGGCACTATTAGCTGAATTATATAAGTTCTCATTTAGACTTCCTAACTGAACTCCTGCCTCCTTAGCGGAAGATCCGACAGTTTCGGTATTACGTCGAATTGTCGTTAAACTTTCAGTAAGTCCCTTCACATTAACGGTAGTGCCTAAACCCTTAGTTAATTCTGTAATTAAAGAATCCAATCCCGTAAGCCCAGCTTTTAAATCTGTAACATTAGGTTTTGATGGATCAGTTAATTCTGCTATTTGACCACTTAGTTCATCAGCAGATTTTTTTAAACTATCATGTAGACCTTGGTTTCCCGCTTGAACTTGTGAAACCCCACCTTCTAATTGTTTTGTTCCAGAATTTAAATCATTAGATTTTGAAGTTAATTTTTGTAACCCAGCATTTAGATTTGAAACTCCGTTAGTGTATCCTTTCACACCAGTAACTAAACCAGTTGAACCGGTATCTAACTTCTTAACTCCTGAAGCCAATGCACCAGTGCTACCGTTTAACGTTTGCAAGCCTGTATTTACTGTTCCTACACCATCAGTGTACGTTACAACACCGCTTGCCAACGTTGATGAGCCAGAATCTAACTTCGATACACCTGAAGCTAAAGCGCCCGTACTGTTATCTAATTTCGATAATCCGGCACTTAATGAGCCAGCACCCGTAGTTAATTGTTGTACGCCGTTCTTCAATGGTACAACGCTAGTTGATAACGTTTGAACACCGTTGTTAACCGTGCCAACACCTGTAATGTAACTATTTAATCCATCATTTAACGTAATCGTACCATCAGATAGTTTTTTAGAACCAGTAGCGGCTGTTTTAAAGCCTTTACCGATTGTTTTAACTTGTCCAAAGATAGCTGTAGCGTATGATTCCGTAACTGATTCACGAATTTGGCTATTTAATTGTTTCGCAGCTGCTTCACTGATAACTTCACCAATGTAGTTACGTGATGCATTGGTGTCATATGTGATTTGCATTTTCTTAGGATTTGTATCCAACAATGTTGCTGCGTTAGAAGAGAAGTTCTCAGGTAACGTAATTGTTGTGTAGTACTTGTTGTCTTTCATCCCTTGTTTTGCTTGTTCTTCAGAAACAAACATCCACTTTAATTGATGATTACTCTTCAACTCTTTTACAAGTTGATCACCAACATCTAAAGTTTCACCATTATATTTAACGGATTTATCGTTATTAACGACTGCTACTGGTAATTCACTTGTCTTACCATATGGATCCCAAACTGATTTCAAGAAGAAAGCAGCGTATAGAATCGGAATGAGCATCATAACGATTGTTGAAATAAGAATTAGTCTATTCTTACCAACAAATTTAAATTCATTCTTGATCATTTTCATTGAAATTGGTGCCCCCTAAAATTAATTATGTCTACTATAAAGTTTTATCGATAGGTTATAATATACATCAAATGTCCACGAAGGACAAATTTTTTTTACTATTTATTTTTTTTTTAAGATTTTCTTAATTTTACATAACTTATTAACTCATAAAGACAAAAAAATCATCTTGTGATATAGATGATTTTTATTGCTTAAAATAAGTTTTTAAAGAAATTAGCAACCGCGCGCCACATGATAACAAAGATGTTTGCTTTTTCAATTGCCTTCTCATTTGTTCCGGTAACAGAAAGTGCTTTTGCCCCATCAACATAAGTTAATGCACCATCTTTGCCAGTTAACTTAAGCGTCCCAATATCACTATTAGCTTTAATGGGTGCTTCTAATCCAGTCTTTTTAACTAATGATGTGTTTTTCGCTACCGTAGCCGAAACAACACTCTTAACTGTTTCGCCCTTTTTCAACCAAACTTTTTGGTCAGATTTAAGTGCCACTTTTGTTGTTAATTCTTTACCATGGAAGACAGGTAAACTATCTGCATTTTTAAATGTCGTACCCGCTTTGATTGTTTTAACATCAAATGAATCAAAGACATATGACATGATTTTTTGCGTATCAGTAAAGCGACTCACATCTGTTTCACTCTTATGTGATGAACCTAAAACAACCGTAATAATACGATGTCCATCTTTTTTAACGGTTCCCGTAAAACATTCGCCAGCCTTATCAGATGTTCCTGTCTTCAAACCATCAACAGGTAATTCAGTATAAGCTTTAGCCAATCCTGGTAACATCCAGTTCCAGTTTTCCATTAGCGTTTCGTCGGACGTTCCTTTATCAAAAGCTTGGCGTTTGATACTTGTTGTTTTCAATACTTCTGGATATTTTTTAAGTAAGTTTTTAGCAATAAGTCCCATATCTTTAGCCGTTAATTCATTTTCATCGGCCGCAGATGATCCAGGGTAGCGATCTGCATCACTAATATCACTATTCGTTAATCCAGAGACATTATCAATTTTAGCATCATTAATGCCCCATGATTTAACTTTTGCGCGCATTAAAGTCACAAAATCTTTTTGTGATCCCGAAACTTGGTGAGCAAGTGCCATAATGGCACCATTAGCTGAATAAATTAAACTAGCGTCATACAATTCTTTAACTGTATATTTTTTCGTTTTACTCAATGGTACATTTGACAATGACGTGTCTTGACTGATTTTATAAGAATCATCATCAACAGTCACCTTTTGGTCCCAAGTTAATTTACCACTTTTAATTTGATCCAAAATAACATCGATTGAAATTAATTTTGTCATCGATGCAATTGGTAGAACGGCATCGGCGTTTTTTTCGTAAATAACCTGACCAGTGTCCGCATCAATTGCTAAAGCAGCTTTAGCAGTTAAATTAATTGCGCTTGAACTTGTTGTAGCAGCCGATACAGGTTTAACATCGTGAAGCGTCATTGCTGAAAGCCCAGTAAATAATGCTGCCCCTGAAATAAGTCCAACTACAAATTTCTTTGTGCGTTTTAAAAATATCATATTCTCTTTACCCTCTTAACTTCTCTTATTCATTTAAGAATACCCAATAATACCTATTCTTGCAACTATCCTTCTTACTTTCTAATCAGTTTTTTATCCTTACCAAGTGGTAAGTGAATAACGAAACTAGTTAGCGAATCATCTGAAACGACGTAAATGTACCCACCATGAAGTGTGATAATACTCTGAGCAATAGCAAGACCTAATCCAGTTCCACCCGTTTTTTGTGAACGCGATTCTTCCACTCGGTAAAAACGATCAAATAATTGATCAAGCGACTGCTCAGGAATTTTAGGCCCATCATTAGAGACTTTCACGATAACCTCTTGGCCAATTTTTTCCGCTTCAAGATAAATGTGCTTCCCACCGGAACCATATTTCAAGGCATTTGAAATTAAATTATTAAAAACGCGACCTAATTTCTCAGTATCAGCTTCCATCATTAATGGGTTAGGTTTCGTGCTACTGCTGATTGTCATTCCTTTGTTTTTAGCTTCAAGTTCAAAGCTAGCTGCCAGCTGTGCCAACATCTGATTCATGTCAAAATCAATTGCATTAATTGGTGTCGACGTTTGACGAACCTTGGTATATTCGAATAAATCTTCCACTAAAACTTTCATTTGTTTCGACTTCACATATGCCGTGTGCGTATATGATAGTAGATCTTCTTGTGAGTTATACTGATTATCTTCTATTAAACCGAGGTATCCAATAATTGATGTTAGTGGCGTGCGAATATCATGACTGACATTCGTTATCAACTCATCCTTAGAATTCTCTATTCGCCGTTCTTCTTCCATTGATTCAATTGTACTTTGAACCAACGCGTTAATACTCGAAACCACCCGTGCCATATCTCCCTGTAACTTAAAAGGGATTTGGTGGTCATAATGACCCTCAGCAATGTAATGCAATTCTGAAATAACATGTCGCAACTGCATCTGACGATAACGTCGGATTAAACGCCAGTAAAGCACAATAATATCTACAATAACCATAAACACAACAAAAACATTGCCCCAACTCCAAATATTGAAATCATTAGGTCCAAACGTTAATGATGTCTTTATTTGAAATATCCCATTTCTAAGTCCTGGGTTAGAGGCAATGGTTTGATTTAATAAGATAAAAACAGATAAATTTAATAAAATTAATAAAATGATTGTAATGAATCCTTCACCGATTAATTCACTTTTTTCTCTACCGGTTAATTTCAAAGATGTCTCCTTAACTAATGCGTCTCTATCTTGTACCCAACGCCCCAAACAGTTTTAATAATATCATCGCCGTTTGTGGCCACTTCAATTTTATCTCGCAAATGGCTAACATGAACCATTACCGTTTTTGCAGAAATAATTGATTCCTGCTGCCATACTTGTTCAAAAATATCATCTGCGGAGTAAACATGGTTTGGATGTGATGCTAACAAATATAAGATTCCAAATTCTAAAGCCGTTAATTGAATAGCATTTCCATCAACCGTCTGAACTTCATGTGAGTCCTTTTTAATAATTAATGGTCCAATTTCGAGTGCAACATCGGGTGCTGGATTTGAGTTCTGACTACGACGGAGTAATGATTTAACCCGAGCCATAATTTCTAATGGGTTAAATGGTTTAACAACGTAATCATCAGCCCCCGTAATTAATCCACGGATTTTGTCCATGTCTTCTGTCTTTGCAGAAACCATTAAAATAGGGATTTCTGAAGTTTTACGAACTTCTTTAATCACATCCATTCCGTTCATTTTAGGCATCATGACATCAAGAATCATCACACCAATATCCGGCATTTTTTCTAATTTTTCAATAGCTTCAAGTCCATTTTGAGCAGTAATTGCTTCATATCCTTCGTTCTTTAAATAAATAGAAATTAAATCAACGATTTCTTTTTCATCATCTACGACTAAAATTTTCATTGGATGTCTCCTGACTTTCTTAATTATAGTTACATTGTATCAAACATCTTACAGGATAACTTTAAAGAATTGCTTAAATATGCTTAATTCATGGTATCAAAAAGGGCTTCCATTTAAAAATGAAAGCCCTTCTCTTAGAAAATTATTTACGTGCTAATAAGTAGTTGAATAAACCGCCCATTGTTTTGTCTGATATGTCAATTTCTTTACCGTCTTCTGTAACTTTAGTGATTTCATAATAATCTTCGAATTCAGGTACTTCTAATTCCATCATTGCGACAAAAGCTGCAGCCGTTTTATAAGTTGCTTGTAACTCTTTTCCATGAACATAATTGATTACTAACATAATTGTATCCCCCTTATGAGTCTCTCTTAGATTAATTCAGTTTTTTTAATATCATCAACCGTTTTTGTTCCGGCTAATTGCATATCGATTGTTAATTCTTTTGATAAATGTTCAAAGACTGATTGAACACCTTGTGCACCGCCCAAATGAAGACCGTAAACCATTGGACGACCAATTGCGACAACATCTGCACCACTTGCAAGTGCCTTGAAAATATGTGATCCGCGACGGATTCCACTATCAAAGACAATTGGCACGCGTTTGTTAACTTTTTTGGCAATTGATTCAAGAACATCAAATGATGCAGGTCCACCATCTAATTGACGGCCACCATGATTTGAAACCCAAACGCCTTTAGCACCGGCTTCGATGATGTCATCAATGTCTAATGGTGATTGAATCCCCTTAACAAAGACAGGTAAGTCAGTGTAGTCAGAAATTGTTTTAATATCTTCCAAGCTCAATGTTTGTTTAGCATTGGCATAGATAGCTGCTATTCCTTGTCCTTCACCTTCGCCATATTCAGCCAAGTTTGCCATGGGAATTGGGAAGGTAAAGTGGTTAATACTATCAGCTTCACGATTACCACCTAATGTTGAATCAGCTGTTAGAATGATTGCTTTCATGCCAACTTTTTTAGCTTGATCTAACAAGAAACGGTTAAATTTTTCATCTTTACTCATATATAGTTGGAAGAATTGAGGACCACCCGTTCCACCATCGCATGTTTCCGAAATCGTTTTGTTGGAATATGTACTTAGTGACATGATTGATCCAACAGCAGCTACCCCTTTAGCAGTATCAATTTCGCCTTGTTCATGAGCCAATCCTTGTGCTGCAATTGGTGCAGCAATCATTGGAATTTTTAAATCGATACCCATAAAGGTTGTTGATAAATCTGGTTTTTCAATATTTTTTAAAACGCGAGGTGCGATGTGTTTGTGATCAAATGCGACACCATTTTCACGTAATGTCCATTCATCTTCTGCACCACCGGCGATGTAACCAAATGCACCCTTTTCCATACGTGCTTTTACTAAACCTTCTAATGCTTGAACATTAGTAATTTCAATTGAATGTTCTTCCTGACTTGCTTGATATGCCAATTTTGTAACCCCCATCTGTTATTTATAATTGTAGTGTAGTCCCTAACGTTGAATACTTCCACAAATAACACTTATTTTAGATAAAAAAACGCTGATAGCAGTTACTAGAATCGTATTTGTAATTAATTTGACTAAATGTTATAAAGTTACTGTAGGATAAATATAGATTTATGGAGGAATGAAAGTGTTAGTTAAAAAAATGGGGATAGTCGTTGTTTTATGTTGTTCGCTTTTAGTTACCGTTGGTTGTGGGAAGCAATCAGGGTCGACTGAACAACAAAGTTCTGAAAGTACTCAGAAAATTAGTTCTGAAAAGGCTAAAAAAGCTAGTTCTGAAAGTGCCAAAAAAACTAGTTCTGAAAGTGCCAAGAAAGCTAGTTCCGAAAGTGCCAAAAAAGCTAGTTCTGAAAGTGCTCAAAAAGCCAGTTCCGAAAGTGCCAAAAAAGCTAGTTCCGAAAGTGCTCAAAAAGCTAGTTCCGAAAGTACCAAAAAAGCTAGTTCCGAAAGTGCCAAAAAAGCTAGTTCCGAAAGTGCCAAAAAAGCCAATAATCTAATTGATTCTTCATTAATAGGAACTTGGTATGGCTATAATAAATACGAGTCCAAACTTGATACGATTAACATTACCGGCAATAAAATTATTACAAATGGTAATGTTACTGAATTACATCTTACTAGTGAACGAACAGCCGCCGATAAAGCGCTCTTAGCGGGTTCTAGTACGGCTGGAAATAGTAAAGTGGACACTTATAAAGAGAGTCATTGGGGCTCATTTGTATCACTTCACGGGGAAGATGGTCGAAAATGGCTTGATGTCAGGGGTTGGTATCAATCTGCGGGTGCCGGCAGTTACTACGGCGTTAAAAATAGAGTTATTAACGGGCGCAGCATTCCGGTATTAACTATAGCAGGCGGCGCCGGTATATGGGCAAGTCAACACTTTTATCAAGATAAGGCAGACGCCAATAAAATGTCTGATACTATGTTTGATGATGAACCTTCACAAAATTAGCGCTTTAAAAATTACTCAATAAAAAAAGGTTCAATTTATTTAAGTTAATTAAAGAAATTGAACCTTTTTTGTTATTTAACTGAGTAATTAGGTGCTTCTTTAGTAATTTGAACATCATGTGGGTGTGATTCAATTAAACCAGCACCTGAAATTTGAACAAATTGAGCATCGTCTTGTAAGGCTTTCAATGTACCAGCGCCAACGTAACCCATACCAGAATGTAAGCCACCAACCATTTGGAAAATGATATCAGCTAAACTACCCTTGTACGCCACGCGACCTTCAATACCTTCTGGCACTAATTTATTAGCTTCGTTCACGCCACTTTGGAAATAACGATCAGAAGAGCCATTTGACTGTTCCATGGCCGCTAAACTACCCATACCACGGTAAACTTTAAAGCGACGGCCTTCATAAATTTCGAATTCGCCAGGTGCTTCATCAGTTCCGGCCAACATGCTACCTAACATAACGGCATTTCCACCGGCAGCAAGCGCCTTAACAATATCACCAGAGTACTTGATTCCACCATCAGCAATAATTGTCTTACCATATTCGCGAGCAACTTCAGCAGCGTCATAAATGGCTGTTAATTGAGGAACACCCACACCGGCAACAATTCGTGTTGTACAGATTGATCCAGGACCAATCCCAACCTTAACAACATCAACACCAGCATCATAAAGAGCACGAGTTGCTTCACCCGTTGCAACATTACCAGCAATTAAAGTAGCATCAGGAAATTTAGCTCTAATTTCAGTGATTTTACGGATAACACCAGCAGAATGCCCATGCGCAGTATCAATGACTAAGGCATCAACGCCAGCCTCTAGTAAAGCTGTAGCTCGTTCAAATGTATCGCTTGTAACACCAACGGCAGCAGCGACAAGTAAACGACCATGCTTATCTTTAGCGGCATTAGGGAATTCAACAACTTTTTCGATATCTTTGATTGTGATTAAACCTGTTAAGCGACCATCATGATCAACGATTGGTAATTTTTCGATTTTATTTGTTTGAAGAATTTTTTCCGCTTCCTTGAGTGAAGTTCCTTCGGCGGCAGTTATTAATCCTTCTTTAGTCATTACGCTATCAATTGAAACTGTCATATCTGAGACAAAACGTAAATCACGGTTGGTAATAATACCAATCAATAAACGATTATCTAGTGTTTCAACAATTGGGACACCACTGATGCGGTAACGTTGCATTAACTGTTCAGCGTCCGCAACAGAATGTTGTGGTGTCAAGTAGAAAGGATCAATAATAACGCCACTTTCAGAGCGTTTAACCTTTTTTACTTCTCCGGCTTGTTGTTCGATACTCATATTCTTATGGACAACACCTAATCCACCTTGGCGAGCCATGGCAATCGCCATCTTAGAATCTGTGACAGTATCCATGCTGGCACTTAAAATTGGGACATTTAACTTGATATTTTTAGCTAGTTGCACGCTGATATCAACCTCGTTCGGTAATACATGACTTTCTGCAGGTACTAATAATACGTCATCAAAAGTGAATCCTTTTTTAGCGAACTTTGTTTCCCAATTTGACATCTTAAAACCAGCTTTCTCATTTTATTTTGTTTACTAACATACCAGATAAGTTCAACCTTGGTCAAGGCTATTGTCTGATTCTTATTAAGTTGTAATCGTTCGTGATTGTAGCAAAAAAGAGCTCAAAAATTTTACTTGAACTCTTTTCCCAGTCGCTATCGATCTAAAACATTGTACGATTAATATTATAGCGACGTTTAATATAAAGTCTTGCCACAAATGCGATAGCCGCAATTGCAACGTATACAGCTGCTGGTAATATTGAATTAAGTGGTCCTGGAATCAATGCTACTAACATGTAGGCAAGAATCCAAACAGCGATGAAAGCAATCATTACGAGTAATGTAACCCAAAAAGCTGGTTTGTCTTCTTTTTTGACATTAGGCCCATACTTTTTGTAGAAAAGTGCTGCGCCCATTCCACCCAAGATCGATGTCAAGAGTAGCGTCAATAACCCACCGGCACCTGAATCACCGGCCTCTAAACTTGTTTTATTCATAAATCCTGTCACAGCATACATGGCAGCGAAAATTGCTAGCATCATCAAGCCATTATCCAGAACAGTCAACCAAAAACTCGTTGATGGTTCTGCAGCTTTTTTCTGAGGTCCCATAATAATATCGGCAGCTTTTGTGCTAACTGGACCATATAATTTAGTTGCCGTTACGCCCTTACGTTGTTCGGTACGCAATTCTGCAACAATCTCATTAATAATTGTATCGCGTTTTTCATTATTAATTTCTGAATCCGTTAAAATACTATTTAAACGGTAAACGTAGTCTTCATTACGTTTAGTTAATCCCGCGAAAGGACCTTCGCCTTGTAACTTTGTTTCTTTTTCTAGATATTCTTTTTGTTTTGCAGCGGCCGAAGCATTTCTATCTTCAACTGGTGCTCCTTCAAGGTTATTTTCATCTGCCATGGTTAACAACTCCTACTAACTTATTTTATTTAGACGTTAAATCTGAACTCAATAATATCGCCATCTTGCACGACATATTCCTTACCCTCGGAACGTAAGCGACCAGCTTCTCTAACAGCTGCAACACTTCCATTTTTATCCAAGTCATCAAATGACATTGTTTCGGCGCGGATAAACCCACGTTCGAAATCTGAATGGATAACACCGGCAACTTGAGGTGCTTTCATCCCCTGTTTAAAGGTCCATGCTCGTGTTTCAGCACCACCCGCGGTGAAGAATGTTGCTAAACCTAATAACTTGTAAGAAGCTCTAATTAAACGATCAAGTCCTGATTCTTCGACACCAGCAGCTTCAAGGAAATCTAACTTATCTTCATCATCTAATTCGGCAATTTCTTCTTCCGTTTTAGCAGAAACGGCTAAGCATTCAGAACCTTCTTCTTTGGCGAAAGATTCAATTAATTTCACATATTTATTAGCGTTAGGGTCAGCCATATCGTCTTCGGCGATATTAGCAACGTAAAGGACTGGCTTATTAGTTAATAAGAACATGCCTTTAACATATTTTTCTTCTTCTTCATCAAATTCAATTGAACGAACGGCATGTCCAGCTTCAAGAACTGGTTTGATTTTTTGTAAGATACTGAATTCTGCTAAAGCATCCTTATCTTTTGTTCTCGCAACTTTTTCCACCTTAGCATAGCGTTTCGTAACACTATCCAAATCTGCAAAAACAAGTTCCAAATTAATCGTTTCGATATCGTCCATTGGGTCAACTTTATCAGAAACATGCGTAATGTTATCATCATCAAACGCGCGAACAACATGCACAATTGCATCAACCTGACGAATGTTTTCTAAAAATTTATTACCCAATCCTTCGCCTTTACTTGCGCCTTTAACAATACCGGCAATATCTGTAAATTCAAAAGTTGTGTGAATAATTTTCTTAGCAGGGACGACTTCGTCAATCCGAGCTAAGCGTTTATCTGGAACTTCAACCATCCCAACATTAGGATCAATTGTTGCAAATGGATAGTTAGCCATTTCTGCGCCTGCTTTTGTAATTGCGTTAAATAAGGTTGATTTACCTACGTTTGGTAATCCTACGATTCCTGCCGTTAATGCCATAATTAAGCGTCACTCTTTTCATTTATTTTGTGTTATCTTCTGGCGTAGCCTTTTCTAACATTTTTTTCATCTTTTTTTCAAATTCTCGTCTGGATAATAGAATAAGATGTCCGCAACCTAAACATTTAATGCGGATATCCATCCCCATTCGGACAATTTCCCAGCGGTTAGTTCCACAGGGATGTGGCTTTTTCATTTCAACAATATCGTGTAAGTCATACATATCGACTAACCTCCTAATCTAGTGAAATATCAAGTAAGTCTAAGATTCGGTTCAAATCGTCCGTTGATAAATAATCAATTTCGATTTTACCTTTATCATTTTTTTTACTTTGTTGAATAGAGACCTGTGTACCAAATTTTTCTTTTAATAAATTCTCGCTTTGTTGAACATAAATTGATTTTTCACTGTCGTTCGTTTTTTTAGTATTCTTTTTACTCTCGCCGTTCATTTGAGCAATTACTTTTTCTAATTCACGAACAGTTAAATTTTCTTTAACCGTCCTTTTAGCTAATGTACCAATTTTTTGTTTGTCTTTAAGTGATAACAATGTTCGCGCTTGACCCATTGATAATTGGTCAGCCTGAATTAATTCTTTGACCGCATGAGGCAACCCTAGCAAACGTAAATAGTTAGCGATATATGGGCGACTTTTGCCCAACCGTTCTGAAACTTGTGATTGTGTTAGATTTAATTTTTCCATCAACGTGTTATAAGCTTCTGCCTCTTCTAAAGGAGATAACTCTTCACGCTGTAGATTTTCTAAAATCGCAACTTCCATCATTGATTCTTCGGTCATTGTTCTAACGATTGCTGGAACATCAGCCACACCAGCTAATTTAGAAGCACGAAAACGACGTTCCCCGGCAATGATTTCGTAACCTTTAATCACCGATTCTCTAACAATAATCGGTTGAAAGACACCCGATTTTTTAATTGAAGCTGCTAATTCTTTTAACGCATCCTCATTAAATGTTTTACGCGGTTGATATGGGTTGGGCCGAATCTCATCTAAATTCAGACGGACAATGGATTCTTTTGTGTCATCATACTGGTCAAGCTCATCTTGAAATAATGCGTTGATGCCTTTTCCAAGACCTTTTTTATTATTTGCCATGCGCCTTTAACACTTCCTTTGCCAATTCCATATAAACTTGAGCACCCTTTGACTTAGGATCATAATCGATAATTGCCATCCCATGACTAGGTGCTTCGGACAAGCGGACATTTCGCGGAATAATCGTTTTGTAAACTTTTTCTGCAAAATATTTTTGAACTTCAGAAACAACTTCTGCGCCTAAATTCGTTCGCGCATCGTACATTGTCATCAGAACGCCTTCAATGGCTAAATCTGGATTAAAATGTTTTTGAACCAAGCGAATTGTATTCAATAATTGGCTCAAACCTTCCAAAGCGTAATACTCGCTTTGAACAGGAATTAAAATTGATTTGCTGGCCGTAAAAGCGTTGATTGTGATTAAGCCAAGTGATGGCGGGCAATCAATTAAAATATAATCATATTGATCTTCAATTGTTTTGATGGCATCCAACAGGCGTGTTTCACGCGCCATTTGTGGTGTTAATTCAATTTCGGCACCGGCTAATTGAATTGTTGCGGGAACAATATCTAACCCCTTATGATTCGTAGGAAGAATAGTGTCCTTAATTGGAAATTCATTAACTAAAACATCGTAAATATCTTTTTTAATGGTTGATTTTTCGATACCAACACCACTTGTTGAATTTCCTTGGGCATCTGTATCGATTAATAAGACTCGTTGACCTAATTCGGCCAAGCAGGCGCCTAAGTTCACGCTTGTTGTTGTTTTACCAACGCCGCCTTTTTGGTTCGCTAATGAAATAACAATTCCCATATTTGATTAACCCTCCTTTTTTGATTCAACCACATCAATAATGACGCGATATCCTGAATCAGTTTTTTCTTGTTTTGATTTAATGGTAACACCGTTATCTTCTATAACTTTAACGGCCTGTTTCAATGTGTTAAGAACTAATCGTTTATCAGGGTTAGCTTTTTTCGTAACTTTTTTTTCATTTTCTTTTGGTTCTGGTTTACCTTTATCCTCTGCAATGAGTAATTCAGTTTCTTTAACTGTTAATTTTTCTTTTAAAATACGTTTTAGTAATTTCTTTTGTGCGGTAGGTTCTAAATTAACCATCGCCCGACCATGACGCTCGGATATTTGTTGTGACATAATTGCTGTCTGCACTTCATGTTCTAGCTTTAGCAACCGTAATTTATTCGCAATAAACGCCTGACTCTTACCCATGTTTTCAGCCAATTTAGACTGCGATAGGTGGTTCAAGTTCATTAATTTACTGTATGCTTCCGCTTCTTCAATCGCAGTTAACTCTTCTCGTTGTAAGTTTTCAATCAGTGCCATTGATGCCGCTTGGTCGTCATTCATCTCGCGAATAATTGCCGGTATTTCTTTCCAATCTAATGAAATTACCGCTCGAAAACGACGTTCCCCAGCAATAATTTCATATTTTCCCGTCTCATATTCTCGTAAAATAATAGGTTGCAACAAACCATGTTCTTTAATGGTTTGTGCTAATTCCTCAATTTTTTGATCATCGAAGACTCGACGAGGTTGAAATCGATTGGGAATAATGGCCGCAATAGAAATGTCACTAACCTTCTTTTGATTCGTTTCATCTTCTTGTTGATTTTTACGATTTCCTAAAAATGAAAATGCCATTTTCTGACGACCTCCTGACTATAACTTAGCTACAAGCGGTGTCCGTCCAGGGACGCCCGCCTTTCTAGGGTATTTCTTAGGACTTAATTTAATTTTATCAACTACCAATAAATGACGTTCGTCATTAGAAATTGGTAAATTAAATTCATGATTAACTTTAACCTGACCGCCTAAAAGCTTGATAGCATATTCGGCGTCGGCTAGTTCCTCATCCATTTTTTGCGCTTTTAATGCAATAAATTGACCATTTAACTTAACTAACGGTAAACATAATTCAGATAACACGCTCAATCTGGCAACTGCGCGTGCCGTTACAATATCGTATTGCTCTCTGTATAAGCTTTTCTTACCCGCAAATTCTTCTGCACGATTATGAAAAAAAGCAACCCCTGTAATATCTAATTTGTCCGCCAATTCATTCAAAAAGTTGATACGCTTGTTCAACGAATCAACAATAGTCACCGTTAATTGCGGGAAAGCAATCTTCAATGGAATTGAAGGGAAGCCGGCACCAGCGCCGACGTCACAAATAGATAAGGGCTCGCTTTGTATTTCTTTTGAATAAAAAGCAGGCGTTAAAGAATCATAAAAATGCTTCAAATAAACGTCTGACTTTTCTGTAATAGCAGTCAGATTAAGGTTTTCATTTGTCATTACTAAAAATTCATAGTAAGTTTCAAATTGTGCCATTTGTCTGTCTGTTAAATTGATACCTTTTTCAGCTAATGATTGACGAAATTCTTCTGGATTCATATGACTGGCCCTCCGTTATTTGTGAAACAAAACGATGTTTCACGTCCTGTTTAACTTTAACGTATTTAATCCAGAAATACAAGCCACCTGTAAGATTTACTATCCTACTAACTCATCAAATTTTTTAAGTTTTGAAATTAATAATTCAACAAATTTTGTACGGTCAATAGATAACAGAACCTCTGTATTTTTTTCAAGACCTAACAAATCAAATTTGTCGACAATTGTTTCACCTCGAGTAAGATCGCCGTTAACTTCAACATCAACATGGTAGTGACCACTCGTGAATAGTTCTGGCTGTAGCATCCAAGCAATTGTACAAGGATCATGTAAAGGAATGCCTTGGAATCCCCATTTTTCTTGGCCATAATAAATACCGTAAAATTTCAATAATCCGTATGCTGATTGTGCTACTTTGTTGTTAATCTTACCAATTTCTTCAATTTCTGCATCCAAAATTTGTGCTTGATGCGTTAAATTCAAGCCGGCCATAACTAATGGAATTGAATCATTCAAAACCATTTTTGCTGATTCTGGATCTACAGCGATATTAAATTCTGAACCAGGCTTAACATTTCCTACATCAGTTGAGCCACCCATGAAGACAATTTTTTCAATTTTACTTTTTAATTCAGGATATACGGCTAAGAATAAAGCCATATTTGTCATTGGACCCGTTACAACCATTGTGACTTTTTCAGCACTCTTAGAAAGCGTCTCAGCAATTAGTTCAATTGCCGTTAAGTTAGTTGCTGGAATCTCTGATTTAGGCAATACTGTTCCATCAACCCCAGTATCACCGTGAACGGCATCAGCGATCATTAATTCTTGAAGTAAAGGTTTTTTATTACCACTAGCAACCGGAATATCCGTTCGTTCCATTAATGTTAGCAGTCGACAAGCATTATCAAATGTTTTATCAGGCGTTTGATTCCCGGCAGATGTTGTCACTGCACGTAAATCAAATTCTGGCGAAGCAATGACCATCATTAATGCTAATGCGTCATCATGTCCTGGATCACAATCTAAAATAATTGGTGTTTTTGTCATAATAAAATCTCCTCTTCAATCGAATTATTTTTTTGCATTTTTAATGCAAGTTAGTAAATGTATTTATGTTCGGACTTGTTGAAATTCCAGAATGGGACTTTTACGACACCCTGAATTTTCGACTTGTCAACGAATCCCCAGTAACGACTATCATTGGATACTGAACGATGATCCCCTAAAACAAAATATTTTCCTGCTGGGACTTTAGTGACCGAACTATCTTTAGTCCATTGGTTATCCGCAGCTAATGTTTTAAATGACCAGTCCTTAGCATTTATCCCCTGAACCCTTGTTCCCGTTGTCTTTTGATAGGTTGAAATATATGGTTCAGAAATCTCCTTATCATTGACGTAGACATGATCATTTTTAAATGCAACCGTATCACCAGGCATGCCAATGACACGTTTAACATACTCTTGACCGTCTGTTGCGTCCGGATCCACACCATATGCATCAAAAACAACCGTGCTAAAGCGCTTAATATCAATTACCTTAACAACTGCTACATGTTCGTTGTTAACCAAGTTTGGTTGCATTGATGGTCCATCAACGCGCACCATTGTGACAACGAATGTTTTTAAGAGCATTGCAATTATTAGTCCTACCGCGATTGGTATGATCCAACTCATTATTTCTTTACCTATTCTTTTCATAATTCCACCCAATCGTTACGTATTTTTATCCCTTTATTATGGTTAATTATACGCCAACTATTTACGAACTTTCAACGTCTAATAATTCATATGATACCAGACAATGAAATCCCTTTCTATTTAAATTAAAAATTTCATTTGCAACTATGTAAAACGACTGGTATAGTTTTATTTAGTTCTAGTAGTTAAAACATAAGATTTTCGTAACATTTTTGTAATATTTATAGAAATCTGTTTTTAGTGGGACAATACGTTGATTGCCTTTAAATCAATATAAATAACGTGTTTTATCAATAATCAAAATTCATTATAATTACATAAAACATTTAAAATACGTGTATGTAAGCGTTTGTTAGTGTTTATTACAGTATTTCCCCGAATTGTAATAGTTTTCGCATTTAACTGCAACACGAACCAGTTACAATGGTTACTATAGTATAAAACCAATAAAAAAAGAAAGTAGATGTGACTCAATTTGAATAACACAATTAAATCATTATTACTCGGTACAGTTGGTACCGCCGGCCTCCTTCTTGCATCTAATGCAAGTGCTGATGCAGCAACAGTTAAAGTTCAAACAAACGATACCGTTTGGGCATTTTCTCAAAAGTACGGCGTTTCAATCAAAACAATCGAAACTTTAAACAACATTGACTCAAATTCTCATATTATTACAATGGGTCAATCATTAAACATCCCTACAAAAGATAGCGATGCTGACACGAACTCAACAAAAACAAGCGTTGTTGCTACACTTCCTGCTGATAACTCAGCAAACAAAACATCAGTTACTGTTAAAAGTGGCGATTCATTATGGTCAATTGCTCAAGCAAATGGCATTTCAGTCGCAGCTCTTCGCTCAGCTAATGGATTTGCTGACAACTCAGCACTTATCTTACCTGGCCAAAAATTAACATTAACTGGATCAAAAGCAGTCGTAACGACTGCTAAACCTGCCGAAACAGTTACTCAAGCACCAGTTAAGACAACCACACCAGAAGTTGCCGCTAAACCTGCTGAAACAGTTACTCCAGCACCAGCTAAGACAGCTACACCAGAAGTTGCTGCTAAACCTGTTGAAACAGCACCTAAAGCAACAGAATCAGCAGTTTCTGCAGATGGTAAAACAGTAACAGTTAAGAATGGTGATTCATTCTGGTCAATCGCTCAAGCAAATGGTATTACTATCTCAGCATTACTTGATGCTAACGGTTTAACTTCAGGTTCAATGATCAATCCTGGTCAAACATTGAACCTAACTGGCTCAGTTGCAAAAAAAGCTGTTCCTGAAAAAGTTGTTACCGAAAACCCAGCTGCAGCTCCTGCTGCTGAAGTAGCTAAACCTTCTACCAACAACACTGTTGCTAGTTCAAACACTACTTCAACAACAAATGTTGCTACTGACAACACAACTACTAACACAAATACAGCTTCAACAAGTAATAACGATGCTGCTACTTCAAATACTGATACTGCTGAAAGTTCTACAACACAAACAGCAAGTTACTCAGCAAGCAAAGTTATCTCTGTTGCCAAATCATACATAGGTACTCCTTATGTTTGGGGCGGATCAACTCCTTCAGGTTTTGATTGCTCAGGTTTCACACAATATGTATTCGCTAAAGTTGGTATCAACTTAAACCGTAATACTATTGGACAAGAATCAAATGTTACTAAGAAATCAACTGCTGCTGCTCAACCTGGAGACTTATTATTCTGGGGAGCACAAGGTTCTACATACCATGTTGGTATCTACTTAGGTGGTGGCCAATACATCGCTGCTCCAGAACCTGGTCAAAATGTTAAAGTTGGTACATTAGCATACTTCCCTGCTTCATTTGCTGGTACTGTTAACAAATAATTCTTAAATAAATGAAAAAGCGTAAACCTAACGGTTTACGCTTTTTTTATACCCCATCATTATCGATGTTTCACATGAAACATTTTAAGCAAATAGTAATCCAATATAATACGTTACAAGCATCGTTACTAACCCCGCTATAACGTTACGTAATATTGCTGGTCCTTTTCTCGCACTTCCTAACGACGCGCTAATAAAGCCTGTTAACGCTAACGCAAAGGTAACAACTACAACTGTTCCCCACATTTTAATATTTTCGGGTAAAAAGGTCATCGAAAGCAATGGAAACACACCACCTAACGACGCCGCAAGCATTGATGAGAAAACGGCATCCCACGGATTTACGTAATCGCCAATTTCAATTCCATATCTTTCTTTGACGGTTCCTTCTAATGCATTGTTTTCCATAATATTATCCGCCGCCTTAATTGCCAAAGATTTTGAGACACCTTTTTCCAAATAAGCAGCGATTACCATTTGACGTTCTTCCTCAGGTTCTTCAATTAATCTGCGCTTTTGTGTTTCGACAGCCGCCTTTTCTGTATCTTTTTGTGTGCTAACAGAAACATATTCGCCGGATGCCATCGAAAACGCGACTGCCAACAAATCTGATATCCCTGCGATGAAAACAGCAAATGGACTTGACGTTGCTGCTGCCACTCCGAAGACTACACCCGCAACAGTTAAAATCCCGTCATTTGATCCTAATACTCCAGCACGTAATATATTTAATTCTGCGCCTAATGATATTTTCTTTCTATCTGTCATTATTTTCTCCTTCTACGCGAATAAGTGTCCAATAAAATAAGTCATTGCCATCGTTAAAAGTCCAGAAATGACATTGCGCATTATGGCTAATTTGCGACTGGAGTTCCCAAGCGTTGCACTGACGTAACCCGTCAATATCAAAGAAAAAATCACCGCCATGATTGTCATTGAAATCCTAATCTGTTTAGGGAATAACGTTATCGCCAATAAAGGTAAAGCGGCACCAACCGGGAATAATAACATCGAAGCAACTGCTGCATGCCAGGGGTTCGTGTAGTGATCTGGATCAATCCCATATTTTTCTTTTACCGTTACTAAAACGGCATCTTTTCTCATCAGCTCATCTGCAATATCTACAGCGACATCCTCAGAAATACCCTGTTTTTGATAATAGTCCACTAAGTCATTTCTTTCATCATTAAAATGCGTTTTTATATTTTTTGCCTGCACGTCTGTTGCCGCTTTTTCCGTATCTTTTTGCGTATTCACGGATACGTATTCCCCAGCAGCCATTGCAAACATTCCCGCAAACATTCCTGCAATTCCTGCAATAAAGATTCCAAAATTATTCACGGCAGCACCCGCAACACCAAGCACAATCCCGGAAATTGAGATAATGCCATCATTAGCACCCATCACACCCGCACGCAGTATGTTAATTTTTTCCGCCAATGTTATTTTCTGTAGCATAGTTACATCCCCCTTATTCATTTTATAAACTATCTAAAGTTAAATACTCTCTAGTCATTAAGTTTAGGTCCGTTCTCATTCACAGTCAAAACTATCAAAAGCAATACTTTTCTGACCCCCTGGTAATCCCTTTGTGGCAACATTATTTATTCAAAAAAGAATTTAACCGCGCACTATTTAATTGAGAACTATTATTATTTAGAAAAAATCACTTAAAAAGTCATTTTTTACTTTTAATTTCATATATTTAGTGTATTATAAAGCTATTCGGGCCCTTAGCTCAGTTGGGAGAGCGTCTGCTCCGCAAGTAGAAGGTCGACGGTTCAAATCCGTTAGGGTCCATTTCAACGTCAACTGATATAGAAAAAATGACTAACTTCAAATAAACGAAGTTAGTCATTTTTTCTATCATATTTTACCATCACAAGTTTTTCCATGAGCGACGTGTTTAGCATGCTGTAGTAACGCCGTCATCGTTTCTATGATATGTGGATCGTCAATTCGATAATACATCAGTTTACCTTCTCGTCGTTGGCTAATGATTTGATGTGTTTTTAATAAACTTAATTGATGCGATAAATTTGTTTGCTCAATATCCAATATTTTAGATAATTCAGTCACATTGTATTCATGTTGTTCCAGCAAATAGATTAATTGTAATCTGATTCGATTATTCAATAATTTAGTTAACATGATTGATTCATCAAGTTCATCCGCCGGAATTTCTTTATACGGTTGCATCATTTTCCTCCTAAATAAAGTGTTGAATGGTCCCGCTCTCTAGTAAGATATAAATCCCCAAGAAGACATAAACAAGTAACGTAATTAAATCGCCAAATCTTTCAAAAAATACTTGGATCTTTGGCAAATTAGTAATCATTTTACTTAACCAAGTAATCATGCACAAGAATATAAAGAATAGTCCCAACACGATTGGTATATCTCCAGTATTTAACGTTGTGAAAAAGGGTACATAGATGGCAAGATTATCAGGACCACAAGTTGCAATAGTTATCATAATAACACTTAATATGATGCTACGCTGTGGTTTCCCTAATTTTTCACGAACTTCATTGCCTTCATCTTCGTCACCAAAATACATTTTTATTCCCATAACAATTGGAATGATTCCTAAAAATCCTAAAATCCATTCTTCCGGAATCATCTTTAACCAGAATGCGACGATCAGACTTACCACTATCAGTGTTCCACTACCCAATAACTCACCTATGAATATTAGTTTATCATCATGTTTATTCTTATACTTCGCAAAAATAATAATTAAAATTAACAAATAATCGATATTTGTTGAAATAAATGCAAGTACAGTAGATCCTATTAATGCTGTCATTGTAACATCTCCTATATATGAACTATTTTTCACGTGAAACTTTTTTCATATGAATAATATATCATATGTTTATATCAATGTACACCACTTTGTAACATATCAAAACAAAAAAAGAGACCACCCCGTAGGATGATCTCTTACATGATTATTAAAAGATGTCACTATTACTTAATTAAATTAAGCAACAGTTGATGACAATGTCCATGTTAAATCTGCTTGGTATACTGCATTATCAACAGAAGCCGATTTAGGCATTGTTAATTTAATATCATTAGTATTCCAACCAAAGACGTTAGCACCTTGTCCTTCAGCAGCTTTAGCTGTTGCTACAGTAACATCTGTACCAGCAGTTTTAGCTAAAGTTAAACCAATATTTGGTGTAACAGTTGATACGGCAGCAGGTGTTTCAAGTGCTGGATTTGCTGCTTTTAATGCGGCAACATCGTCAGTCCAAGTTTTATCTTGTCCTTCTTGTGTTAAACCGTAAACATCTTGTGTTTGAGCTGAGGCAGTGTTTTTAAATGATAATGTTGCATCTGAAATGCTATCATTTGGCATTGCATTACCTTGAGAATCAACAGCTGTTAATTCATTGTTTGATTTAACACTCAATGTCCAGTCACCTGAAGCAGCTGTATTTTTACCAGTTTCTTCTGCAGCTGTACGTGTGATTTGTTTATCAACAACAGTTGCCCAAGCTTTACCATCAACACTTGATAAAGCAGCATCACCCTTAGTATTTAAAACGGCTGTTTTATTTGTATCACCGTTTTCGTAGTTAGGGTAACGTGTGTTATCTTTCTTACCTTCATTCATACCGTCAGCTGTAAATGTAGGATATGCAGCATCAAGTAACGTATGGTTACCAAAATCTAAGATATGAGGTACCATTTGAAGACGTAGGTAGCCAGTGTTTGAGTTATGTGTATTATCACCAAAAGAAATACCAACTTTAGTATTATCTGTTTGTGGTAATGCTGTTCCCCCATTTGCTGCAGCGTCGTTATTTTCTGTAGCAGCAGATACTGTTGCTGGTGCAAGCAATGATAATAAAGTTGCCCCTGCTAAAACTGAACCAGTTAATTTATTGAATTTCATGAGAAATTCCCCCTATATTTTTTTTGCACAAATTGTGCGGTGTTATAATGTAACCTATAACCATTTTTAAAGTTGGTGCTCCAAAACCCTTATAGTTAATTACTATAAGCGCCACTACTTATGATTGTTAATTAAGTGTACAACTAGCGCAATCATATCCCGTAGATTTACATTGTTACCGTTGTGTAGACATCGTAATTATGATAAGTAATGAGTCCCAAGGTTAAACTTACCCCGAATACAATTAAGAACACGATCATCAGGATCGTCATACTTGTTATCACCCATTTTTTTCCAAAACGATTAACTAATTTTCGCATTTAATCTCCTCTTTCGTTTTCTTCTAATTAATAACCAAGTAACAATTATTATTAAAATTAAACCACCCAAAACACCTAAAATAATATTTCTAAATTTTAAATATTCGTAGTTATTTCGATTAATATATGATGCATCTGACGACGTAATTTTGACGTACTTATGAATCGTTTTTGTATATTCATCAGTCTTCACATTTAACGTCATTTTGTATAGACCCGGAACTAGGCGCAATTCGCTTAATAAAAGATCATCATAAAAACTCGAATTTGGCGCAATTTTAATATTTTTAAGTTCATTATCATAATGAATCATATGCCACTTATCATTTTGTAAACTCGCAGTCACCTTAACATTACTTAAAAATTTTGGATCTGGATTCTTAAGTTTAATACTGATTGCGGCTTTATGATCTTTAATAATTCGCGTTTTAATACCATCCGATAACATTGTTTTATACTCTTTTTTCTTTAAATCAGTCCCATTCAATACAAGACCTATTGCGTACACAAATTTATTATTAATACTTGATTTAGTATCTGTTTCAGCCGAGCCAAGATTCAAAGCCATTAACTTTTGACCCGCAAACAGGGTCTTTCCTGGATTAATCTTAACAGTTACCCATTTGGTTTCATTCGGTTTAAGTTTAAGATTCTTTGGCATCTTAACGATGTCGTTTCCTACCTCAGGCAATAAATTACGATCAATTTTATGTAGTCCGAGGTAGTCAATTCCTCCGTTATCGTCTGTCGTTGCGTCCTTCACTTCACTCGTGATAGACAGCACCTTATCAGTCGGATTATAGACTTTAATCCTAATTTGACGCGTTTTATCCGCGCTTAACTTAAGATTAAAATAACCGAGATGATTCCCGCCAATGTTATCCTTAGGTAATTCCGGCATTAGCATAAACGTTGCCTTACTCTCGTCATTAACGATTTTTTGAGCAGAGACGCTTCCTTGTGACAATCTACCAACAGTTATCACGCTAAACATAATTAATATAATGCCCATTAGAAATTTAAAGTGATTACGTTTCATTAGACTGTCATCCGTAGAACGAAGATTGCGCCACCTAACGTTGCTAACATCATTGCCCCACTAGCTGCTGCAATATAGAACCAGAAATTAATGGGTCTTTTAATTGCTTCACTATTGATATCATCAGCTTCTTTGCCCGTAACGTTAAATGTCTTTTTAAATGACCAATTCATTTTCTTTAAATCCCACAGATTTTGACCATTCACTTTAACTTCTACATGATATTTACCCGGCTTCATCGTCTCATATTGCCATGAAATAGGCAGCGTGACTGATGAGTTCGGCGCAATACTTGATTGTGTTTTATTAAACACGCGTCGACTACTGTACTGTCCATCCCTGTAGAGTACTGCTTGGAATGTAACATTCTTCAAGACCATTGGTTCTGTATTCCTAAGTTTAATTCCCATAGCAGGATGCTTATTGAATAACATTGGTTTTGTTGAATCATAGGCTAATTTTGGATAGACCTCATATTTCGATCCCCTGATATTAACGCTCACCATGTAAGCATAGTTACTAGAAACCGATTGTTTTGCATTTCCGGTACTTTTTACATACTCGATAAAATGCCAACCACCGGCAATCATGCCGTCAAATTTTTGTTTAGGCATTTTGATAGTTGCCGAAATAGTTGTAGCCTCTTTTGGCCCTAATTTAATGGTTTGATCCGCTTTTTTTATGCTTGCCACGGTTGTGAACGGAATTTTTAAACTCACATCTAAGTTTTTAATAGATTGTTGAAATTTCATACCACCGCCATCTTGCGTCATTCCATTTTGGAAATCGCTTTTAAGCGTCATTTCGTGATCCGTAAAATTTTGAACCTTCATTTTAATAACATGAGTTGTTCCCGGTTCATAGTTAACGTCATAATAATGTAAGCTATTATCCACTTGTTCGCTAGGTAACACTGGTTGAATTTCAAAATCTGCATTCTGTGTCTGTGCAGCAGCCTGTACTGGCCGGCTCAACATCATAAATCCAAATAATAGTAATCCCAAACTAAGACCAAATTGCCCCAATCGTTGTTTCTTACTCATCTTTCATTTCCTCCTACGGCGCAACCGTTAATGACCATGTTAACTCTGTCTGGTAATGCGTCTTGTATCTCTTAGTTGTTGCTGGAACATGTAACCCAACACTGTAGTTGGCCGTTTTGTCATCTCCAAATTGGTAATCCCAAGCCCCTTTTCCGGGATTGGTATATGGATTATCTTTACTACTTTGATCTTTTTTCTCGTCGTTGTCTTGATAAGTTCCTAACTTAGTAAAAGTCATCAATTGATCAATCTCACTACCAGTATCAATATTAAATTTATCTTTCGAATTAATATTCCCTTTAGCAGTATTGTCTTTATTGGCAATTACATTTCCGTTAGTAATTCTAAGTTGTGCATCAGTTAACTCATGTTTATCTGTATCAGTACTGATAAACGCGGTTGATTGTTGAACTTTTAATTGCCATGATTGAACGCCGTAGTTATCTACTACAGAAATTTTCTGCGGTTTATTTTCGGCAGTCTTTAGATAGTAAGTTGTATCAGATTGTGCCGGATCATTTGTACCGAAATCCCATAACTTAGGTGCGTCAATCGAAATCATGGCCTTCTTATACCCATACGTGATCACCTTATCTTTATAATCGAACAAAGGATCATCTTTATAAGCATCTGACCAGTTGGCCTTTGTTAAATCAGTGTCATTAGTAACTGAGATAACCGTGTAATCATTCAACACTTTAGGTGCAACTCTGTCAGAAATAACTGTTGATAATGCTGCTTTAGGTTTTCCCGCCGCACTAACTTCAGTACTAATATATGTTGGACTCGCTAGATTATCGTCGAGATCAACATAACGAATCGTCATATTGGTATTACGAGGCTCTGTCACTTCGACATCTGCTTTACTAGAATCAGAATACGTTTCATTCCCACTTGTTTTAGCAGTCACCAATGCTTTATTTTCAATTTCTCCAACTGTTGTTCGTTTAACCGTTCCTGAGTAAGTGATTGTTGCACTGTCGCCCTTCACCATATCTTTAAGTTTGATATCAGCAATTGAACTTTCTTTTTGAGTTGAACCATCCGCATAAGTCACTAAAATTGAGTTATTATCAATGTCTAAATCACTTGTCGGATCACTAACAACATCTTTTAAATCAATAGTTGTTAATTTATCAGCCGAGTTTGCATCCGGCTTCACTTTAATTTGATATTTAACTAAATCATCAACCTGTCCGCTTGTTTTGGACTGATATTTTGTTTCTTTATTTGTCTCATTAAGAACGCCTTTTTCAATACTTCCCTTATAGGGGAGCTTGTTAATGGTCACTATCGCATCATTACTCTTAACGCTTGAACTAGACGTACCAGCTGTTGCGTTATTAATAATTTTATCTCCCGGAGAGACGCCTGAATTGATTGCGCCATTTAATTTCAATTTAAATGAGCCACCGGCGGGAATGACATACGGAAATTTAACTGTTTGATTACTAATAAAAATACTATCGTCAATCGTTTTATATTCCCAATTACTATCAGGGCTCGCCATTTGTAAACTACCTTTGGTATACGTGATATTACTTGGTAATTTATCCGTGATGTCACCAGAAGAAATATTAGTTAAATTGGTATACGTTAACTCGTAACTAATGTTATCTCCCGTTTTACCAGTCGTATCCGTCACCCAATTTGCATCATTGGCGGTAACATTTTTAACCGCTTTTTTAAGCGCGTAATTCTCTGGCGGCGTCTGTTTTTTGTATTTATACGTTACATTGTAGCCAGTTGTTGCCGAGAAGGTTCCATTATCTTTTGAATCGGGGGTATCGGCCGTATAGTTACCGGTATATTGGTACCATTCATTTTTATATTGAATCCATTCTTGTCTTCGATCGGCACCATTCCAAGTCTCGCCAACCTCCCCATTTAAAGAAACTGGATCAATCAACTTCGTGTTAGTCCCATCAATCACAAAATTCAACGTAATTGGGCTTACCGTTTGAGGTAATTTATTCATACTGGCAGCTTGAAAATTGTTAGCCCCACCCGTAGATCCCGTAAATCCATATAGAACACTTTGATTTAAAGGGTCAGCTGTTGAAGAGTCGGCACCAAAGTACTTATTGACATCTGGAATATCTAATGACATATCTCCGGGCATAACGGTACTATGATCTGTTGTCCCTGTTTTAGGGTCATAGTTATCACCAAATGTGTACGATAACTTCCCACCTAGAATTCTTTTTCCATTTTCCCAAGTAATTTTAGGTACCCAATTAATGTTGAATAAGCGCCAATGATTATTGGCTAACATGTACTTGGGGTCCTTATTATTATCATTTGTCGGATTTTTTTCGTACCAATACTTAATATGCCCCAGTCTTGAATTTTTACCAAGATCTTTCGGCTGAACAAATGCTGTATGACCATTTGAATTTGCCGCATATGGGATATCTTCATCAAAATGTTCAGCCGGAAGGTTAGCAATATTATTCCACCAACTATCCATCTCAATAGCCAAGGAATCCTTAACATAATTGGTTTTCCCACTTTGTTGGTTCCCATATGAATAGGCACCAATACCACCACCGTTTGTTCCTATAGACCCATCCCTCTTAGAATCATTTTGTAAAAGGAAGGCTATCCCATCGGATGCCGCGTCAGGAACATCGTATAATCCATTTTTAGCACCTAGCCATAACCACATGCTGTATGAAAAACTATTGTTTAAATCTATTCTTGATGTCGACCAAATACCACCTAATTGATCCTTAGCGTACGGTGTGATGATAACCGTTTGTGGATATTTAGTACTTGTACCTGAATCTAAATTCAAACTATCCGGAGCTCCAAAGTAACCGGCAATTTTCAATGTTGACGCCGGAGGAGCTGGCACACTTGATGGCCACCCGCTGATTGTCTTTGCTGCTTCTGCTTTTAATCCACCCAAGAAAAACAGAAGAAGTCCGCTAATTACATACAATAATATTTTCTTTTTCATAATAAGTTGCTTCCTTCCCCCGAAGAATTTTCACCTAATCTAAACTATTCTGATTGTTTATGTCCCTAACATAATAACACGTCTGACACAAAAAGCCAACTTAATCGCGTACAACTTAAATTACTTATCAATAGTATAATCGAACCATATTTTTTATCATTTGGGGAAGGATTACATACCCGTATCACTTGCCTAAATTCTTTATATTACTTAATAAATTCGGCAATATTTAAAATGTTAAAATAATTTATATTTTTCTCATACTAAGGGGACGTTCCAGTTCTTTACCTATAAATAATGTGCTAAACTTGAGATATTCTTTCATTTGGAGGGTAATTTATGAGCTATTTAATTCTGTTATTACCATTTTTAATACTATTATCTTGGTACATTAGTTTTCATACCGAACCGCGTCGATTACTCAATGGATTTTTATTCAACGCGTTTCTTATTTCTTTAATGGGGGCTCTTGCTGGTATCTCTAATAGTTTTGTAGAAACAGTCGCACTTATTGTTATCACTGTTGGCGTATTGGGCGTGTTCTTGATATCCATTAGTACTATTCCTTTTCTTTTAATTAATGCGCGCATGGTCTTTAAACGGGAAAGTCACTCATTAGCCAATATGTTGGGTTTAATACTCGCTATTGTGCTTATTGTCCAATGGTTCACAAAATCCTTAGTTCCAACGTGGCCTTGGTACGTTCAAATCCCATTTGCTTTCGCTTCATGGCTTGGTATTTATTTTATGTTAGCCTTTTTAAATTTTTTATCCGCCAGCATCTTATATAACCTTCGTCGTCCTAAATATAATCAAAACTATATTATTGTTTTAGGCGCGGGGTTACTTAATGGGCATAAGGTTAGTAGATTGCTTTCCAATCGAATCCAACGCGCCATCAAATTTGCGGATAAACAGGTTTCACTGGGTGGAAAACGGCCAATCCTTGTTTTTTCAGGTGGTCAAGGTCATGATGAAGCCACTTCAGAGGCACTCGCAATGCAAAAATGGGCGATTGAAAATGGATATCCCGAAGCGTCTACATTATTAGAAGATAAATCGACAACTACCTTTGAAAACATGCTCTTTTCAAAAAAAATAATTGATCTTGATAATGGAGGGACTAATATTTTATTCAGTTCCAATAACTACCATATATTCCGCGCAGGACTGTTCGCACGGATGGTTGGTGTCAACGCTCAAGGCATCGGCGGTAAAACAGCTTGGTATTTTTTACCTAACGCTTTTTTACGTGAATTTATTGCCATATTAATGCTTAACAAGACCCGACACGTTGTTGTTATTTTACTTCTTCTCCTAGTTTCTATTACCCAACAGCTTTTAAATTAACCTTAGCATGACTCAGGTATTTTCTTATAAATACCTTATTGACAAGACTGGGTATTATATGTCTTGTTGACAAAATTGCTGACTATCGTTAAAATTAATTTTTTGCAAGCGTCAGTCATATTAAATTACATAATTTTGTTGTAATCTAAGCATTAGCTAATAAAAGCTAATGCTTTTTTTATATCATTTTTTTACAAGGGAGATTTTATTTATGAATGGGATAGATTTACACGATAACTTGAAGGTATTACAGGATTTAAAATTTTTAATCTATGATCTGAGTAATCATCGGATTGATTTTCACAATTTTGATATTTTAACTCTGGACTTACCTACCAAGCAAATTGATTTAGCGGGAACTTATCAATTACAAAAAAAAGACCACACTATTGAAGAAATAGCATGGTCTATCATTAATGATAATCAATTATAACCGAATAACTTTGAGCAATAATTCAGCAGTTGCTTCACGTTTGTCTTCTGGTAATGAAGCAAGATAGTTAATTAAATCCAGTGTCGCAACACCTTTTAAATTTTGATTAGTAAAAAAATCGGCTAGTGTCATGTTCAGAGCTTCAGCAATATCTGATAATTTTTTCATCTTAATATTGTCTAATCTCCCTCGTTCTATCAAGGAGATTAAACTAACAGAGGATTTTGACTTTTCAGCCAACTGCTCAATGGTCATATTTAATAATTTTCGTTTGGCACGAATTAAAATTCCTATTTTCTTAAGCATATTAAACTCCTAAGCAGAAACGTTATCTCTTTATGGTAAAGGATTTAAAATCATTCAAACAGACTACAAGTTATTCGTTTTTTAAAAATACATGTATACAATAACTTGTATCGTTGGTAAAATAAGTTAAGTTTCAATTAAGTTTCAGATTCTATTTATTGATTTTAGCCATTAAATCTGGTTTAAAGAGGGTGTCTTACGGGGGTACATAGGTAACACAGTATTACGAAATAGCTTCAAATAATAATTAAAAAGGGGAACTAATGATCAAAAAAGAATATATCTATCATGCTCCTTTAGATGATACAGCTGGCGGATCAGCGCAAAAATTTTGCCCTAATTGTGGGTCTAAAGTGCCCCAAGGTGCTAATTTTTGTCCTAACTGTAACTTCGATTTACGGGTGAGTCCTGTTACACCGCAACAACCAAACTCTGTCACTCCGGCGCAAAGTAAAGCGCCTGTTCAACAAGAAATGCCAGTTGAACAAACACGAACAACGGCTCCAAAAAAACCAATTTCAGGTAAGACTAAATTTATCAGAATTTTAATTGGTATTCTTGTCCTTGTTATTGCAGGCGGTTACTACGTTGGCACTAAATATTACTCAAAAGACAATCAAATTAATCGTATTACTGATTCTCTTAAAGATAATAAAAATATGGAGAGCTATTTTTCGACGTCAGATACGTCATTCAAAATTACTGATTCAAACATGAAACCCGCATCCGACGCTTGGCACAGTGCGAGCTCACTTAAATACTTTAAAACTGGTCTAACAGATAATAAGGATACTTCAACCTATTTCCGTTTAAAAGAAAATGGTAAACATTGGTTGCTATTCCCTAAATATACGGCCGACTTTTCAACCGCTTCCGTTAAACTATCAACGAATAGTTCCGGTGCCGACATTAAGTTAAACGGGAAAAAAGTTGCAACAGCAACCTCCGATGACTACAACAAAACAATCTCGGGATTAGTTCCCGGAAGCTATACACTAGAATCCGTTGGCTCCATTGATGGTACCAAATTAACTAATAAATCAACCCAATTTATCGGTGGTTCAACTTCTAAAGTGAACCTAGATTTAAGCACAATTACTTTTAGAATTAAAAGTATTGCAAACGCCGATATTTTTGTTAACTCAAAAAAGGTCGGTACAACCAGTGATTCTGGATCTGCCACAATTGGCCCCATTGCTTCTTCTGGGAATAACCTTTTACAACTTAAAGAAAAGGTTGGCAACAACACACTTGTTACAAGTAAATACCAAATTTCAGGTAATGATGACGATAATAACGTGACTTTAGATAACACTGATGAAAATGGTTCTCAGGATAATTCTGATAGTAACCTATTCACTATTGCCTTCCCAGATATGTTATCGACGGATGATGCCCAGAGCTACATGGACAAATTATTTACCCATATCGATAATTATACTTCAGAGGGTGACGATTCTGATGAGTATTCAAATGAAAGTTACGGTTCAATTGATAGCTTCTTCGTTGATGGTAAAAGTAATGAAGATGCTAAAAAATGGGTCAAAATTGCTATGGGATACCATGATAATCACTTACTTACAGGCGTCGATTACGAAGCTAAAGTAAAAACGGTAACGCCTACAGCTAAAAATAAATTTAACGTGACTTACGATGTTACTTATACTTTCCATATTACCGATGATGACGATAAGAGCTCAACTAAGACACAAGTTTTCGAATTTACTGCTAAAACTAATTATTCTAACAACGATGATTTCTTAATTGATTCAATTTCACCAGGTAAACAAATTAGCGAAAAAATCGAAGACAACTAACCTTTGGAGGAAATAATAATGAAAACATGTCCTAACTGCGGTTCTCAACAACCAGAAAACGTCAAATTTTGTACAAACTGTGGATTCGCCTTTCCGGCTGAACCAGGCAGAGCACCCGTTCAAGAAGCAATCAAAACACAACCACAAAATGAACAAGAACCAACTAAGTTCCAACAACAATACGCAGAACCACAAGAAACAAAGAGCCAAAACGAAAACGTTGAACAAGCTAAATCATTTGCAAAGAACTACTGGTTTTACTTCTTAAATGCTGTAAAACACCCAACTATTTTAGAAAATGGTCATAAATATTTTGGCTTCACCACAATTATCTTATTTGCACTATTCAATGACCTTTTTGTAAAATTATTAATGAACAGTGTTGCAAGATCAGTTACTTCAGCTGTAGACTCTACGAAGTCATTCCTTAGTGCCTTTGGTGAATCAACGACGACAGGTAGCAGCAGTGATGCCGTGAGTGCAGGACAAGCAACGCTTGAGAGCGGTCTTTACGCAAAATTATTTTTCTTAACGTTAATCGTCTTCGCCATTTACGTATTAATCGGTTTCTTTGTTCGAAACGTCGTATTAGGTGATAAAACTGATACACTAATGTCATTCACAAACCGTTTTACGCATTACTTAATGGTTAATCTTGGACTATCCGTTATCAGCATGGTTTTAATGTTGTCTGGTATGAAAGGTGCTGCCGTTTTCATTTACTTCTTAATGGCGCTTATCATGAGTGTTGCATTCATCCTAGCAATTGTGATTGATACAAATCCTGTCAAAATTGATCGTCTTTACGGTGTCGTAATTGGTCAACTTCTATTAGCATTTGTGGTCTTCGTTATTATGACCGTATTTGCCGTTAGCTTGGCTTCAAACCTAACTTCAATCATGCACGCAGCTGGACTGTAAAATTATTATACACATAATATAAAATAAAAAGGTGTCAATTAAGTATGAAAAACATACTTAATTGACACCTTTTTTACATCCCCGTAATACTAACTGTTAACCTTAGCAATTTTACCCTGTTCAATATAAACAGCGAGAATTGATAAGTCAGCGGGATTAACACCACTAATACGACTAGCTTGTGCCAACGTTTCGGGTTGGATTTTAATGAATTTTTGACGAGCTTCCGTCGCAATTCCTTCAATTGAATCGTAATCAATATTCGTTGGAATCTTTTTAGCTTCCATACGTTTTAATTTCGCAACTTTTTCTTGCGCTTTTTTGATGTAGCCTTCGTATTTAAATTGAATTTCAACCTGTTCAATAATTCGATGATCCAATTCATGATCAGGACCCGGCATAAATTTCGCAACATCCGCATAAGTTACTTCGGGGCGACGTAAGAATTCGTTAGCCAACACACCATCTTTCAAAGCAGCACTTTCATGTTCAGCTAGGAAAGCATTCACATCATCAGTTGGTTTAATACGAAATGCTTGTAATCGAGCTTTTTCTGCTTCTATTTCTGCTTTTTTAGCTTCAAAAATAGCCAAACGGTCTTCAGAAATTAATCCAATATCATACCCTTTTTCAGTTAAACGTAAGTCGGCATTATCATGACGTAAAATTAAGCGATATTCAGCACGAGACGTCAATAAACGATAAGGTTCATTTGTTCCCTTTGTTACTAAATCATCGATCATAACGCCAATATAAGCATCACTACGGTTCAACGTAAAATCTTCGCGACCAAGAGCACGTAATCCGGCGTTAATTCCCGCTATTAAACCCTGTCCAGCAGCTTCTTCATATCCAGAAGTTCCGTTAGTTTGACCAGCAGTATATAAGTTCTTCACTAATTTTGTTTCAAGTGTTGGACGTAATTGGTAAGGTGCCACAACATCATATTCAATTGCATATCCAGGACGCATCAATTCGGCATTTTCTAAGCCCTTAATTGAATGAATGATCTCTTGTTGAACTTCTTCTGGCATTGACGTAGAAAGCCCCTGAACGTAGAATTCGTCTGTTGAACGACCTTCTGGTTCCAAAAAGAGTTGGTGACGAGGTTTATCCGAGAAACGTACAATTTTATCTTCAATTGATGGACAGTAACGTGGTCCCACACCTTTAATAATCCCTGAGAACATTGGTGCCCGATCAAGATTAGCATTAATAATTTCATGTGTTTTCAAGTTAGTGTAAGTTAACCAACAAGAGAGTTGGTTTTTAACATCAATGTAGTCTTCATCAGGTGTTTCAAAACTAAAGTGGTTAGGTTCGATATCACCAGGTTGTTCATCAGTTACACTGTAGTCAATGGTATTACCATCGACACGAGGCGGTGTTCCTGTTTTGAAACGTTCTAAATCAAAACCAAGTGCTTCAAGATTTTCAGAAAGTTTAATAGCAGGTTGAGAATTATTAGGACCTGATGAATAACTTAATTCACCAATAATAATTTTACCTCGAGCAGCCGTCCCAACCGTTAAAACAACACTTTTAGAACGGTATTTTGCGCCAGTATTTGTTACGACACCACGGCATTCGCCATCTTCAACAATTAAGCTGTCGACTGTTCCTTGACGTAACGTTAAATTTTCTTCTTTTTCCATCGTATGTTTCATTTCACTGGAATAAAGATGCTTATCAGCTTGTGCCCGTAACGCTCTAACAGCTGGGCCTTTACCAGTATTCAACATCCGCATTTGGACGTAAGTTTTATCGATATTCCGTCCCATTTCGCCACCTAAGGCGTCAATTTCGCGGACAACAATTCCTTTAGCCGGACCACCAATTGAGGGGTTACATGGCATAAATGCGACCATGTCTAAGCTAATTGTAATAAGTAATGTTTTGTTACCCATTCGCGCAGCGGCAAGTGCAGCTTCTGAACCAGCATGCCCGGCACCAACAACGATGACGTCGTACTCCGAACCATTATAAGTTTTAAAATCCATTTATATTCTCCTATTTGTTAATCATTATTTGCCTAAACAGAATTGACTAAATAATTCCGTGAGTAATTCATCCTTGTAACTATCACCGGTGACTTCACCAAGTAGTTCCCAACTTCTGGTCATATCAATTTGCACTAAATCGATTGGCATCCCTGCAGCAATTCCCGTTATAACATCATCTAAAGACGTTTCAGCTTGGTTTAACAACCCAATATGGCGAGAATTTGTAATCATAACAGTTGTTTGACTGTTTTCAATACCACCAAAGAATAAGTTAGCAATCTTTTCTTCAAGCTGCTTCATTCCCTCATGTTTTAAGACAGAAATTGAAATGATCTCAGCCGGATCAACCATGCTTTCTAACTCTTTACGATCTAAATTCTCAGGTAAATCAGTTTTATTCAAAATAACAATTCGTTTATCATTTTGCGTTAATTTAATGAGCTGCTTATCTTCAGCAGATAAAGGTTCGTTGCTATTTAAGACAAGCATGACTAAATCAGCTTGAACAATGGCTTCTTTAGAACGTTCAACCCCAATTTTTTCAACTTTATCCTCTGTATCACGAATACCGGCCGTATCCACTAACTTTAAAGGCACACCCATCACATTAACGTATTCTTCAATGACATCACGCGTTGTTCCGGCAACATCGGTTACAATGGCTTTATCCTCGTGTAATAGGTGATTCAAAAGACTTGATTTACCCACATTAGGACGCCCGATAATAGCCGTAGCTAATCCTTCTCTTAACACTTTACCTTGTTGCGCAGTTTTTAGTAATTCTTGAACATATTGCTTAACATCTTGCGCTTTTTCAAGTAATAATTTAGTCGTCATTTCTTCGCCAGCATCGTACTCTGGATAATCAATATTAACTTCAACTAACGCTAAAACATCCACGATATCTTTACGTAAATTACGAATTAAACGTGATAAATTTCCGTCTAACTGATTCAAAGCAACTTTCATCGAGCGATCCGTTTTAGCGCGGATTAAGTCCATGACAGCCTCAGCTTGAGATAAATCAATTCGACCATTTAAGAAGGCCCGTTTTGTAAATTCTCCGGGTTCAGCCAGTCTAGCGCCGTTACTTAATAGTAGCTGTAAAATTTGGTTCGTTGGCACAATCCCACCATGACAGTTAATTTCAATCACATCTTCACGGGTAAATGTTTTAGGCGCTAGCATAACGGAAACCATTACTTCATCAACTTCTTCATCCGTTTTAGGATTTAAAATATGACCATAATTAATGGTATGACTATCAACATTCGCTAAATTTTTCCCTTTAAACACGTTGTTAGCAATTTGGACAGCGTCTTCCCCACTTAATCGAACAATCGAGATAGCACCTTCACCAGGTGGTGTTGAAATAGCGGCAATTGTATCAAATTCTGTTAGTTCTGGCATGTCTTTAAATACTCCCTTCGATTTTGAATTATTACTCGGGTAACCTTATTTTCTAAATTTTTTCAAACAAAAAAAGGGCCCACTCCACGCCTTAAAAAAGACGTGGATAAAGCACCTTCACTACTTTATCTAATATTAAGTTCAATGCCAATAATATACTTTTTTTACCGACATTTGTCAATAAGTCTGTTTAACTAGTCGCGATTAACTCGATTTTCTAATTTACTAGTAATCATTTTTAATTCGTTAACGTAACCAAGATATTCTTCCTCAGTCATATCAAATGAAGCAAAACAATTAGACATTTGTTTAATAATCTTGGTCTTACTCTTCTTTGCTTTTTCAGTTAACGACACGTTCACGCGACGTTCATCTTCTGGATCTCTCGTTCGTTCAACCCACTCGTCTTTTTCCATTCGTTTTAAAAGAGGCGTTAGGGTTCCGTTATCTAAGTGTAACTTTGCACCTAGTTCTTTCACCATCACTGGAGATTTTTCCCATAGTGAGAGCAAAGTAATATATTGTGGATACGTCAAACTGAATTCCTTCAGTGATTCCGTATAAAACTTATTATAATCTTTTTGTGCCGTGTAAATTGAGAAGCAAAGTTCATCTTCTAACTTGTTAGGATTATGATTTAAGGTCATGTGGGGGACTTCCTTCCATTATTGACTAATGTGTTTTCTTCTTTGGTGCAACCACGACTGAACGTTTAGGCTCAGTTCCAATAGAGGTTGTTTTAATACGACTGTTCCGTGCTAGATAGAAATGAATTTGTTTACGTTCATTCGCTGGCATAGGATCTAATTGAATTGTTTCACCCGTTCTGATGACGTCTTTAGCAACCTTAATTGCGAGGCGTTCAATAGTTTCCTCGCGGCGTTTACGATAGCCCCCGACGTCTAATATGACATTCATTCGACTAACCGCTTTTTGATTCATATTAACCTGGGCTAAGTACTGTAGTGCATTTAAACTTTTACCATGTTTACCAATTAATAAGCCTTGTTTACTCGTATTAAAGTCATATGTAACTTGACGACGTTCAAATTGAACGTTAATTTCCGTATCAATTCCCATTAATTCAGTAATATCGGCTAAGTAATAACCAACGTCATGAACTGCCTTTTCATTAAGCTGACTTCTAGCAGCTTTTTCTTCTGCAGTAAGTGGTTTTGACACAACATTTTCTTCTTTTTTCTCATCAACGGTTTTTTTACTTGTTGATTTTTTTGTTACTATTTTTTCAATTAATTCAACTTCTGCTTTTTGACGACCAAAAAATAAAAATCCAGACTTACCTTCATTGATTATTTTGATCTCAACCTGCGATTTTTCAAGCTTTAATGTAGCCAAACCGTTAGTTACAGCCTGATCAACATTTTTTCCAGTAAATATGGGCATGTTCATCCTCCAAGTATAGTTATCATCATTGTATTATAGCACTAAATGAGTCTTCACCTAAACCCTTTTTCAGAACCATTTTTTTGAAAAGGTCTTTCATTTGACAAGGTCTATAGGACCCGGGCTATAATGGAACACATAAAGTAAGTAAAAATAATTGGAGGTTCAATTCTATGAATAAATTAACGGATACATATGAATTATCAAATGGCGTTCAAATCCCAGTTGTTGGTTTTGGAACATGGCAAACACCCAGCGGTGATGTCGCTAAAGCATCTGTAAAATCAGCCCTAGCTGCAGGTTACAGACATTTAGATACCGCAGAAATGTACCATAACGAAAGCAGTGTTGGTGAAGGAATTGCTGAAAGTGGCATTGCCCGCGAAGATATCTTCTTAACAAGTAAGTTAGCTAATACAGAACATACGTATGATCAAGCACAAGCTGCTTTTGCTCAAACGTTAAAAGATTTAGACGTTGATTATCTTGATTTATTCTTGATTCATTGGCCAAATCCTGCCGCTTACCGTGAAGATAATTGGGAGAACCATCTTCAAGAAACATGGCGTGCATTTGAAGACCTTTATAATGAAGGTAAGATCAAAGCAATCGGCGTTTCTAACTTCCGCCCTCGTCATTTTAAAGTTTTAGAAGAAACACAAACAATTATGCCTATGATTAATCAAATTAGATTAGCTCCTGGTGACACTAATAAAGAAACGATTGATTACGCTCATGACCATAATATTCAATTAGAGGCATACAGCCCCTTAGGTACAGGTGCCATTTTTGCAGAACCAACAATGGTTGAAATTGCTGAACGTGTTGGCCGTACTGTAGCGCAAGTTACCTTACGTTGGTCACTACAAAATGGTTTCTTACCACTTCCAAAATCTGTGCATGCTGATCGAATTGAAGAAAATACTCATTTATTCGATTTCGAATTATCAGATGAAGATATGGCGAAGATTAACGCGCTTGAAGGCGTCGTTGGTTATGCTCAAGATCCAGATACAGCAACTTTCTAAATTGTTTCACGTGAAACAAATGCGCAACCAGACGTTCTGGTTGCGCATTTTTATTTATCTATATTTTGAAGGTGCTTCAGGCATAATTATGGCGCAAAGAATGTACACAATAATACCAGGAAACGCGACACTCATGACGCTTAAAATAATATAACCTATTCTTGTCAACGTAGGGTCCCAGTTAAAGTATTCGGCAATTCCACCGACAACCCCAGCAATAACCTTATTATTAGATTTTGTTAATTTTTTCATCTTTAACATCCCCTTTCCTACTTCTTTCCTTAATTATAGCCAAAATAAAAAGCCAATTCCACTAAACGGGATTGGCTTCATTTTACTATTTTTTATTACGGCCCTTATAGGCTTTCTTTTTAGCTTTTTGAATAGCTTGCGCTTTTTCTTTTTCAAGACGAACTTTTTCTTCGCGTTCACGTGTGATCTTGAACGGATTATTGATTAATAATGTTTGTCCAACTGAGAATGCGTTAGTGATAACCCAGTATAATGATAAAGCAGACGGTAAATTAATAGCCGTAACAAGAATCATGATAGGTGTTCCATAAACCATGATTGTTGACATTGAATTTGCCTCTGGTTGCGCCATAACGCCCAATTTAGAAACAAAGTAAGTTAAGATTGCGGCCAAGATAGGTAAGATGAAGTATGGATCCTTGTCTCCAAGTTGTAACCACAAAAATTCACCAGTTTTCAAAACATTGGTTCTTAAGATAGCTTGGTAAAGAGCCAATAAGATTGGCATTTGTACCAACAATGGTAAACACCCAGCAATTGGATTAATACCCGCTTCTGCGTACAATTTTTGTTGTTCTTCACGTAATTTTTGAACCGTGGCAGCGTCTTTACCAGAATGCTTAGCTTGAAGTGCCTTTAATTGAGGTTGTACTTCAGCCGTTTTGCGCATACTTTTTGTTTGATAAATCATTAATGGTAATAAAATAACTCTAATGATTATGGTAAAGACAATAATACCAACACCATAGTTCCCACCGAATAAGTTTGATAGGAAGATAATTGCTCTAGAGAAACTAAGAATAATCCCGCCATCCCAGATACCTGTACTATTTTCCGTTATTGGTGTTGTGCTACATCCCGCTAGGACTAACATTAACCCTAACATACTGAATAGGACTAAAAATCGCTTACTCTTCTTTTTCACAAGAATACCCTCGCTCACTTTATTAGTCTAAAATTTTGGCTATTTTCAAGACGTGTGTTAATTGCTTTTTTGATTCTTCTTGCGATAACCAGGCAACTGATGGTCTAGCGATCACTAAGAAATCACAATCTTGTTTAAGATCTGGTTTCAATTCTAATAGCGATTGACGAATACGACGCTTAACCCAATTACGGGCAACCGCATTCCCAATACGTTTTCCAACTGAAATACCGACCCTAAAATGAACCTGTCCTGGTTTTTCCATCATATAAATAACATATTTCCGGTTTGCACAAGACTGACCCTTTTTAAAGACGGTTTGAAACTCTGCTTCTTTTTTAACGCGATATGATTTTCTCATGTGATATCTCCAGTTAAATAGGTACTCGTATCTTTGTAATAAAAAAAACCACTGAAATCAGTGGTCTATGCAGACAATACTTTTCTACCTTTACGGCGTCTACGTGCTAAGACGTTACGTCCGCCTTTTGTGCTCATGCGTTTACGGAAACCATGTACGCGTTCACGGTGACGTTTTTTAGGTTGGTATGTTCTTTTCATAATTTAGGCACCTCCTTAAATACTTAATGTTTCAACTAATCGGTATCTTATAAAATAAGACACCAGTGACGTCAATTTCACTTACCGGAATATAATACCATACTTCTTTCTTCTATGAAAGAAATTTATTAAAATTCACTGTAAATTAGTTATCCACATTTTTAAGATGATTATTTTTTTGCTGTGGATGACTTGTGAAACACATCTTGCGTTCCACAGTTCGGGTCACAGGCTTTTTCACAATGAACACCCTGTTAACAAGTTATACACACCCTTAACTAAAAATTGTTAACAACTAGTATAAACGCTGTTAACATAACACTTGTATTCACTCTACTTTTGTGGATAACCTTCTCATTTTGAGCCAACTTTCACTTTTACTCCCACCCTGTGGAAAACTTATTAATACCCCTGTTATTCTTTTTTACACAATTTTTTAAACCTGTGGAAAACTCTGCCTTAAAATGCTAAACTAAAGTTACGATTTATTTAAACAAGGAGGCTTTTTGTGCTTACTCTCGAAAATTTATGGACTTCGCTGACAGATTATTTCAAGACGCAACTTAATCCTGTTAGTTACGAAACTTGGATTTCATCAGCTGAACCAAAGCAATTTATTAATAACGATCTTATTATCGAACTACCCTCCCAACTGCACAAAACATATTGGATACAACACTTAGCTCCAAAAGTTGTTGCTTTTCTTTATGAAACAACGGGTGAAGAGATCAATCCCGTTTTACAGATAAAGGGTGAAATCACTGCTAGCGCACAAACGAAAATGTCTCTAGCAAATACCGCGCAATCAAATAACGACAACGTTCCTACCTTTATGCGTGACGCTAAGTTAAACGATCGCTACACCTTTAGTACTTTTGTTACTGGTAAAGGCAACCAGATGGCACATGCTGCTGCTTTAGTTGTTTCTGAGGAACCAGGTCGTCTGTATAATCCACTATTCTTCTATGGTGGTGTTGGTTTAGGTAAGACCCATTTGATGCACGCCATTGGTCATCAAATGTTGCTGAATAACCCTGATGCTAAAGTGAAGTACGTTACCAGTGAGGCTTTCACAAATGGCTTTATAAATTCACTTCGAAATAATACACCGGAAGATTTCCGGAAGGAATATCGAAGCGTTGATCTTCTATTAGTAGATGATATTCAATTTTTTGCTGACAAAGAATCAACTCAAGAAGAATTTTTCCATACGTTTAATTCATTATATGATGATAAAAAACAAATTGTTTTATCATCCGATCGCTTACCAAATGAAATTCCGAAACTGCAAAAACGTCTAATTTCTCGCTTTAAATGGGGACTTTCGGTTGATATCACACCGCCCGATTTAGAAACTCGAATTGCTATTTTAAGAAACAAGTCTGATGCCGAAAACCTTGAGATACCGGATGATACCTTAAGTTATATCGCCGGTCAGATTGATTCAAATATTCGTGAACTTGAAGGTGCGCTTGTAAGGGTTCAAGCTTATGCGACCTTATCAAATTCAGAAATTACAACTAGCCTAGCCGCTGATGCCCTTAAAAACTTGAGTTTAAAGGACAAATCAAACGAGGTTTCAATTGCCATCGTTCAAGATCGCGTTGCCAAATATTTCCATGTAACCGTAAGCGACTTAAAAGGTAAGAAACGGGTCAAAGCGATTGTTATGCCTCGCCAGATTGCCATGTATTTAAGCCGTGAACTAACTGAAAATTCTTTACCAAAAATTGGATCTGAATTTGGTGGTAAGGATCACACGACCGTTATCCATGCTCACGAAAAAATTGCCGTAATGTTGGAAACAGATGACAAATTACAACGTCAAATTTCGGATCTTAAGAGTGAACTTAACTAATCTATTTTGTGGATGACTGTGGATAAAACAGTTTATTTACTCACAGGTTATCCACATGTGGATGCTTTTATTCATACGGTCCCAACCTATTTCTTAACATGATTAACAGGCCCTACTACTGCTTCTATTCTTTTATTACTTAATTAATAACTAAACTCACCGGAGGTTTCACTATGGAATTTACAATTAATCGATCAGCTTTTATTAAACAATTAACAGATGTTCAAAGAGCCATTTCTTCAAAAACAACGATTCCTATATTGACGGGTATTAAAGTCGTTTTAACTGCTTCTGGATTACTTCTAACAGGAAGCGATGCCGATGTTTCAATCGAAACTTTTTTATCTGTCGAAGATGAATCTAATAATTTAACGATTGAATCAACTGGCGAAATTGTATTACCCGCTCGTTTTTTCAGTGAAATTGTTAAAAAATTACCACAAGATACATTTTCATTAACGGTAACTGATGGTTACCAAACTGAAATCACTTCAGGATCAGCTTCTTTTAATATTAATGGATTAGATGCTAATAATTATCCTCATTTACCAGAAATTGATACAGATGATAATTTAATCTTCTCTGGTTCAATTTTAAAACAGATTATTAGTCAAACCGTTATCGCAGTTTCAAACCAAGAAAGTCGTCCTATTTTGACGGGTGTCCATTTTGTAATCGAAAATGGTGAATTTTTAGCTGTGGCAACGGATAGTCATCGATTAAGCCAACGTAAAATTACATTAGAAGGCGCTAATGATGCTAAGTATGATGTTATTATTCCAGGGAAGTCATTGGTTGAATTATCACGAATGATTGATGATTCAAATCCAGATATTGAAATGCGCATCTCGGAAAACCAAGTACTCTTTATTCTTGGTAACACTTCATTCTATTCGCGTTTATTAGAAGGTAATTATCCCGATACAAGTCGTTTAATTCCTAATGAATCTGCTACAGGTATTGAATTTAGCGCGCCAAAACTGTTATCAGCAATTGAACGTGCTTCATTGTTATCACATGAGAGTCGTAATAATGTTGTTAAACTTGCGATTAACGCTGCAGAACAAAAAGTTGTTATTTATAGTAATTCACCTGATGTTGGTAATGTTGAAGAAGCATTGGAGTTCAGTAACTTATCAGGAAATGATCTCGAAATTTCATTTAATCCAGATTATATGAAAGACGCATTGCGTTCATTTGGCCAAACTGAGATTAAAGTTGCCTTCACGCAACCATTGAGACCTTTTACTTTGGTACCAACTGAAGATACAACACAATTTATTCAATTAATTACACCCGTTCGTACATTCTAATTGTCCGTTAGATAGCGGTAATTTATGAAAATAGAGTGAAAAGTCGTTTTATTTAACGATTTTTCACTCTATTTTTTTGTCAATTAAACCTTAAACCTAAAAATTGATAGAAATAGCGTTTAGAGTTTGGTTTTACTAAAAAAAAAGAACTGATAGCGGATTTTAGTCAATTAATTAAAAATACGGCCTTTTTAGCATTTTGAGAGTAAAAGGACTAAATAAAAATTAAATCGCTTAAATCGCCTTAAAATGAGATGTCAAATTGTAATTTTGCATAAAAAAAGGTATAATGAAAAAAGAAGAAAATGGAGGTTGACGACGATTTGAAATCAGATATTTATTTAGAAACACCTTATATGATGTTGCAACAGGTCTTAAAATCAGAAACAATTATTAATTCTGGTGGCGAAGCAAAATGGTTTTTACGTGAGAATGAAGTGCTTGTAAACGGCGAATTAGAAGATCGACGTGGACGTAAGTTATATCCCGGGGATGTCATTGAAGTACCAGGCATTGCAATTATTACGATGCATTCAATGGACGAAAAGTAGGCTTATCCATGTATTTAGAAAGTCTGACCTTGAGGGATTATCGTAACTATGAAGACTTAAATGTCTCATTTTCTCCAGCAATCAATATTTTACTTGGTGAAAATGCTCAAGGTAAAACCAATTTGTTGGAAGCCATCTATGTACTATCAATGACTCGGAGTCATCGAACGAACAATGACAAAGAGTTAATTAAATGGGATAAGACGGCGGCAATCATTCAGGGTCGAGTGAATAAACAATTAGGCGCCGTTCCACTTGAAATTCAAGTTAATTCTAAGGGAAAAAAAGCTAAAGTTAATCACCTTGAGCAGGCTAAATTATCACAATACATTGGTCAGTTCAATGTGATTTTGTTTGCACCAGAGGATTTAGCCCTTGTCAAAGGGGCACCAGCGGTTAGAAGACGCTTCGTTGATATGGAATTCGGTCAAATTAATGCCCGATACTTGTATAATTTAGGCCAGTATCGAACAATTTTGAAACAACGCAATCAATATTTGAAACAGCTGCAACATAAAAAAAATCAAGATTTAGTTTTTTTAGATGTACTATCTGATCAATTAGCCGCTTTTGGCGCCGAGATCGTGCATCAACGATTGATATTTTTGAAACAACTTGAATTTTGGGCTAACCAATTGCAAGAAGAAATTACACAATCAGCTGAAACCTTAACGTTTGAGTACGCAACTCATTTAGAGGATGCCGCAGATCAGACGATTGAGCAATTATATGCGCAACTCCAAAACGATTTAAAAAAAGCAACGAAAAAAGAAATATTTCAAGGGACAACCTTAGCTGGACCACATCGTGATGATGTGCGTTTTTTGATTAATGGCAAAAATGTCCAGACTTATGGATCGCAAGGGCAACAAAGAACAACTGCATTATCGGTTAAATTAGCCGAAATTGAATTAATGAAAGAAGAAACGGGTGAATACCCGGTCCTTCTTTTGGATGATGTGTTGTCTGAATTGGATGACATGCGCCAAACTCACCTTTTAAAAACAATTCAAAATAAGGTTCAAACGTTTTTAACAACGCCTAATCTCAGCGGTATTGCCAGAACGTTAATTAATGAGCCAAAGATTTTTCATATTAATCAAGGTAATTTACTCGAAGAGGAGGAACACACAGTTGACTGATCAAGAAAAACAGGCTGAAATAGCTGAAGAATTACATGAAGAAAAAGCAAAAGAATACGATGCGAGTCAAATTCAAGTTTTAGAAGGACTTGAAGCTGTTAGAAAACGTCCCGGTATGTATATCGGAACGACGGCCTCACAAGGTCTTCATCACTTGGTTTGGGAAATTATTGATAATGGTATTGATGAGGCATTAGCTGGTTTCGCTGATGAAATTAATGTCGTTGTTGAAAAAGATAATAGTATTACGGTTCGCGATAATGGCCGTGGTATTCCCGTAGATATTCAAGAAAAAACGGGTCGTCCAGCACTTGAAACCGTCTTCACAATCTTACATGCCGGTGGTAAATTCGGCGGTGGCGGATATAAAGTTTCCGGTGGACTTCATGGTGTTGGTGCCTCAGTTGTTAATGCATTGTCAACTGAATTGGATGTTCAAGTAATCCGTGAGGGAAAGATTTACGGTATGGCCTTTGCTCGTGGTAAAGTCACGAAGGAAATGTCTGTTGTTGGTGAAGCACCTGAGAATGAACATGCAACAATTGTTCATTTTGTGCCAGATCCTGATATTTTCACGGAAACAACCGTTTACGATATTAAAATCTTAACAACACGAATTCGTGAATTAGCATTTTTGAATAAGGGACTTAAAATTACGATTGATGATAAACGTGATGGTGGACCTGGATTACAAGAATTCCATTATGCCGGCGGTATTAAGCATTATGTTGAATTTTTAAATAAAAATAAAGATGTCATTTTCCCTGAACCTATTTATGTTGAAGGTGAACAAAAAGGGATTATTGTAGAAGTCGCTTTACAATATACTGACGATTATCATAGTAATTTATTAACTTTTACAAATAATATTCATACTTATGAAGGTGGAACGCATGAGTCTGGGTTTAAGACAGCCTTAACCCGGGTTATAAATGATTATGCCCGTAAAAATAACCTGATGAAGGAAAATGATGCGAACCTTTCTGGTGAAGATGTCCGCGAAGGACTAACGGCCGTTGTCAGCATCAAGCATCCTGATCCTCAATTTGAAGGTCAAACAAAAACAAAATTAGGAAATTCCGATGCACGTTCGGTGACTGATCGAACTTTCTCTGAACATTTTACTAAGTTCTTAATGGAAAATCCTAAGGAAGCTAAGATCATTGTTGAAAAGGGCTTATTAGCTGCTCGAGCTCGCGTTGCCGCTAAGCATGCTCGTGAAGTAACTCGTAAAAAGAGTGGACTTGAAATTAGTAATTTACCTGGTAAATTGGCTGATAATACAAGTAAAGATCCCGCAATTAGCGAATTATTCATCGTTGAGGGTGATTCAGCCGGTGGTTCTGCTAAACAGGGTCGAGCTCGTTTAACGCAAGCTATCTTACCCATCCGTGGTAAGATTTTAAACGTTGAAAAGGCAAGTTTAGATAAGATTTTGGCTAATGAAGAAATTCGGTCATTATTTACAGCCATGGGTACGGGATTTGGTGGCGAATTTAATGTCGAAAAGGCGAACTACCACAAATTAATTATCATGACAGATGCCGATGTCGATGGTGCGCATATTAGAACATTATTGTTAACGCTGTTCTACCGTTATATGCGTCCACTTGTTGAAGCTGGATTTGTGTACATCGCGCAACCACCTTTATACCAAATTCGTCAGGGTAAAATGATTCGTTATGTTGATACTGAAGAAGAATTAGAAGAAATTCAGGGTCAATTATCACCAACACCAAAACCTGTTATTCAACGATACAAAGGTCTTGGAGAAATGGATGCTTCTCAACTATGGGAAACAACAATGGATCCAGATGCACGTCGTTTATTGCGTGTTAACGTTGAAGATGCAATTGAAGCCAATGATGTCTTTAATATGTTAATGGGCGATCGTGTAGAACCTAGACGTGAATTTATTGAAAATAATGCTACTTATGTAGAAAACTTAGATATTTAACAATTTAGTCGTAAAGGAGGTCGAGTATTTTGGCAGAAGAACTACCAACTACAAGCCGGATAACAGATGTTAATCTTTCCGGAGAAATGAAAAAATCGTTCTTGGATTACGCTATGAGTGTTATTGTTGCCCGTGCGCTTCCCGATGTTCGTGATGGGTTGAAACCTGTTCATCGTCGTATTCTATATGGTATGAGTGAACTGGGTATCACGCCTGATAAACCATACAAAAAATCAGCTAGAATCGTTGGGGATGTTATGGGTAAGTATCATCCTCATGGTGACTCATCGATTTATGAAGCGATGGTTCGTATGGCTCAAGATTTTAGTTATCGTTATATGTTGGTTGATGGTCATGGTAACTTTGGTTCTGTCGATGGTGATGGCGCCGCTGCTATGCGTTATACCGAAGCTAGAATGAGTAAGATTGCCGTTGAAATGATGCGTGATATCAATAAAGATACGATTGATTTCATGGATAATTACGATGGTAGTGAACATGAACCAGTTGTTTTACCTGCGCGTTTTCCTAATTTACTAGTCAATGGTGCTACGGGTATTGCCGTTGGTATGACAACGAATATTCCACCACATAATTTGTCAGAAGTTATTTCTGGATTACATATCTTAATGGATAATCCTGATGCAACTGTGGCTGATTTAATGGAAGCTATTCCCGGACCTGATTTTCCTACTGGAGCAACCGTTTTAGGTAAATCTGGTATTCGTAAAGCTTATGAAACAGGTAAAGGCACAATTACAATTCGCTCAAAAGTTGAAATTGAAGAACAAAAAAATGGTAAGGAACGTATTATCGTTGATGAATTACCATACATGGTCAACAAGGCACGTTTAATTGAACGAATTGCTGACTTAGCTCGTGATAAAAAAATTGAAGGCATTACTGATATTAATGATGAATCCGATCGTGAAGGATTACGAATTGTGATTGATATTCGTCGTGATATGAGCGCCTCAGTTGTGTTGAATAACCTTTATAAATTAACGTTATTACAAACATCATTTAGTTTTAACATGTTGGCAATTGTTAATGGTATTCCTAAAGTCTTGAGTTTAAAGGAAATGCTTGTTTATTACCTTGAACATCAAGAAAAAGTTATCCGTCGTCGTACGCAATTTGAATTGAAAAAGGCTCGTGCCCGTGCACATATCCTTGAAGGATTACGAATTGCGCTTGATCACATTGATGAAATTATCAGAATTATTCGTAGTTCAAATACGGGTGAGCTTGCTAAGAATCAATTGATGGGCAACTATGGATTATCAGATAAACAAGCCCAAGCTATCTTAGATATGCGTTTGGTGCGTTTAACTGGCTTGGAACGTGAAAAAATTGAAGAAGAATATCAAAACTTAATGGCCTCAATTGCCGATTTTGAAGATATCTTGGCCAATGATTCTCGAATTCATGACATTATCTATCAAGAATTGTTAGATTTACAAGCCAAATTTGGCGATGAACGTCGTACTGAGCTATTAATTGGCGAGGTGTTAAATCTTGAAGATGAAGATTTGATTGAAGAAGAAGAAGTGATGATTACATTGACGCATAATGGTTATGTTAAACGACTTCCAACGGATGAGTTTAAGGCACAAAACCGTGGCGGACGTGGCGTTCAAGGGATGGGTGTTCACGATGATGACTTTATTGAACATCTCGTGTCGACATCAACGCATGATACGTTACTCTTCTTTACCAATGCTGGTAAAGTCTACCGTATGAAGGGATATGAAATTCCTGAATATGGTCGTACAGCTAAGGGGATTCCCGTTATTAATCTATTAGGGGTTAATTCTGGTGAAAAAATCCAAGCCGTTATTAACGTAAGCAAACAAGAAAATGATGAACGTTATCTTTTCTTTACAACGCTTAACGGAACGGTTAAACGGACACCGGTTTCGGAATTCTCTAACATTAGAAATAATGGGCTAAAAGCGATTAAATTGCATGACGAAGATGAATTAATCAACGTTGCAATTACGGATGGCACGCAGAATATGATTATTGGAACGCATCTAGGGTATGCTGTATCATTTGCTGAGAATGATGTTCGTTCAATGGGTCGTTCTGCTTCTGGTGTTCGTGGTATTCGTTTAAGAGAAGGCGATTACGTTGTTGGCGCTGATTTATTAGCTGCTGATAGTCACGTCTTTATTATTTCTGAAAAAGGATATGGTAAACAAACACCTGCTTCTGCTTACGCAATTAAAGGGCGTGGTGGAAAAGGGATTAAGACAGCCAATATATCTGAAAAGAATGGACCAATTGCTGGATTAGAAACCGTTCAAGGTGATGAAGATATTATGTTAATCACTGATCAAGGCGTTATGATTCGCTTTAATGTGAAAAATGTCTCGAAAACGGGTCGCGCTACTTTAGGGGTTCATTTAATTCGAATTGATGAAAATGCTAAAGTTGCAACAATGGCCAAAGTAGAGGCCGCTCCTGAAGAAACAACAGTCGTTTTGGATGAAGATGTGCCAAATGTCGAAGCCGAAACAATTGATCCAGAATAAAAATTTTTAAAAATTAAAATAAAATCCTAATTAACCGCGTACTTAATCAGTGTGTAGTTAATTAGGATTTTCTTGCTTTAAGCGAATGGCAGTGATATAATTTTAGTTCGTAAGTGTCTATGGCATTAAATAGATAACTTTCCTTGTTCTTACCACGAGGTAAGGACCTAAAGTCCATAAGGAGGTGTAAACAGTCATGAGTAAATATGAAATTACTTATATCATCCGTACCGATCTTGATGAAGCAGCTAAGGCAGCTTTAATCGAACGTTTCGATGGTATCTTAACAAGTAATGGTGCAGAAATCGTTACTTCAAAAGACTGGTCAAAACGTCGTCTTGCATACGAAATCAGCGGTTATAATGAAGGTATCTACCATATCATTAATGCTACAGCCAACGATGATATCGCAATTAACGAATTTGATCGTCTTTCAAAGATCAACGAAGGAATTTTGCGTCATATGATCATTAACAGAGATGAAAAATAATTCATTTTTAATAAAATAACAGGGAGGAGCAATACATTATGATTAATAGAACAGTACTTGTCGGACGTTTAACAAGAGACCCTGATTTACGCTACACAGCTAGTGGTGCTGCAGTTGCAACTTTTACAGTTGCGGTTAATCGACAATTCACGAACGCTTCTGGCGAACGTGAAGCCGATTTTATCAGCTGTGTTATCTGGCGAAAAGCAGCCGAGAATTTTGCTAACTTTACGCATAAAGGTTCTTTAATTGGTGTCGATGGACGTATTCAAACACGTTCATATGATAATCAACAAGGAACCCGCGTTTACGTTACTGAAGTTGTCGTAGAAAACTTTTCGTTGCTTGAATCAAAATCTCAATCAAGCCAACAACAAGATAACGCTAATAATCAAAGCAGCGCTCCTCAATCAAGTTCATCTTCATCATCAAATAACAATGCTAACCCGTTCGGTGGCGCAAGTTCGAATAATAATTCAAACACAACGCAAACAAACGATTCAGCAGCGGTTGATCCATTTGCAAATAATGGCCAACAAATTGATATTTCTGATGACGATCTACCATTCTAATTAGAGGAGGAAACTCACATGGCACAACAACAACAACGTAGAGGTGGTGGCGGTGGCGCACGTCGTCGTCGTAAAGTCGACTTCATCGCAGCTAACCACATCGATTACATCGATTACAAAGATACAGACTTGTTAAAACGTTTCATTTCAGAACGTGGTAAGATTTTACCTCGTCGTGTTACGGGAACAAGCGCTAAAAACCAACGCAGTTTAACAATTGCAATCAAACGCTCACGTATTATGGGCTTATTACCATTCGTTTCAGAAGAATAGTAATCAAAAAAGAAGACTATGTAAATAGTCTTCTTTTTTTGTGCCCTAGCAAGATTTGTGCAGTAAAACGGGGAATGTGATAAAATAGATAACATCTAGGATTCAAAGATGAGGAGATACTATGAAAAAGTTCCTTTCAAAAGAGAGGCTTCCCAGCTTCTTGAAGAATGAACGCTTAAGATGGATTGCAATTTTTATTATAATCTTATCTTTATTTAGTGTTGTTCTGTCTTTTACGGTTAATTTCTTTTTAGGACTTATGTTATTAATTATTGCATTGGGTGCTACCAGTGCAAGTATTTATATCATGTCTCAAATTACCGCAAATACGAATGAGTACATATCTGAATTATCATATCGAATTAAACGTGGTGAGCAAGAAGCGCTCATTAAAATGCCAATTGGTATTTTAATATTCAATGAACAAAACGAAATAGAATGGGTTAACCCCTACTTACAGCCTTATTTTGAAAAAAATGATGTTCTAGGTAAAAAAATTGAAGTCGTTGATGAAGAGTTGGCAACGATTATTACCAATAATGTAGAGAACAAAACGGCAGCAACGGTTTCATGGCATGAAAAAGATTTTGAAATGATCATTCAAAAAGATATTCATGTCGCTTACCTGATGGATGTCACGCGTTATTCGGCAATTGAGAAAGAATTTGAGGCAGAACGTGTCGTTATTGGACAAGTCTTCTTAGATAACTACGATGAAGTAACACAATCAATGTCAGATAAAAATGTTTCTAATTTAAGTAATTTCGTCACAAATGAGCTATCTAACTGGGCTCGTCGTTATGGAATGTATTTGAAAAGAACGGACACAGATCGCTTTTTTATCTTAGTACATGCGCATTCTCTGCAACAAATTGAAGAAGAAAAATTTAAAATTTTAGATCGGATTCGCGATCGAACGTCAAAACAAAATTTCCCATTAACATTGAGCATGGGAATTGCGTATGGTGATGGCGATTTAAATTCACTCGCAAAATTGGCTCAAAGTAACTTAGACTTGGCATTAGGTCGAGGCGGCGATCAAGTAGTCGTTAAATCACCTGAGGAACAAGCGAGATTTTATGGTGGAAAAACAAACCCAATGGAAAAACGGACTCGAGTTCGTGCAAGAATGATTTCTCAAGCCTTACAAGAAATTATGAAACCATTGGACCAAGTTTTCGTTATGGGACATCAGAGCCCCGATATGGACTCTGTGGGTGCCTGTCTGGGTATCAGACGAATTGCGTTAATGAATAATATGAAATGTTGGATTGTACTTGATCAAACGGCTATTCATTCCGATGTACAGCGATTAATGGAAGAGTTGGATCAATATCCCGACATTAAATATAATATTATTACGCCTGAAGAGGCATTAGAAAAAGCGACGGAACAAAGTTTATTAGTAATGGTTGATCACTCTAAACCGTCAATTTCTGGAAGCCCAGAACTGTATGAAAAACTTAAAAATCGTTTGATGGTTATTGATCATCATCGTCGCGGTGAAGAGTTTCCCGAAAATCCGATGTTGGTTTACATTGAACCTTACGCATCATCAACTTGTGAATTGATTACTGAAATGTTTGAATATCAATCAAAAGATAGCGAGCCAATTAATAAAATTGAGGCAACCGCAATGTTGACCGGAATTATTATTGATACAAAGTCGTTTTCATTACGAACGGGTACGCGAACATTTGATGCAGCTAGTTATTTAAGATCTGTTGGCGCCGATGCAACAATGGTTCAAGACTTTATGAAAGAAAATGTTGATAGTTACTTGAAAAGAAATCATTTAATTGATAAAGTGGAGTTCATAAATAGTGATTTAGCATTGTGTGTGGGCGAGGATGATACAATTTATGATCCTGTGACAGCAGCACAAGCAGCAGATTCATTATTATCTGTTTCGGGTGTCTCGGCTTCATTCGTTGTAACGAAAAGACCAGATAATCGTGTTAGTATTTCAGCCAGAAGTACGGGTGAAACGAATGTTCAGGTTATTATGGAACAAATGGGTGGCGGCGGCCATTTATCAAATGCCGCAACGCAGTTAACCGGCGTGAGCGTGAGCGAAGCCGCAGAACAATTAGTTAGCATATTAACGACAAAAAAAGATGAAATTAAGGAGTGATCAATTATGAAAGTTATATTTTTGGAAGACGTCCGTGGAAAAGGTAAACGTGGAGAAATTAAAGAAGTTCCAAGCGGTTACGCACAAAACTTTTTAATTAAAAATGGTAAAGCTAAAGTGGCAACAAACTCAGCTATGAGTTCGTTAAAAGGCCAACAAAAGGCTGAAGAAAAAAAAGCTGAAATAGTTTTACAAGAAGCTAAAGATGAAAAGGTTGTTTTAGAAAGTGATAAAACAATCGTTGAATTAACGGCTAAAGCCGGTGAAGATGGTCGTTTATTTGGCTCAATTCCTAGCAAACAAATCGTTCAGGCAATGGAAAAACAATACGGTATCAAAATTGATAAACGTAAAGTTGAACTACCAGAACCAATTCGCGCTTTGGGATTTACAAACGTCCCCGTGAAATTACATGTCGATGTAACAGCAATGATTCGTGTGCATGTTTCGGCCAATAACTAAAGTAGCGTTTATTTGAAAAACTGGGCAAAAGTTGATTTTGCGCCAGTTTTTTTCTTGATTTTGGAAGTAAGGAGAACACTATACAATGAATAATGAACTGTTAACGGACCAAACACCACCGCAAAATATTGAAGCGGAACAAGCTGTCTTAGGCGCTGTTTTTTTAAAGGGTGATGCCCTTATTGAAGCAATGGAATACTTGGAGCCAGAAGACTTCTATCAACGACGTCATCAATTAATATTTGCCGCTATGGTAGATTTAAATGACAGGGATGAAGCAATTGATATTGTTACAATTCAAGATAATTTAACGTCCAGGAATCAAATGGATGACGTTGGTGGTGTCAGCTACATTGTTGAGTTGGCGGGATCTGTCCCAACAGCTGCTAACGTACAATATTATGCTAAAATTGTTGAAGAAAAATCAATGATTCGACGTTTAATTGCTACGGCAACATCAATTGCGACAAAAGGTTTATCGCAAGACGATGATGTGGCGACACTTTTGGATAACGCAGAACGTGAAATTATGAGCGTCTCTGAAAAAAGAAATAGTAGTGGCTTCCAAGCTATTGCGGATGTATTAAAAAGCACATTTACAAATATTGAAAAGTTAGCCAAAGAAGGCGACACGATCACGGGATTATCGACAGGTTATCCTGAATTAGATAAGATGACTGCCGGATTACATGCAGATGAATTAATTATTTTAGCTGCTCGTCCAGCCGTTGGTAAGACAGCTTTTGCATTAAATATTGCGCAAAATGTAGCAACTAAAACGGGAGAATCGGTTGCAATTTTTAGTTTGGAAATGTCAGCAGAATCCCTTGTAAGTCGAATGTTGTGTGCTGAGGGTAGTATCAATGCCAACCATTTACGGACAGGACAACTGGACGAATCTGAGTGGTCTAACTTAATCGTGGCGATGAACTCGTTATCAAAAACAAATATTTTCATCGATGATACTGCAGGATCAAAAATGGCTGAAATTCGTGCAAAATGTCGTCGTTTAGCGAAAGAAAAAAATGGTTTGGGATTAATTGTTGTCGATTATTTGCAATTAATTGAAGGCTCAGGTCGTGAAAGTCGTCAACAAGAAGTATCAGAAATTTCTCGACAAATGAAGAAGTTAGCGAAAGAATTGAGTGTTCCGGTAATCGCCTTGTCTCAATTGTCTCGTGGCGTTGAACAACGTCAAGATAAACGACCAGTGTTGTCAGATATTCGTGAATCTGGGTCTATTGAACAAGATGCCGATATTGTGGCATTTTTATACCGTGACGATTATTATGAACGTGATACAGATGAAGATGAAGACGGAAATTTGCCTGATCCAAGGGATGAAGATGACCAAAATGTTGGTGAAGTTGAAGTTATTATCGAAAAAAACCGTGGTGGTGAACGAGGAACGGTTAAATTGTTGTTTGTTAAATCGTATAATAAATTCTCATCACTTGCGTATATACCTGAAGGTTAAAAAATATCTCGTTAAGAGATATTTTTTTTGCATAAAGTAATAAAAGTTCGTTATATAGCCTATAAATGTTTTATTAAAAACTTAACGTTCGTATTTTACTTGTATTTTAATCGTTTTATTGCTACAATGTCCTAGGATTGTATTTATGAATTACCAAAATATAAATTATGAGGTGGATGAAAATATGTCATCAGTAGTCGTAGTAGGTAGCCAATGGGGCGATGAAGGTAAAGGTAAAATTACAGATTTCTTGAGCCAAAATGCCGATGTTATTTCACGGTACCAAGGTGGCGATAACGCCGGACACACAATTGTATTCGAAGGTAACACTTACAAATTACATTTGATTCCATCAGGTATTTTTTTCCAAGATAAATTAAGCGTGATTGGTAATGGGGTTGTCGTAAATCCTAAAGCCTTGTGTGAAGAACTCGATTATCTTCAAGCGCTCGGTATTAAAGGCGATAATTTACGAATTTCTGATCGTGCACATGTGATTCTTCCATACCATATTCTTTTGGATGGTCTACAAGAGGCTGCTAAGAAAGACGATAAGATTGGAACAACTAATAAGGGAATTGGACCAGCTTACATGGATAAAGCTGCCAGAGTTGGTATTAGAATTGCCGATTTAATGGAAAAAGATACATTCTCAGCCAAATTAAAACTTAATCTAGAACAAAAAAATCGTGAATTTACAAAATTGTATGATCATGAACCACTTGAATTTGATGATATCTTTGAAACGTATTTTGCTTATGGACAACGTCTTAAACAATATGTGGCGGATACATCAGTGATTATTAATGATGCATTGGACGCCGGTAAAAAAGTCTTATTCGAAGGCGCACAGGGCGTGATGTTGGATATTGATCATGGGACATATCCATTTGTAACGTCTTCTAACCCAATTGCCGGTGGGGCAACAACTGGTGCCGGAGTTGGGCCTTCTCAAATTGATACAGTCGTTGGTGTCTGCAAGGCGTATACATCTCGTGTAGGTGATGGCCCATTCCCAACTGAATTGCTTGATGAAATAGGAGATACTATCCGTGAAGTTGGTCACGAATATGGTGTGACAACGAAGCGTCCACGTCGTATTGGATGGTTTGATAGCGTTGTTATGAATCATTCTAAACGTGTCTCAGGTTTAACTAATTTATGTTTAAACAGTATTGATGTATTAACGGGATTAAAAGAAGTTAAAATTTGTACGGCATATGAATTGAATGGCGAAATTATTCATCGTTACCCAGCAAGTTTCAAAGAGTTATCACAATGTAAACCAGTTTACGAAACGTTACCTGGCTGGACTGAAGATATTACTCAAATGAAAACACTCGCTGAATTACCTGAAAATGCCAGAAACTATGTAAGACGAATTGAAGAAATTGTAGATGTTAAAATTTCTACATTCTCAGTTGGTCCCGATCGTGATCAAACAAATGTTTTAGACGACGTTTGGGCATAAGAGAATTACAAGTTATCATCGAAAGACCTAAAATTAATTTTTAGGTCTTTTTTGTTATATTAAAAGCTATTTGGAATGGTTTGAACTGTATTAGCAGTATAATGAATGATGTAAAAAGGGGTTCATGGAGGAGAATAAAATGGATTTAAAGCAATTATTAGACCAACAAACTTATGAGATATTGATTCGAGAATATGGATTACATGACGCTTATATTGACGCGATGACTTATGAAAATACGGGAGACAGTGAGTTAAAAAGTAATATTAGATTAGTTATAAAGTTAACCGATTATGAAGATGAACAGTTGAAAATTGACTTAATCTTTGAAGAAATTTGGCGTATTAATTACAATATGGATCTTAATACTTACAGATATGTGGAGTCAGGTAGGCCGGTATTTAAGGAGAAACTAGGACAAATAATGGATTCTCGAGTTGATTACAGTGACCAAAAATATACTGTCACAATGCGAATGCAGGGAGACTACCGATTAGTTGTGTCAGCAAAAAAATTTAGAATAGAAACGAGACATTTAGAAAATAAATAACTTGGGGAGAAACTAGGATGAAGTTAAAAAAAATTCTGGATAGACAGACGTTTGATCTATTGGATCGTAATTATGGGAACGGATTAGAAAATGCTGACATTGGTGCGATGACGTATGTAAATACGGGAGATAACAGGAAAAAAAGCAATGTTAAATTAGTCATTAAAATGATAGATTTTGAAGGGAAGCACCTGAATTTAATATTTGAAGAAGTTTGGGGTGTTAACCATGACATGGATCTTAATACGTTTAGGAATGAGGAGACCAACGAACCTTTATTTAAAAAGGGATTAGGGCAAGTGGACGGATTTCATATTGACTATGTTGATAGGAACTATCTCATTTCAATAATAACGTATGAAGATTATAGGTTAATTATATCAGCGAAAAAATTTAAAATTGAAACGGAACGTGTTTGAGATTAGTCATTTAACTAAAGGAAAGTTGTTTTAAAAAAGAACTATGGTTGGGATAATTCTAAGGCACCTCAATTATTGAATGGTCCTTTTGTTTCACGTGAAACATTCATAAAAAAGGGCACAAAAAAAGCACCTAGCCGCAGCTAGATGCTTCAACATATCTTGCGATATGTTGGGTTTGGCACCCATGGGTGGTTAGGGGCTCGAACCCTAGACCCACGGATTAAGAGTCCGTTGCTCTACCAACTGAGCTAACCACCCAAACCGTTAATAATAATTCATCAACTTAAATATATTATCATATATTTTTGAAAAAAACAATAACTTTTCAAAAAAAGACTTCTAATGGATGAATGACCGTGTTTGGCAATAACGGTTGAATAGGCTATAATATGAAGGGTTAAGAAGTTGCACACGGATTTAATTTTGCGATTTCCTATAAGGAGGATCATATTATGAAGAAAATATTAGTTGTCGACGATGAGAAACCAATTTCTGATATCGTTAAATTTAATTTAACTAAAGAAGGATACGACGTATATACTGCCTACGATGGTGAAGAAGCCCTAGAAAAAGTTAAAGAAGTCGAACCAGATTTAATTTTATTAGATTTAATGTTACCCAAGGTAGATGGTTTAGAAGTTGCTCGCCAAGTTAGAAAAACTTACGATATGCCAATCATTATGGTGACGGCAAAAGATGGAGAAATTGATAAAGTCTTGGGCCTAGAATTAGGTGCTGATGATTATGTCACGAAACCTTTTTCAAATCGTGAATTAGTGGCCAGGGTCAAGGCCAACTTAAGAAGACAAAAAACAATTGAAAATGTCCAAGCAGAGGAACAGCCACAAAACAGTGAAATACAAGTGGGTCAATTAACGATTCATCCTGAAGCCTACATGGTTTCGAAACATGATGAAAAAATTGAATTAACACATCGTGAGTTTGAATTGTTACACTATTTAGCGCAGCATCTAGGGCAAGTAATGACTAGAGAACATTTACTACAAACGGTATGGGGTTACGATTATTTTGGTGACGTCAGGACGGTTGATGTTACAATGCGTCGTTTGAGAGAAAAAGTTGAAGATAATCCAAGCCATCCGGAGTGGTTAGTAACACGTCGTGGTGTCGGTTATTATATGAAAAATCCAGATTTAGAATAGAGCAGGAGCATAACGATGAAAATGAATCAAAAAATTCGTTTTTTTAGATCTATTCAATTTAAAATAGCCCTCATTTTTGCGTTATTAATTTTAATAACGTTAGAAATTGTCGGGGCTTATTTTGTTAGACAATTAGAGCAACAGAATTTAGACACATTTAAGCAACAAGTGCAGTTACCAACCTATGTTACTAATTCTATTACAAAGGATTTAGCGAATCCGGATGCTTCTGCCGGTAATAAAGATATTAAAAAGATATTGGAAGACGTTAGTAATTCAAGTATCACAGAAATTCGGGTCATTGATAGCAAGGGAACCATCCGCGGGAGCAGTGACTTTAATAATCAGACCGTTGTTGGTCAAAAAACAACGGATGCAACAATTAAACAGGTACTATATACGCCCAAAACATTTGAAAAAAAGATTTATGATGAATCTAACGATAAACGGTATTATGTTTCAATTGTGCCGTTAGTTAATACTTCTGGTAATGCCACGACAACAGTCGGTGTAACGTACGTTAAAGCCAATCTTGAAAATCTATACTCAAATATTAACGATATTACCGTTATTTTTGTGACCGCCTCACTTTTTGCGGCAATTTTAGTTCTTTTAATAACGATTGTTATTTCCCGGGCTATAACTCGACCGATTGACGAGATGAAAAAACAAACGATTCGAATTTCGCGTGGTGATTATTCGGGTAAAGTCCGCGTATATTCTAATGACGAACTGGGTCAATTGGCCGATGCAGTAAATAATTTATCCGTTCGTGTTGAGGAAGCACAAGAATCGTCTGAGGCTGAACGTCGTCGCTTGGATAGTGTTTTATCACATATGACGGATGGTGTAATTGCGACTGATCGTCGTGGGAATGTCATTATAATGAATGAGGCAGCTTCTACTTTATTGGATCAGAATGAAGATGATTCAATTGGAAAATCAATCCTCGATATTCTCGACTTACGTAACCAATATACGTTACGTGATCTATTAGAAAATCAGGATGAAATTATGATTGATTTATCTGACGTAGAGCACGAACAGATTTTAAATGCTTACTTCTCGTTAATTCAGAGAGAATCTGGGTTTATTAGTGGTCTAGTTTGTGTACTTCACGATGTTACAGAACAACAAAAAATTGAACGTGAACGTGAAAGTTTTGTTTCTAATGTTTCACATGAATTAAGAACGCCATTAACGAGTATGAAGAGTTATATTGAAGCGTTAAACGACGGTGCATGGAAAGATCCAGAAGTTGCACCAGGCTTCTTAAAAGTTACACAAAATGAGACGGAACGTATGATGCGTATGATTAATGATTTACTTAATTTATCTCGGATGGACTCAGGAACATCTAAGTTAGAACTTGAATTGGTTAATTTAAATGAACTATTCGGCTACGTCCTGGACAGATTTGACATGATGATTAATGCTGATGACGGTACCGGTAAAAAATATACGATTAAACGTGATTTTACCAAACGTGATTTATGGGTAGAATTGGACACTGATAAAATTGTCCAAGTAATTGATAATATTATGAATAATGCGATCAAATATTCACCAGACGGTGGGGAAATCACCTGTCGTTTATTAGAGACGCATAAACATGTTATTTTAAGTATCTCTGATGAGGGTCTTGGTGTTCCTAAAAAAGATTTAACTCACATTTTTGATCGCTTTTTCCGTGTTGATAAAGCACGTTCAAGGGCGCAAGGTGGGACTGGACTTGGGTTAGCTATTTCCAAAGAAGTGATTGAAATGCATAAGGGCAAGATTTGGTTAGATAGTTCAGAGGGTAAAGGGTCAACCTTCTACATCTCGTTGCCTTATGAATCATATGAGGAGGACCTGTGGGATGAAATTGAGTAAATTTATTTTGCCAACAGTCTTATTTTTATTAATCATGACAAGTGTTGGATTATCATGGGTTATTTGGACGGATCCAACTTGGAATGGTAAAAGTGAGTCAACAAGAACGACTAATTCAACTCAGACTGATTTAACGAAAACTGCAAAATTGAGCGAGGTTTATTCACCAACATCGATTATTTATAATGATGATCAAGAGCAAAATGTCTTATATAGTGAAAAAGTTAATATTATTGCCAATATTCAAAAACAAATGCGTAAATGGGAAGAAACTTCAATTGTTGAGGTTCCAGTTAAAGATGAAAGGGAATACCTCTCTTTTTTGAATGAAAAAAATCAGTTAATGCTCAGTTATTCAGATGAGATTACGATTAGTTTGTTCAATCAAGTCTTTAATCAACAAAATAAAGATTATCAAACACGTCCTTTTGATCGTATCGTTATTCCTCGTAATAATAAACGCAGTATTTATTTGTTGAGTGACAAGGATAAAAAAGTTTACGAAATTTCTTTGAGTAAATCATATAATAAAGACAAAATGATTGATGAAGTTTTAAAAAGTGGGAAATTCTCGCAATTATTGGTTACATTTAAATTGCACAATAATAATATTTTTATGTACTATAATCAAGATTTTAAAGTAGCGCGCTTCCGGTACTTAGTGGATAAACAAACGGCCAGTAAGTATGTTGCTAAACTACTAGGACAAACAAACGGATCAACAGTTAATATTAAGGAAAGTAAAAAAACGAGTACTTATTACGATGGTTCAGACAGACAATTAACTGTTCAAAATGATACAAATTTAGTGTCATTTGAGGATGATAAAGATACAAATCAAGAACAAAAAATCGGTCGTGGAAAAGCGCTAGAACAGAGTTATGATAGTATCAAAAATACGGGTATTGGTCTAGATAACATTCACTTTTATCGATTTAATAGTGACACCATGACAACCGTATTTAGAAGTTACATTGAAGGATTTCCAATCTTCAACCAGACTAAGAATGGTGCGATTGAAGTAGAACGATTATCCAATGGTGGAAACAAGATTAATTTTTCATTGTCAACGTTACAAATTGCCGTTCCATCTGGGAAGGCAGACGTGACGCTACAAAGTACGGAAAAAGTATTGGATGATTTGGTTGCGGCGGGTTATAAAGATTCGGATATTTCCGATATTCAATTAGGTTATCGTTGGGTATCAAGTTCTGATTCTGATTTAGTGGTTGATTTATCGCCTACTTGGTACGTCCGTTACAAAAATGAATGGAAAAATTATGCTGGGTTGTTAAAAATAGACTAGGAGGTGAATTAATTGGATTTTAAACGAATTGAGATTATTTTTATTATTGTTTTTCTTGGTTTGAATATCTTTTTATTCACCTCGCTGCGTCAAAATCAGAAAATTGAAATATCCAGCAGCTCTTCAGCCGGGACAACAAAAACGGGAACAACGCTTAAAGAGATGCGAGAAGATAATATTAAATATGGTAGTGTCTCGAATAAAGTTGGTACTGGTGTATATATTGCTAATAAGGCATCTGATTCGTTAAAAAATGATACAGCACAGTTACAGGAGCAAGTGACAACGTACAAAGATAATACGTTATCAAGTGTTTTTGTGACCCCAATCAGTATTTTAGATGGTGTTAATCCGAATAAAACGATTGATAAAACAATTGTAGATAATAAGAAATTGATTCTACACGGAGCGGATTATCGTTACAATGACAGCCTTTCAACGGACACCGAGGTCGTATATTCGCAAGTTGTTTATGGAAAAATGGTCTATGCGGATGTTGGTTTAATAAAATTTACAATTAAGGAAAATAAAGTCGTTGGATATTCGCAAACTTATATGGCGAATACGGAAAAATTACGTGAGAATGAGTCAATTATTAGCCAACAGCAGGCAATCCTGATATTGTATCAATATAATCAATTTGTCAGTGCAAGTAAGGTGAAGTGGTCCGAGATGGGTTATGCGGAGCTACTGAGTTTGGATAAAAAATATAGCGTCTACATTCCGGTTTGGATTGTGGCAATCAAGAATCCAAGTAATGGCGCAATCCAGTATAAACAAGTTAACGCATTCTCTGGTGCCATCATGAAGGATAGTAATAGTATTTTAAATTAATTGAATATTAAAGGATAGAGGCGTAGACGAGTAATGAATGAAGAGACAGACGACATGAAGATTAGCGTTCTCGCAAGTGGCAGCGCGGGAAATGTCACTTATATTGAAACACCGAAGCATAAGGTACTTGTAGACGCCGGCTTAAGTGGTAAAAAAATAGCGAGTTTAATGACTGATATTGGTCGAGATATTAATGATGTCGATACATTACTTGTGACCCATGAGCACACTGATCATGCTAAGGCTGCCGGTATTCTGGCCCGTAAGTATGATATGAATGTTTACGCGAATGAGTTAACGTGGGATGCTATGGCCCATACCGTTGGTAAAATTCCTGTCGAGAAGAAACATATATTTGATATGGGAAAAGTCATCACATTTGATGATTTGGACGTTGAGAGTTTTGGTGTCTCCCACGATGCTGCTGCGCCACAGTTCTACCAATTCCATCATAATAATAAGTCATTCGTTATTTTAACGGATACGGGATATGTTTCAGAGAACGTTCAAGGGACAATCTCTGATGCAGATGCGTACTTGTTTGAGTGTAATCATGACATCGAGATGTTACGGATGGGTGGTTATCCTTGGTCGTTAAAACAACGTATTTTGGGTGATAAAGGTCATCTGTCAAATGAAGATGGTGCTGATGCGTTGATGAATGTCATGGGTAATCGAACGAAAAAAATCTTCTTGGGTCATCTTAGTAAGGATAATAATATGAAGGAACTAGCTCATTTAACCGTAGAATCAACGATGAAAGAACATGATTTGGCGGTTGGCAGTGACTTTAATGTCTTTGATACGGACCCAGAAAAAGCAACAAAATTAGTTATTTTATAAAAATAATCTTTTTTCAAAATTTGTTCATAAATAGTTCACAATTAATCGTTATTCTTAAGAGAGTAAAAAGACTACGTTTAAGGAGGCAGCGACAAATGTGTCGCGTATATAAAAAATGTCAGATGAAAAGAGAACAGGATCTGGTTTAGGTAAAACAATCGTTACGGCGCTTATCGCGGGTTTAGTCGGTGGAGGAATTGCATTCGGTGGTTACCAGCTTTATCAAAATAATAGTGGTGATAATGGTGCTATAACAACGTCTTCAAATAAGTCAGGAACAACAAAAGTAACAAATGTTAACGTTAAATCTAGTAATGAAACGTCAAAGGCGTTTTCTAAAGTTGAAAATGCCGTTGTTTCAGTAATTTCATATACAAAATCAAGCAGTTCAAGTAATAGCCTGACTGATATCTATGGGACGGCGGGTGATTCTTCTTCAACCGCAACGGAATCTGAATCGAGCGAAGGTTCTGGTGTTATTTATAAAAAATCAGATGGTAATGCTTATGTCGTAACGAATAATCACGTTATCTCTGGTGCAAGTAAAGTTGAAGTTTTATTGAGTAATGGTAAAAAATTAAGTGCCACGGTTGTTGGTAAAGATGCTGTTACGGATTTAGCTGTTTTGAAAATTTCAGCAGACAGCGTCACTCAAATTGCGACATTTGGCGATTCCGATAACATAACTGTTGGTGAAACAGCATTAGCTATTGGTTCTCCACTTGGTTCTGAATATGCAACGTCATTAACGCAAGGTATTATTTCAGCCAAGAAACGGACAATTGATGTCACAAATAGTTCAGGTATTAAGACAGGTCAAGCAACGGTTATCCAAACTGATGCAGCGATTAATCCTGGTAACTCAGGTGGTCCATTAATTAATACTTCTGGACAGGTAGTTGGGATTAATTCGATGAAGTTGGCAAGTACAGCAACAGAATCATCTGCTGGTTCAGGAACGTCTTCAACTTCCGTAGAGGGGATGGGATTTGCTATTCCAAGTAACGAAGTTGTCTCAATTATTAACCAATTAGTTGCCAATGGAAAAGTTAAACGTCCGGCATTGGGTATCTCGCTAATTGATTTAGACTATGTTTCTGCAAGTGATCAAAAGAGTGTTTTAAAATTACCAACGAGTGTTAATTCAGGGATTGTTGCTGTTAAAATTAATAGTGACTCACCTGCTAAGAATGCTGGAATTGGTAAATATGATGTTATCGTTAAGTTAGATGGTAAGAAAGTGGCTGATACTTCAAGTTTACGAGAAGTTTTATATGCTCATAAAATTGGTGATACGGTGGCCGTTGAATTTTATCATAATGGTAAGTTACAGAAAGCCAACATTAAATTGACCTTAGAGGCAACTGATTCAAATACGGGATCAGATACAGCAAGTAAATCAGCATCATCAGCACAATAATTAACTTAGAAATATCCGTAAATTCCTTATTTACGGATATTTCTTTTTATTTTAATTAGAGAATGTGTATAACTAAGTGGACAGATAAAATGATGGGTGTGAGTAACAAGATAAAAGGGCAGTACAAAAGGACTTATTTAATAAAATAGTTATGCACAAATGAGTAGTCAAGTTGTGTGTAACTTTTATTTTTATAAACTTTAAAATAAATAAAGGCTGATATACCGGTAGATAAAGCGTATAATTAAGAAACGTTAAAAGGCGATAAATCTGTGCATAACTAATATAGTGTTGACAAATGGGTGACAAATAAATATAGTGACGAACACATATTCGCCGCAATATGTTGTGGTCTAAAATGTGGATATGTGCGTAACTTTGTGGATAACTTGTGAAAAAGGTGGAAATGATGAATATTAAAATAATTGGTGTCGGTAAATTAAAAGAAAAGTATCTTAAACAAGGAATTGAAGAGTACGCAAAACGATTAAGTAAGTTTTGTAAATTTGAAATTGTTGAAGTAAATGATGAAAAAGCGCCAGAGAAGTTAAGTTCGGCAGAAATGATTGATGTTAAAGGAAAAGAAGGCGAACGAATTCTTAGTAAGATTAAGGATAAAGAATATGTCTACGCACTAGCTATTTTAGGTAAGGAACGTACATCTGAGGATTTCGCTAAAGAAATAGCCGATCTTGGGACGTACGGACATTCAGATATTACATTTGTGATTGGTGGATCGTTAGGTTTGAGCGATGCCGTTTTAAAACGGGCAGATACCCAGATTTCGTTTGGTAAATTTACGCTGCCCCATCAACTAATGCGCATGATTTTAACAGAACAAGTTTATCGAGGATTTATGATTAATGCGGGTAGTCCGTATCATAAATAGATTACTATTTGAAGAAAACGAGCTTAAATTCTCCTTGTCATAGAGTACACTCAAAGGCGTACGATAAAGACAATCAAGATGATTATGAGTTGATAAAAAGGAGAATTTATATATAGTGAGTAAAAAGAATTTAATGATTGTGACCGTTGCATTATTACTTTCCAATGCAATGGCAGGTCTTGATGGCACAATAATCAATACCGCACTACCGGCTATTGTAAGTGATTTACATGGGATTCAGTACATGGGTTGGATTGTCGCGGTATTTCTGTTAGGAATGGCAGTCGCAACACCACTTTGGAGTAAATTTGGTGAACGTGTTGGAAATCGTGGCGCGTATCAATTAGCAACTTTATTATTTGCGGTTGGGGCAGTATTTCAAGCAACATCTAGTAATATTGTCTATTTTTTAATTGCACGAACAATTATGGGAATCGGTGCGGGCGGAATGAATACAATTCCATTTATAATCTACGCGGATATCTACCAAAATATTAAGAAACGATCACAAGTAATTGGCTATGCAACAGCCAGTTACAGTATTGCTTCAATTATTGGTCCTTTAGTTGGTGGGTGGATTGTTGATACATTCAGTTGGCATTGGGTCTTCTATATTAATGTACCAATTGCCCTAATTTCAATTATTACGGTTCAATTTTTCTTTAAAGAACCAGTTAAAAAACGACAAAAAGGAAATATTGATTACTTAGGTGCTGGACTAATGGTTGTTAGTTTGGTTACATTACTGACTGGGATTCAAATGATTGGTGTTGGGTCAATCGAACTTGTTATTGGGCTGATTGTTGTGGGTTTCATTCTAATTGGTGTCTTAGTTAAAGTTGAAGACAGAGCCGTTGACCCGATTATTCCCAACCGACTATTTACAAATAGTAAATTAATAATTGATTTCATTTTATTTGCTCTTTTATGGGGAGCCTTTATTTCATTCAATATTTATATTCCAATGTGGGCGCAAGGATTATTGGGTATGAGTGCGTTAATTGGTGGAGCAACACAAATTCCTGGTGCGTTGACTAACTTAGTAGGTTCATTGGGAGGTCCGTCAATGATTCCCAGATTAGGGAAATATCGCGTTATCACAATTGGGACAATTAGTTTTATTATTTCATTTGCAGGGATGTTAATTGTTGGAATAACCGTCCCTTTTTGGTATTTATTATTAATGGGCGCCTTCGAAGGATTTGGATTAGGGATGTGTTTCAATGTCTTACAATTGAGCGTTCAGCAAGATGCCGAAGGGCGAGATGTGCCAATTGCGACTTCATTTGCCTATCTTTTACGTATTTTGAGTCAAACATTTATGTCTTCAATTTACGGGGTTATTCTCAATCATGCACTAATAGAAGGGGTTAATAAGTCACACGGGAAAATTTCAATGGATATGTTAAATAAATTAAGTGATTCTAAGAGTGTTTCAAGTCTTCCGAAGCAATTAATTCCTAAAATGCGCCAAATTATGTATACAGGATTACATAACATTATGATTATCGCAACAGTATTATTGGTTATTGGATTACTATTTAATTTATGGATCCAAGCTAAATCAAAGAAGCAAAGTACTAACTAAATACCAATAGTAATCTTCTTAAAGCGACTAGGCTCAGGTCTGGTTACTTTAAGAGGATTTTTTTAGGTCTATTGATAAATTAAAAAAACTCAGTGGAGCCGTTTTAATTTAGTATTTGGGATAGCGGTTTAAACCACTTAACCCTGAATTAGGACCACTTAACCAAATATGGCTCACAAATCCTCCTTTTGGGAATAGACTTAGGTCATTCAGTAAGGGAGGATTTTTTAATGACATTATTAACTGCAAAATCGATTAGTAAAACATATCGCGAAAAAGTAGCTGTTAACCATATTGATTTAACTGTGAAAGAAGGACAATTAATTGCTTTTCTTGGACCAAATGGTGCCGGTAAATCAACAACAATTAACATGCTGACAGGATTAATTCAAACAACATCTGGTGAAATTAGACTGGCAGGGCTAGATCCAAAGCAAAAAGAATACCACCACAAAATAGGTGTTGTTTTTCAAAATAGTGTGTTGGATGGGCAAGTAACGGTACAACAAAATATTCAAAATCGAGCAAGAATGTATAAGAATATTGATTTGGATTTTGAAAATCAATTAATTGATGATTTTGGACTAACCACCATCTTGGATCAACGATACGATACTTTATCTGGTGGGCAAAGGCGTCGTGTAGATATTGCAAGAGCACTCGTTCATCAACCAGATTTATTGTTTCTTGATGAACCGTCTACGGGCCTTGATATTCAAACGAGAAAAGTTATCTGGGGTACATTAGAGAAATTACGTGAAACAAGAGGACTCACCATCATACTCACGACGCATTATCTAGAAGAGGCCGAGGAAGCTGACTTTGTATATGTTATTGATCACGGAGAAGTCATCGCACATGACACGGTGAAGCAGTTGAAGGAAGATTACGCGCAAAATCTATTAACGATTGAGTCTGAGAATAAGGATGCCGTACTTGCCGAAATAGATTCAAGCTGGAGTGTGGTACAAGAAAAGGGCTCTTTATTAATTAAGGTACCTAATGAGCATGATGCAATTGACTTCTTACAGAGAGTGGAACCAATGATTACACACTTTGAATTTCGTCATGGCAATATGGATGATATATTTATGGCGTTAACCGGAAAGGAGATTCGTTAATATGCAAAGTTTAATTAAGCGTCATTTGAGTTTATATTTTGGTAATCGTAGTGGGGTCATTTTTTCTTTAATGGGGGCACTTATCTCGTTTATTTTATATCTTGTTTTTTTGAAACAAAATATGGTAGCTAGTTGGGCAAGCGTTCCGGATACAAAGCTTTTACTGGATCCCTGGTTAATCGGAGGAACATTGGTGGTAACTGCAATATCAGCGACGTCCTATGGACTGAGTCAAATGATTAAAGATCGCGAGAGTGGGGCTTTATCTGATTTATATTTAACGGATATTTCTTATATTGGCATTCAGATTAGTTATTTTGTGAGTGCTATTATTATTGGGATTGTTATGCAGGTAGTAATGTTATTAGGTATGGAAGTTTACTTTATTGCCGTAGATGGTATTGACTTTCAATTAGATATCATTTTGCCACTTCTGGGAACTATTGTACTGAGCAGTGTGGTTTGGACAACCTTTAATTTACTTTTATTCTCATTCGTGAAGAAAGTTGATTCATTGGGGAAAATTAACGCCATTATTGGAACTGCATCTGGCTTTTTTGCGGGGGTTTATATGCCAATGGGATCAGTTCCCAATACAGCCCAATTAATTATGAAGTTAACACCAGCACCTTATAATGCATCAATTTTCCGTCAAATATTAGTTAAACAACAATTAGATGAATCGTTCCAAAAGGCAACGGTGGCTGATATATTAGAATTCAAAAAATCGATGGGTATCGGCATTAATTTGAATGAACTGACAACTATTCAACAAAATGGACTGATTTTAGGAGCTTTTACGGTGATTTTTATTATTGTGGCACTGATTTTAGCCGGTAGTAGTCGTCGGTCAGTTGTAAGTAGGGTATAATTAACGAATATTAGTGGAGAAGAGGGATGCGACTTGAAGGTTAATTTTGAACAAGATGATGAACTAGGCAACGATGAAGTGATCATTAATCTTCGCGCTAACTCTCTTTCCGGGGATGTTTTAAAATTACTACAACAACTAGAAAATTGGAACGAGCAGCTTGATATGATTCCAATCACAACGGAAGACCGAACCGTTATGGTTCAAACGAGTGAGATACTTGCTATTGAGGTGTACGGTAGTGAGTTGACTATTCATACGATTACGAAGGACTACGTATCAAAAGGACAACTTAAAACAATTCTTGAACGGTTAAATAATAATGATTTCATTCAAGTTGCAAAGAGTACCGTTATTAATATTAATCAGCTGGACTCATTAGAAGCTGCTTTTTCTGGAAATATGACAGCAATTATGACAAATCAGCTGAAGATCAGTGTTAGTCGTAAGTATTTACCAGAGCTGCGTCGACAATTAAGAATGTGAGGACAATTTGATGATAAAAAAAATAATGCGTCATATTTCAATTGGGGTGTTAATTGGTTCATTTATCTTTTTGCTTATGTTACTAACTCAGATGAAGCCAGTTACTGTGACACCTGAAGACATTATTAGAGTATTTGTGATGAGCGTGTTAATCGGCGTATTATCAATGATTTTTAGTATTGAACGTCTGAATTTTTTTGTAGCCATATTAATTCATTATGTGGGCGTCATACTAATTGTTGGATTGAGTAACAATATAATAGACATGTTAGGTAACCCCTTTATTTATTTAACCGAAATAACCGTGATATATGTGGTTGTATGGATTATTTTACGCATCTCAACTGGATTAAATGTTCGGTCTATCAATAATGCGTTGAAACGTAAGCGACAGAGAAAATAAAAGAAGCTATTAAACGAGAATTTTTCGTTTAATAGCTTCTTTTATTACAAATAATAATCTAAATCACTTGCCGGCGTTGGGTAAGCAAAGATGAGTTGGTCAACAGCTGATTTTGACGTTTTATTTGCGATTAGTGGCGTTAAGTAGTTGATGAGTTCTTCAGCAATTGTCGTGTAAGCAATGGCTCCGACTAATAAATGTGTTGATTTATCAAAAATCGTTGTCATGGATGCTTCGGGTTCTTTAATCCGATTAAAGGTGTACCATTTTGTTGTATCTTGGATTCTCACTTCGTAATGTTCTGGGTCTTTTTGGGCCTGTTCTAAGGATATACCAACCTGTGAGAGTTGTGGACTCGCGTAGACAGTTACCGGAATTGGCGGATAAGAGATTGCGTGAGTTAATTGACCAAGTAGTTGATTCGAAACATAGTGACCTTCGAATGTTGAAACGGGTGTTAATTTAGGTTGCTTTCGTGAAATGACGTCACCAACGGTATAAATGTGTTCATTTGAGGTTGTTAAGTGATCGTCAGCCACAATACCATGAGAATCAACTTCCACACCAGCAATGGATAAATTAAGGGTCTCTACATTTGGATGACGACCCAGCGCAGATATCGCTAAATCAACAGTTAAATCAAGCTCATTATCTCCTAGTAGTTGATAGCCAATATCGGTTTTTCGGACTTCGGTGACCGTAGTATCGAAATGAAAATGAATACCATTGTTTTTTAAATTATCAATAAGTCGATTCGTGTAAACTGTTGGGAATTCACGCAAAATTTGATTATTATGCTGAATGATATGGACTTCTGACCCGGCCGCAGCCGCGATATTAGCGAGTTCAATTGAAACATAACCGGCACCAATGAAGACCATTTTTTCTGGTAATGTTTTAAGCGATAAAAAGTCTGTACTCGTTTTTAAAAAATGGCGTCCTGTAATATTAGGGATAACTGGTGATTGACCAGTTGCAAGTATAAAGTTATCTGCGGAATATAGAGCGTCATTTATGCTGATTTCTGTTTCTGAAATAAATTTGGCGGACCCATAGACTGTTGTGATATTTGAACCAGATAATCCGGCTAGAGTGTTCGCCGGCACGCTATCCGTATAGGCAGATTTAAATGCCATTAATTCAGGCCAATTGATAGTCGTGTTACCCGTTAATCCAAATCCAGATAATGATTCTTGGCGTTGTTTTGTTTCAACGGCGGAATAAAGCATCTTTTTAGGATCACAACCGCGGTTCGGACATGTGCCTCCCCAAAGATCATTTTCAATGATTAATACGGACTGTTGTTGACTTAAATCAAAAGCAGCTGAAAGGCCACCAGGGCCAGCGCCGATGATAATAGTATCGTAATGAGATTGTTTCATGTTTATTCCCCCTATATGTAAGTTACTCAACCTGATGGTAGCATAAAGGCAGGTATTAGTTAAAAATAAACAACTAAAATGTTTCACGTGAAACATTAATCAAGAAAAATTAGACTATTTAAATATCCGTTTGATTATTTAAATAACAGAGGGTATAGTTTAAAGAGCCTCAAATCAGGGGTATTAAGAATTCTAACTAATTAAACAAAATAATTTCTGGGGGTATCAGATGACAGCAGCGGCACTAGATGAAATAACGCGAATCCTAATTTATACGATTGTATCGTATCCAATTGTTGGTGGCTTGGCATTTATCGTGTCAAGTCTCTACTATAGAATATTTATGGAGAAGAAGGAGTTACCCAAGTATCTTGAGAAGGGTGAACCTTTTATCTCCATTTTTGTGCCCGCACATAATGAAGAAAAATCAATCGAGGCCACAATTCGTCATCTTGAAACCAAGATGAACTATCCCTTGGATAAATATGAAGTAATCGTCATTAACGATGGGTCTACCGACAAAACGGGAGATATTTTAGCGACATTACAAGATGAGTTTAAGTCACGATTACGAACAATTACGATTATTAATAATCGTGGTAAGGCAGCTGGATTTAATATTGCGTTAGCTTTTGCGAAGGGCGAATTTATCCTATCTAATGACGCCGATTCAAAACCAGAAGTGGATGCCTTATGGAAATATATGTCGTACTTTGAAAGAGAAAATGGTAAAAACTTAGGGGCTGTTACAGGTAACATGTTGCCTATTAATAAAACGACAATTGTAGCAGAAGCGCAACAGAATGAATTGAATTCAATTATTGGTCTGATTAAAAGATCTCAATTATCATATGGCGGTTTATTTGCTTTCTCAGGAGCTAATACGATGTATCGAAAAGCAGCAGTTTTAGACGTTGGTGGTTGGGAAGCTGAGCAACCAACAGAAGATATTGCGATAGCCTGGGATATGCAAGCCTTGGGTTGGAGAGCTTATTTTGCGCCACATATTCGCTTTTTTATGGATGTGCCTGAAAAATTAGGTGAGTTAATCAAGCAAAGACATCGGTGGTCGTCAGGTGGTGTCTATGTTCTTTTAACGAAAACATTACGTGTTTTACGCCATCCAATCAAACAGTTCTCAAGCGTACCGATTATTATTGATTATGCGTTAAGTGTTATTTGGTCCGTTTTTTATTGGTTAAGTATGATTGCATTTATTGCCATTCAGATTATCTGTATCGTGAATAAGGATTGGCTACAACTAAGTAATAATTTAGCATTTGCTAGCATTTTTATTTCAATAGAGGTTGTTATTGGCTTAATTCAATTAATCATGGCCTCGTTGTTCAATGACCAAGGCAAGTCTTTAAAATACGTTATTTTTGCGCCTTGGTATCTTCTTATCTACTGGATGGTTAATACGTATACGATGGTAGCAGAGTTAATTCCAACTATCCGTAAAATTGTTACGGGTGAAGATGGTGGTGTTTGGCATTCACCAGAACGCTCAGAAAGTATTACAGCGGATTTAGGAGGCGATGAAGATGATAGTAAATAAACCAGATTACATCGTAAATGAAGTTGATGAAAAATCATTAACGATCGATTGGTTCTTTGGTCAAAAGCAATTAAGTCTTAAATTAAAACAATTAGTCTTAATTACGATTGGGTGGATTGCATGTTTAGTGCCAATTGGCATTACAACGATACTAATCATCTTTAGGGATAAGAATATACCAATTAATCAGGCGGCATTTACAGAGCTTTTTGACACCATTATAAGCACATTTTTACAATATTATTTATTTTTCATCATCTTCTTTTTTATTTTGCATATCTATAATCTTATTTTATCGAGAAGTCGTCGGAGAAATGATAAGGCAAGTTATAATCCTAAATTATTAAAAAAGCATACTGACCTAGCTGAAGAGATGTACTACTCAAAATATGGGCCACGAGATCATAGGGAAGGCCAAAATAGAATTATAATCCAAGATTATGCTGATATTGGAACGTTTGAATTAAGACAGCAATTTGATTATTTTGGAGATGAGGATGAAGATGCCTTCTAAAGAAGATAAAGTATTACTAGAAGAAATGGCTGTACGAGAAAGAAATATGAAACGAAGACGTGACATATCTGGCTTAATGTTACATAAATTAAGGTTATTTAAGCGAAGATTAGTTGCATTTTTAACGGTGTTATCGTCTGGGCTATTATTAGGGTTTTATTCGACATTTGAACAATTTAAATCGATGTCGATTGTAAGTGTTATTGAAGTTAATGTATTAGTAGCAGCTATTTTAGTCCTATTTACGTCCTATTTTTGGCAATTAATGCTTAAACATTGGCCATTAAAAAATTTAATTAGCTGGTATAAAACAAGATTAAGAACAACGTACGCGGGTCCATTACTGGCGTCAAAAAGATGGTTACAGTTCTATTATAAGGGCCGTGATATCTCGCCATATATCCCACAAATTTTATATTACTTACAAAATGAGTCAGCATTAAAAACGGTTGATGAAGTATTGGCCTTTATTAATGGTGAAACGCCTTCTGAAGTGAAGGAACATAATGTTTTAGATAAATTTCGTCGCTTTATTGGTGAAACAAATCAAATGGTGCTTAGCACGGCTACGGCTGATGGGATACCATCAAGTCGACAAATGCGCTTTATTGTGTCGCCTGAAAAATCGAATGTTTGGTATTTTGGTTCAGCCCCAGAGACGCCTAAAATTGCTGAACTTGATTTAGGAAAGGCCGCCATTAATACGATTCCGACTAGTACGGGGATGACGATTGCTAGCAATAAATTGAGTATTAAACGATCAAAGTATAAATTATCAGATTTAGCTGATCTGTACCGCGTTCAAGTGCCAGGATTTATGGATGGGTTATTGGAAGCAGATATTGATAACGAAATTATTTATGAAATTGTGATTGAAAGTGCTCGATTGGATACTTGGACACAGCATGATCAAGTGAAATTTTAGATCAATAATAGCGGTTAACGAAGAACCTGAATTATGGTCATAATCAATCTAAAAAATAGTGAACGAAAACTCAAAAGTTTTCGTTCACTATTTTTTTAAGATTTACGCAGCATATTTTTTAGGGTTTTAAGTTAAAGCCCGGATAATCTGCATTTCAATGGTAGCTAAAGTCTGTTCTTCCGTCTTAGCTGTCTCTATATCAAAAAGATTAACTTGCATAAAATAGGTGAGCAGAAAGCCTATAATGGTTCGAGCAAAATCGTCTGCCGTTAATTTGGGATTCAGGTTGTTATTTTGTTCCAATAGATGTAATAAAATATTTTTAAGAAATGGTGTATGGATGTTCATTGTTTCAACGAAAAGTCGTTTAATTGACGAATCTGTTAAAATTTCTGTAATTAAAATTTGGATAGCTTCATGATTTTGTTTCAAAAAATCCCAACGATTTTGAACAAAAAAGTGGACGAAGGTATCTAATGTTAAATCGATTTCTTTGATTTCAGATTGAAGAGCTAACGCTGATTTTGGAATGAAATTAGCTATCATCGGGTTGATAATTGCCAATAACAAATCATATTTTGTTTTAAAATATTTGTAAATAGTTGCTTCGCTGACTTGTGCTTCAGCTGCAAGTTCAGAGGTTGAGGTATTATCAAATCCTTGAGCCGAAAATAACGTTAAACCGGCCAATAGAACAGCTCTTTTTCCGTTCGGAATATTTTTATCGGAAATCCAATCATTTTTAATGTTTTCCATTTGAATACCTAAACCTTCCTATAACGTTTCAATCCAATAATATTCAAAATTAGTGAAACAATCAAGAAAATTAATAATGCGACTAGCATAGGCCATACGGTCAGTAAATGATAACCGTGCATGATAACACCTGTTAATGCCTCACCGGCATATCTCATTGGTAAGATATACGAAAAATATTGAAGCCACTGGGGCATTGAATCGAGTGAAATGATACCAGATAGAAAGACTTGGGGTAGAACGATGATAGGAATAAACTGCATCAATTGGAATTCTGATTTCGCAAAAGTCGACATTAAAATACCAAATGCTAAAGCAACTAGCGATAATAATAAATTAATGATAATAACTGACCATATGTTACCCAAAATATCGACGGACAGGACTTTAACTGTAAATAAAACAATTAATATCGTTTGTAGAAAGGCTAAAACGCTGTAACTAAGCATATAACCAAAGACAATTTCTGATCGTTTAACGGGTGTGGCCAATAAACGATCAAGGGTACCAGATGTTCTTTCTTTCAATAAAGACATACCAGAGATTAGGAAAATAAAGAAGAAAACGAAGAATCCCATTAATATTGGTAGCATCTTATCAAAGTAAGAGGTATTTTTATCGCCGTAAATATAGTGATTTTTGAGTGATAAAGGTTGAGCTACATTTAATTTGGGTGATTCGGGTAAATTTTTTGTTAAGGTCGTTAATTCATTTTCGATTTTTTCTTGTTGGATGGAACCAGCGGCCGTTTTGATAGCCATTTTCGTTGCGGCCGTCTTACTGGCATCGACGTTTGCATAAGTAACAGATAATTTTTGACCAGATTGATTTATATATGAGTCAATCTGGTCCTTTTTAAGTGCTGCTTTAGCCTGGCTGATAGTTGCGTATTTTTTAATGATGATATTTTTTTGATCCAATTTTTGATTAAATATTTTAGAGACAGAGACGGTTCCAATCTTAGTTGATTGCGTTAAATTATTATTAAATGCAAAACTCATCAGTGTTAGGACAAGTAGCGGCGCAATAAAGATGAGTGCCAAAGAACGCTTATCTCTTAATAATTCAGTTAAAACGCGTTTGGCAATGACTAAAGTTCTCATTTGTTTTCCTCCTCAACCTTTAAAAAGACGGCTTCAATTGAATTGACGTGATACTTATTTTTTAGCTTTTCAGGAGTGTCATCTGCAAGTAAGTGGCCGTTTAATAACATAGCAACACGATCGACTAGTTCAGCTTCGTCCATGACATGGGTTGTAACAAGGATAGTGTGACCTTCTGCTTTTAATCGGTGAAGCTCTTGCCAGATATGGCGGCGAAGAGCGGGATCAATACCAACAGTTGGTTCATCTAAAACAATTAAATCTGGATTTCCAATGAGGGCAATAGCAAGTGAAAGACGACGTTTCATACCACCAGAGTATGTAGAGACACGTTTATCCAATGCATCTCCTAAATTAACTACATTCGTGACGTGTTCAACGCTAGATGGTATGTCTTGTTTTGTGATTCCCTTCATTCGACCGAAAAAAATTAAATTTTCACGGCCAGATTGTTGTTCGTATAAGGAATCATTTTGGGCCATATAACCAATGTTTCCTAGTAATTCACGATTAGGCATTACCTGATTGAAGACAGTCGCCGTACCACTATCGGCTGTTTCTGAACCAAGTAATAATTGAATGATAGTTGATTTTCCGGCACCTGAAGGGCCAATCAGACCCAAGATGGTACCTTCTTCTACGGTTGTTGAAATGTGATCCAAAACGACGTGTTTGTTAAATGATTTTGATAGATCATGTAATTGAATAACTGGTTTATCCATAATAATAACCTCCATTCATAAAGTGAGTGAGTATTCACTAACCCATGAAAATATTTTATTCTTTTTAAATAATGTTGTCAAATTAATCATTTATTGAAAAAATAAGTACTAGATTTTATGAATGTATTACTTCAAGAGGATATAAAAGACTAAATTATTTATAAAAGTGCTCGATTAGATACTTGGACACAGCATGATCAAGTGAAATTTTAAAAGAATTATTGGCGAGAATTGTCGCTAATAATTCTTTTTTTATAAAATCAAGCAAAAAAACAAACTTTTTAAATTCTTTTTAGCATATTTAACGCCGTATTTTGTCACATAAAATACAAATAAATTATCTTAGTGAGGCCTATCGTTGAGAGAATGAGCAGGTAAGCGGGCACTTTGATTGGTTTACATTTATTACAGAATATTATATATATTACATTATTTCAGGATATTGATATTTAGCTGAAATGCTTATGTAAAAGGCAACTGATAGTATGAACCTCGTAAGATAAATAGAAGAAATTAAATAAAACCGCTCAACAAAAAGGAGAACTAACATAATGAAATTGAATACTAAAATGACAAAATTTTCAGTCGCAATGGTCGCAACGGTCGCAGCAGGTCTTGGACTTGCAGTTAAAGCAGCAGATGCTGATGTTTATACTGTAAAATCAGGTGACACACTTAACAACATCTCAGCAACATACAGCACAAAGACATCTAATGATGTTAGTGTTGACGCAATTGTTAAAGCAAATGACATCAAAGATAGTAACTTAATCTATGTTGGCGAACAATTAACAATCAATACTGATACAGCTGTTAAAGCAACAACACCAGCTGCATCAACAAACACAACTTCTGAAGCAGTAGCACCTGCAGCATCAACACCTGCACCAGCTAAAAAAGCCGTAGCACCAGCTGCAGCAACTACTTCTGATTCATCAAGTGCTAAAGCATGGATTGCTAACAAAGAATCTGGTGGCTCATATACAGCTACAAATGGTCAATATATTGGTAAATATCAATTAAGTTCTTCATACTTAAATGGTGATTACTCAGCTGCAAACCAAGAAAAAGTAGCTAATAACTACGTTTCAAGCCGTTACGGTTCATGGGAAGCTGCTAAATCATTCTGGTTATCAAATGGTTGGTACTAAAATTTAAATTAATTATTCAAAGCTTTGGATTCGGACGTATGTCCCGATTCAAAGCTTTTTTTGTTTTACAACTAATGTTAAAAATGATAATGTTTAATCACTAAGTCAGACGGATGAAAGTTGAGAGTGAAAGTGAAAAATTACGAATTTTTACTATTTAATAATCGTTTTGAGATATTTTTCAAGAAACAGTTTAATAAAGTGGTCGACGGTAAGGCGTTAGCCAAGCAATATCAAGACCATTTAACTGATGGACATGAAAAAATAAAAGGCGCCGACGAATTGTTGGCGTCAATAGATAAGACAAAATATCAATTATCAATCATCACAAATGGTATTGCAGACATGCAATATAAGCGATTAGCAGAAGCAAAACTGGATCAATATTTTCCGCAAGTCTTCGTTTCAGAAACGACAGGATATCAAAAACCAGCAGTTGGATATTTTAATTATGTTTTTAATCGCATTGATGATTTTGATCCAAAAAAAGCACTTATTATTGGCGATTCTTTAACGTCAGATATTCAAGGTGGCAACAACGTTAACGTTGATACTGTTTGGTATAACCCGGGGAATACCAAAAATAAAACGTCCGTAAAGGCAACCTATGAAATTGATGACTTATTGGCTATCAATCGTATAATATAATTCGGTTAAATTAAGAAGAGGGAGCTTCTAGAATGAAAAACATAAAAAAAGTGATTACGTACGCTATTTTTTTATTTGCTATTTATTTCTTATTTTCACAAGTTTTAGCCATTTCTGAGATGGCTACGGATAAATCAGCTACTGATTTTGCAAAAGCTGAGCCGGGAATCTTTATCATAATCTTTTTTATAATATATACCTTGTTTATGACAGTTAGCATTGCCTTTTTTTACTTTTCTCATACATTATTGAAAATCAAAGGAAGTTATGATGTTAGTTTAATTATTTTAAATTTTTTCACAGTCTTTTTTACAATTTCAACACTGGTTATTAAGTCTGTCGGTGGTGTTTTACCATCATATTTCCTCATGACCAGTTTATTTTTTATTTTGTTGTCAATGTCTCTATCAACGACTTCAAAGCTATTATCATTACGAAAAGAACGACTAAAAAAACAAGATACATCGATTATAGATCATAAATAATATGAATAATTTAGGGGTGCTACGTTATGAAGATTAAGGAACGACTTGATACATTAAGCGATGCAATTATTGCAATCATCATTACAATCATGGTACTAGAAATGCCGATTGAAGTTAAAAATGGTGAAATTAATTTTGCTGATTTATTTCAAACGATTGGTATTTTTATTGTTAGTTTCTGTTTTGTGGCCAATTTATGGTACCAGCACGCAGTTGTTTTTGCAGAAGTCGATGAAGTATCGAATAAAATTATTGTTATGGATTTAATTTTAATGATGTTTTTAGCATTAATTCCAGCATTTACAAGATTAATGACTACCGATACGGTTAAAGAGACGGTTGTAATGTATGGCATTTTATATGTGATTATTATTTATATTTTCAGGGGAATTGCAAAAGCAATTATTCATCAAAAATATACAGAAAAATCTGATATGCAAAAAGTTTACGTGGCAATTTATGGTAAACATAATACTGAAACTGGATTATTAATGTTGGCTTTAATTGTATTAGGGTGGTTTTTCCCAAAAGTAGCATTAGTCTTTTTCATTATTATCCCAATTCGTTCATTTATTGCCAATAGTGCAGATAATAGTGAATTTACGGGTGTCAGCCAGATGGATCCTAAAGGCACCGAGGCATTTTTGAAAATGTCACAAAAAGATAGAGAAAAATTGAAACCACTTATTTTGACGCTTAGAAGAGAAATGGCACGAAGAGATCCGGATGCTTGGGAAAACTTCACTGAAGATGCCGAAGAAGCACTTGATGTGAGTGAAGAAACAATACTAAGATGGTTCCATCGATATTATGAAGATTTTAAAGATGGTAGAAGAGCGGGTAAGGGCCATGATAGAGTGGCCGGTAAGGAACGGGTAGGGAGACAAAATAGAAAATAACTAGATAAAAATAAAGGAGTCTTTCAAAATCTAATGATTTTGAAAGACTCCTTTATTTAGTATAAATTACTTTTGTGCCATAAAATCCTTTAACCAATCTTTACCTTCAACAAAGCGCGTAACAAGCATTGCAGTCGCGGTATTTCCTGTTGAATTTAACAAAGTAGCCGGAATGTCAATAATTGTCGTAATGATTAAAATTAATGGAAGGGCGGCCATCGGAAAACCAAAAATTGAACAAATTAAGGTTTCGGCAACCATACCACCACCTGGGATTGCGCCCATAACGACACCAACCAAGAATGATACGCAGATAATCATAATCATGTTATTAACACTCGTAATATCTTTACCGAAGACGGCAAATAAAAAGGTTGTTTTTAAGACGCCACCGATCACAGAACCATCTTTATGCGTATTTGCGCCTAAAGGAATAATGGTGTTTGCGATATCTTCCGTTACACCCATTTTTTTAGAGTACTCTAAGTTAACAGGTATACTTGCGGCAGACGAACTTGTTGCGATTGCTGTGACAGCAGGGGCTGAAACGTTTTTCCAAAAAATAGTAAATCCGGCTTTACCACCTGCAATGAAGGCATATAAACTCATCATTACAAAGAAGTAGAAGGCCGTAATTCCTAAGTAGAGAACGAAACTACGTAAATAACCGGCGGCAATTTGAGGTCCTAAGTTACCAATAATATTGGCAAAGAAACAACCTAAACCAATTGGTGCGTAATACATAACGTATTTAACCATACGCATGACAACTACGTTTCCGGCTGATAAGAATTTTGTGAACGCACTCGCTTCTTTACCGGTTGCTGAGGCAGCTGTACCCATCAAGATTGAAAAGATAATTAATTGAAGCATATTATCTTTAGACAATAGATGATAAAAATCGTTAACGGTAAATGTATTAACTAACGTTTCTAAACCGGACGATTTTACAGAAGTGTCTTTAACCGTACCCATTAAACCTTTAATGGTATCAACGTTTACACCATGAATCGGGTTGAAAAGGCGAACACCAATATATCCAATAATTCCGGCAATGAAGGCTGTCGTTAAAAAAACAATCAAGGTAGTTATCATAATTTTACCAAGACGCTTCATTTCAGACATCTCTGCGATTGCTGATGAGATGCTGAAGAAAACGAGAGGGACTAAAATCATGTACATTAGATTTAGAAAAAGATCACCTAATGGCTTAAGAACGGAAGCTTGTTCTTTAAATAATAGGCCAACAATGCCACCTATAACTAATCCTAAAAGTAAAAATAAGGATGTTTTGTAACGGTTGAAAAAAGTAGTCATAGCAATTCCCCTTAATTAAAAATAGTCTGAAGTCGTAAACAACAGTATACCAATTATATTGTGTAAAAGCTAAGACTAAAATAAGCCAATGAGAGTGAGAGCAGCGTCGGTCGGAGCCAACCTGTTGACGCAGTACAACCTTTAGTTTACAATTGTAATCATGAAGATAATGTGAGCTTAAAGGAGCGAAGACTATGACAACAAAACAATCAATTGAAATTAGTGACGCCGAGTGGGAAGTTATGCGTGTTATTTGGACGCTTGGGCAAAGTACTAGCAACGAAATATTTGAAAATTTAAAAGAAAAAATGAAATGGCAAATGCCAACAGTTAAAACGTTATTGGGACGATTAGTTAAAAAGGGTGCGTTATCTGCCGATAAGGAAGGTCGAGCATTCATTTATAAACCTCTAATAGAAGAACAATCAACGATGGATCATGTTAGTCAGTTGTTATTTGATCATATGTGCCAAATGAAAATTGGATCAACAATTGCGGATTTGTTGGATGAAGTGGCACTGAGTCAATCAGATGTCGTACGGTTACGGAAAGTAATCGATAAAAAAGCTAAAAATGCACCGGAAAAAGTTGAATGTAACTGTTTAGCGAAAAAGACGATTTAATTGTTTCACGTGAAACATTTAAAGATTAATCATCGTAAATTTACGAATGATTAATCTTTTTTTATGTCATAAATAAATGATTAATCCGAAAAATGTGAAATTTCTGCTAGTTTAAATTTTAATTTCTGTTATTATGTATGCGTTAACAAAATATTGTGGAATGGAGAATGATAACTTATGGAAATTGCAGGATTTGGCGTTGAGGAATGGTTGAACGTTTATGAAACACAGGCTACATATGATATTGCACAAAGTACAGTTTCATCGATGACGATGAACGAGTTACTGAATATGGGTCAGGAAAATAGTCAGGATTTTTATCGTGATTTAGATGCACAAAAAATGAATTACGGTTGGATTGAAGGTTCTCCAGCCTTTAAAACAGAGGCCAGTCATTTATATAAAACTGTATCACCAGAACAAGTTTTACAAACTAACGGTGCAACGGGAGCGAATCAATTAGCTTTGTATGCATTAATCGAACCTGGTGATCACGTCATTTCGATGTATCCTAGTTATCAGCAACTCTACGATATTCCTAAATCATTAGGAGCTGAAGTCGATTTTTGGAATATTTCTGAAGAAAATCAATGGATGCCCGATTTGGACGAATTGCGGACACTTATTCGACCAAATACTAAAATGATTTGTTTAAATAATGCAAACAATCCAACAGGAACGGTCATTGAAACAAATTTAATGACAGAAATAGTAAAAATCGCTAAAGAAGTTGGCGCGTATGTCCTAGTTGATGAGGTTTATTTGCCTTTAGACGATACTACAGATGTCAGTTCAATTGTTGATTTATATGATAAAGGGATTGCGACAAATAGTTTATCAAAAACATATTCGACACCTGGTATTAGGATTGGATGGACAGTTGCTAATCCTGCCGTAACGGATATTTTTAGAAAATATCGCGATTATACAATGATATGCGCCGGTGTTTTTAATGATCAGATGGCTGTTCATATTTTAAAAAATAAGGATCTCGTTCTGGATAGAAATCGAAAAATTGTTAAACAAAATTTAAAAATATTAACTGACTGGGTCGATAGTGAACCAGCCATTAGCTTAGTCGTGCCAAAGTCTGTTTCAACTTCATTTATAAAATTTGAAACAATTGACGATGATGAACAATTTTGTAAGAAGTTATTAAAAGATTATGGGGTTTTAATGGTCCCTGGTAGTCGATTTGGTGTACCGGGTCATGCAAGATTAGGGTATTGTGCTAAAGAATCAGTTTTAATAGAAGGTTTGAAACGTTTGTCACAAGCATTACATGAGTAATCATAATATCGAATAGAGCCGTAAAATCTGATTTAACAATTGGATTTTATGGCTCTATTTTTTTATTAACGACCAAAAGTGTGAACTGGTTAACACTTTTTATGTCACTATTCTCACTCCATGAATAACGAACTATTGATATAATCCAAGCGAAACAACCGACGGAGGAGGGTGACAACGATGGTAATGAGATGTTGAGGGGAGAACGTAGCAAATTATGTAAGACAACACTTAAAGGAGGAACCTATTATGGATTCAACAACACCAATGGTGGAGACGCCTAAAAAGAAATTTAAGCTAAAAATGCCGGGCGCTTTTGTCATTTTATTTATATTAACGATTGTTGCAGTTATGGCAACATGGATTATTCCGGCAGGATCTTATTCGAAATTGTCTTATGATCAGGCGAGTACAGAATTAAAAATTACAGATGCCCATGGCAATGTAAAAAAGGTACCGGCGACACAAAATCAATTAGATAAGTTACACGTTAAAATTGATATTAAACAATTTACATCTGGTGGTATAACAGCTGCTGTATCAATTCCTAATACATATCAGCGATTAAAACAGAATCCGGCTGGACCATCTGACATCACGACCAGCATGGTGAACGGGACAATTCAAGCCGTTGATATTATGGTATTCATTTTGGTCTTGGGCGGTATGATTGGCGTGGTTAAAGTCAGTGGCGCTTTTGAATCGGGATTAGTGGCGCTTACTAAAAAAACGAAAGGACACGAGTTTTTATCAATCTTTTTCGTTTCAATTTTAATGGTTTTAGGCGGAACGTTGTGCGGAATTGAAGAAGAAGCCGTTGCTTTTTATCCAATTCTAGTACCCGTATTTATCGCGATGGGTTACGATTCGATAGTCTGCGTGGGGGCAATCTTCTTAGCCAGTTCCATTGGGACAACCTTCTCGACAATTAACCCGTTCTCAGTTGTTATTGCGTCGAATGCTGCCGGCATTGATTTCACTCAAGGTATGATTTGGCGGATTGTCGGATTAGTTGTTGGCTCAATCTTCTTAATTATCTACTTAGGTCGCTACAGTAAAAAAGTTAAAGCTGATCCGACTGCGTCATTTACGTACGAAGATAGTGAAGCATTCAATAAACTTTGGTCGGTAGCTTCGGGCGATGGAAACAAAGAACCTGTTTTTACTATTCGTAAAAAAATTATACTATTACTATTTGTTGTTACATTCCCAATTATGGTTTGGGGCGTTATGGCAAAAGGGTGGTGGTTCCCAACGATGGCATCTTCATTCTTAGTCTTTTCTATTGCTATTATGATCTTAACGGGTACTGGAAAAGAAGGACTTGGAGAAAAAGGTGTTATTGATGCGTTCGTTAATGGTGCTTCAAGTTTAGTTGGTGTGTCATTCATTATTGGACTCGCTCGAGGAATTAATATTGTTTTAAACCAGGGATTAATTTCGGATACAATCCTCCAATACGCTTCATCATTAGTAGTTGGTGTGAGCGGACCAATTTTCATTATTGTCATGATGATTATTTTCTTCTTCCTTGGATTTATTGTGCCGTCATCATCTGGGTTAGCCGTTTTAGCAATGCCAATATTTGCGCCATTAGCCGATTCTGCTAATATTCCAAGATATATTGTCGTTTCTGCATACCAATTTGGTCAATACGCAATGCTCTTCTTAGCACCAACAGGACTTGTTATGGCAACTCTTCAGATGTTAGATATTAGGTACTCACACTGGGTAAAATTCGTTTGGCCAGTTGTTGTCTTCGTTTTATTGTTCGGTGGCGGACTGTTAGTACTACAAGTTCTTGTTTCTTAATTTGGTCATGAACATAAAATAATATAATTCTAATGATTCTCATTTTAAATTTTTAAAAACCTAGTAATGAAGGCGCATACAATGGCATTGATGAAATAATCACCCGTATAAATTCTCATAATGAAAGAAACTTCACATTATGAGTGTAAGCGTTTCCTAAACTAGACCAATTGGACCTGTTATGCTGTGCATGTAATAAATATATGGGAGGTAATCATTATGACAAGTCCAGTACATGTAACATCAGAAATCGGAACTCTTAAAACAGTTTTGTTAAAGAGACCCGGTAAAGAAGTTGAAAACTTAACACCAGATATCATGGGTCGTCTTTTATTTGACGATATTCCATACCTACCTGAAATCCAAAGAGAACATGATTTCTTCGCAAAAACATTGCAAGACAATGGCGTTGAAACAATTTATCTTGAAACTTTGGCTGCTGAAGCCTTAGATGCAGGAAATGTAAAAGAAGAATTCTTAGAAAAAATGTTAGATGAATCAGGTTTAGTTTCAAGTACACTCCATGCAGCATTGAAAGAATATTTGCTCTCAATGGAAACACAAGACATGGTCGATAAAATTATGGCCGGCGTACGAACAAATGAAATCGATTACAAATCAAATGCTCTAGTTGATCTCAGCTCTTCGGAAGACTACCCATTCTTTATGGATCCAATGCCTAACCTTTACTTCACACGTGATCCAGCAGCTTCAATGGGTGATGGATTAACAATTAACCGCATGACATTCGCTGCGCGTCGCCGTGAATCATTATTCATGGAATACATTATGGAATTCCATCCACGTTTCGCCAACAAAGGCGTAAACGTATGGCGTAGTCGTAACCATCTCGACCGTATGGAAGGTGGAGATGAATTAATTTTAAACGACCACGTTCTTGCTATTGGTATTTCACAACGTACTTCAGCTCGTTCAATCGAAGAATTGGCACAAGTTCTATTCGCAAAACACAGTGGTTTTGATAAGATTTTAGCAATTAAAATTCCTAACAATCGCGCAATGATGCATTTAGATACTGTCTTTACAATGATTGATTACGATAAATTTACAATTCATCCAGGAATTCAAGATAACGGCGGAAACGTTGATACATTTATCTTAGAACCCGGTAAAGACAACCACATTAATATTTCACATCGTACAGATCTTCAAAACGTCTTACGTGAAGTCTTAAAAGTGCCTGAACTTATCTTAATCCCAGTTGGTAACGGCGATGCAGTAGTTGCACCACGTGAACAATGGAATGATGGTTCAAACACACTAGCAATTGCACCAAACACTGTTGTAACTTACAACCGTAACTACGTGTCAAATGAAGTCTTAAGAAGTTATGGTATTAAAGTTATTGAAGTTATTTCAGCTGAATTATCACGAGGTCGTGGTGGTCCACGTTGTATGAGTATGCCTATTGTTCGTGAAGATTTAAAAAAATAAAAAATAAAAAAGGTGGAAAATAACATGTCAAACACAGTATTTCAAGGTCGTAGTCTTTTAGCAGAAAAAGATTTTACTCCAGAAGAATTAGAATATCTAATTGATTTCTCAATTCATTTAAAAGATTTGAAAAAACGTGGAATTCCACATAAATATCTTCAAGGTAAAAACATTGCGTTGCTTTTTGAAAAAAATTCAACAAGAACACGTGCTGCTTTTACAACAGCATCAGTTGATTTAGGTGCACATCCTGAATTTCTTGGAAAAAATGATATTCAATTAGGCAAAAAAGAATCAGTTGAAGATACAGCTAGAGTTTTAGGTAGTATGTTCGATGGTATTGAATTCCGTGGATTCAGCCAAGATGTTGTTGAAGGATTAGCTAAATTCTCAGGCGTTCCCGTATGGAATGGTTTAACTGATGAATGGCATCCAACACAAATGATTGCTGATTTCATGACAGTTAAAGAAAACTTCGGTAAATTAAAAGGCATTACATTAACATACGTTGGTGATGGCCGTAACAACATGGCTAACAGCCTTTTGGTAACTGGTTCAATGTTAGGTGTTAATATTCATATCGTTGCACCTGATTCATTACAACCAACTGAAGAAGTTCAAAAATTTGCTGCAGAATTTGCTGCAAAATCAGGTAGCAAAAACATGATTACTTCAGACGTTGATAAAGGTGTTAAAGATTCAGACGTTCTTTATACAGACGTTTGGGTATCAATGGGTGAAGAAGATAAGTTCGAAGAACGTATCAACACATTAAAACCATATCAATTAAACATGGACATGGTTAAAAAGACTGGTAATGAAAATATGATCATTATGCATTGTTTACCAGCATTCCATGGTATTGAAACTGAATATGGTAAAGAAATGTTTGAAAAATATGGTGTTAGAGAAATGGAAATTACTGACGAAGCATTCCGTAGTAAATATGCACGTCAATTTGAAGAAGCAGAAAACAGAATGCATTCAATTAAAGCAATTATGGCTGCAACTGCAGGAAACTTATTCATTCCACGCGTTTAATAACATCAAGATAGTTTGTTTTTAATGGTGAAAGAAACTTAACAGGGAAGTGTCTCTGCGAAAAATAGGCTGTCATTAGGGGGACTAATCTGGAGCAAGACTTTAGATTAGTTTCCCTTTTATTTTTAATAAAGAAAGTAGGCAGTTGAATTATGGAAGAAAAAAATACAGTAAAAAAAATTAGTTTGATGGCGCTAGTTGCGCTAGTTATCAGTTCTTCTATTGGTGGTGGGGTCTTCGGATTAACGTCTGATTTGGCCAATGCATCTGCACCAGGTCCTGCGTTAATTGGTTGGGTCATTGTTGGAGTTGGTATTTTAATGTTATCACTCTCATTAAATAACCTGTTAAACAAAGAACCGGAATTAGAAGGAATCTTCACATACGCAGAGAAGGGATTTGGCCCATTTGCTGGGTTCATTAGTGGTTGGGGTTACTGGTTGTCTGCTTGGTTAGGAAACGTGGCATTCGCTACGATCCTAATGAGTGCGGTTGGTTACTTCTTCCCCATCTTTAAATCAGGTCAAAATCTCCCTTCAATATTAATTGCAAGTATCCTTTGTTGGGCGTTAACTTTCTTCGTTAACCGTGGGATTGAAGGCGCTGCTGCAATCAATGCAATTGTTACAGTCTGCAAATTAATTCCAATTTTTGTCTTTATTGTTGTTGCTATATTCTTATTCAAGATCGATGTTTTTTCAGCTAATTTCTGGGGCACAATGAGCCATAACTTTGCCGCAGGCGATGTCGCCTTACAAATTAAAAAATGTATGATGGTGATGATGTGGGTCTTTGTTGGTATTGAAGGGGCTTCAATGTTATCTTCTCGTGCAGAAAAGAAATCTGATGCCGGTAAAGCAACAATTATCGGACTAATCAGTTTATTGACTATTTACGTATTGGCTTCAATGTTACCTTACGGTATTTTAACGCAAGCACAATTAGCTTCAATTCATCAACCAGCAATGCTTTATATCGCTGTTGAAATGATTGGACCATTTGGTGGCTATCTTATTGGAATTGGGTTAATTATTTCAATTTTAGGATCGTGGTTATCATGGACAATGCTTCCAGCAGAAACGATGTTACTTATGACAAGAAGCAAGTTATTACCTGCTTACTTCGGTAAAGTTAATGATAAAAAGGCACCAACTTTTGCCTTAGTTTTAACGGCTGGATTAGTCCAATTATTCCTTTTCACACTTTTATTTACGGATAAAGCCTATAACTTTGCTTATTCATTATGTACGGCTGCAATTATTGTTTGTTATATCTTAGTAGCAATGTATCAAGTTAAATATTCAATTCAACACATTGATGAAAAAGGGAACAAAGCACAATTAACATTTGGCTTAATTGCCTTGTTATTCCAAATTTCCGGTATTATCATGGCCGGTGTTAGTTACTTATTACTTTGCTTAATTGCTTATATTCCAGGGATCTTCTTCTACGGAAAAGCAAGACAGGCACAAGGCGAGAAGTTCTTATCAAAAGGTGAAATTGGTATGACGATCGTTATTGTTATTGGCGCTTGTGTCGGTATTTGGTTAATTGCGTCAGGAAGAATGGTTGTTTAAAAAATAAAAAAAGAGGAGTCGATTATTATGTCAAGAAAAATTGTTATTGCTTTAGGTGGAAATGCTATCTTATCAAAGGATGCTAGTGCTGAGGCACAACAACAAGCGTTACGTGAAACTGCTGAATATTTAGTTAAATTCGTTGAAAAAGGCGATAAATTAATTATTTCACATGGTAATGGTCCACAAGTTGGTAATTTATTATTACAACAGGCGGCTGCTGTTTCTGAAAAGAATCCAGCTTTACCATTAGATACTTGTGTTGCAATGACACAAGGAAGTATCGGTTACTGGATGCAAAACGCATTAGATAATGCGTTGGCTGAAAAAGGGATTGATAAAGAAGTCGCAACTATTGTGACACAAGTTATTGTTGATCAAAATGATGATGCCTTTAGTAACCCAACAAAACCAGTTGGACCTTTCTTTACAGAAGAAGCAGCTAAGGCAGAAATGGCTGCTCATGAAGAGATGACCTTTGTCGAAGATGCCGGTCGTGGCTGGCGTCGTGTCGTTCCTTCACCACGTCCAACAGGTATCAAAGAATATAAAATAATTGATCGTTTAACAGAAAATGACGTGATTTCAATTTCTGTTGGTGGTGGTGGCGTTCCTGTTGTTGAAGAAAATGGTAAATTACACGGTGTAGAAGCAGTTATTGATAAAGATTTTGCTTCAGAAAAATTAGCTGAATTAGTAAATGCTGACTTACTTATTATTTTAACAAGCGTTGATAACGTATACGTTAACTTCAATAAACCTAACCAAGAAAAATTAGAAGAAGTCACTGTTTCTCAATTGAAAGCATATATTAAAGAAGATCAATTTGCTAAGGGAAGCATGTTACCTAAGATTGAAGCTGCAATTGAATTCGTTGAAGCTAGTCAAAACGGTCGCGCAATTGTTACATCTCTAGAAAACATTAGCCAGCTATTAGACAACGATGCTGGAACGGTTATTGTGAAAGGTTAACAATCCTTTTGTACGCTTAGGGCGGATAGGCTATAAGACAGGATGGTTAATTGTGGCCAATGGATATCCATGTTAAAATGATGATGGAGAGAGTTTGGGTCAGTTAGATGTTAGTGGAGGGGATCAAAATGGGACAGAAAAGTAAAGTAGTACCCCAATATATGCAGTATTTGAGACAATTATCGGATTTCGAAACGTTAACCGATGAAGAAGCGAACTTACTAATGAACAATATGAGTATCAAATCATTTCAAAAAGGCCAAGTTCTTTTTGATGAAACGGATCAACGCAGTCGGTTTTACTTTTTAATTGAAGGCGTAATACGGGTTGAACGATTTGATATCGATGGTGACTTTGGCTTCTTTTCATATATCAAAAATGACTTAGGATTTCCGTATCGCGGATTATTAAGTGATAAAAACTATCCATACTTGGCTAGAGCAATGACGGATATTCAAATCGTTTACTTCCCAATGGCTCTAGTTGAACGGATATTAAAGCAAAATATTCTGATGGCCACACGAGCAATCACAGAGATGTCGACAATTTTAAGTGCCACAGAGAATCAAGTTCAAAGAATGGTAACATCAAGCGCCCATAATCGAATTGTACAAGCCATTAATATTTTGGCGGAGCAGTTGGGTGCTGATTTCACCCAAAAGCACGTTATTATCCCGTATCGCGTCACAATTAAAGAGCTGGCCCTAGTTAGTGGGACCACTCGTGAAACGACGGGACAGGTCATTAAATGCTTGGCTAAACACGATGAACTTATCTTTGAACGACAACAATTAACCTTATTAGAGGGATGGTTCGCTGACCAGAGTTTTGATCGGCAAGAGCGCATCTTTAAATTATAAGTTAATAAAAATGACCCCATGACTTGGCATAAAAATATGTCAAAATCATAGGGTCATTTTTTTAAAATAACAGCGTAATTAAACCAATTGCTAATAAAACTTGAACGAGCATAATACCACCGGCATAAAGTAATAAACGTTTTCCTTGGCTGAATAGTGATTGTAAATTCAAACGAAGGCCAATAGCGGCTAAAGCAATAATTTCACACCAAGTACTTAAGAAATGTGCGAACCCACTAATTGGAGCGGGTAAAAAGTGTAAACTGTTAAGGACACAGAGTGTTAAGAATCCAATGACGTACCAAGGAACTAAGGTTGATTTTTTTGTTGTTACTTGGGATGCTTGTTGGGTAGGTTGATTTTTATGATGTAGGTAACCGAAAATACTAATAACGAAAACTAAACAAATAATTCTGAGGATTTTGAATAATGTGGCAGTCACAATAACATGTTGATTCAACATAGTTGCACTGGCAACTACTTGACCAACAGATTGAACAGTTCCACCAATTAAAACACCTCTAAAGACGTCGTTTCCGCCCCAAAGTAGCGTTCCAATAATGGGTAAAGTTAACATTAAAATGGTTCCCATAAGATTAACTAATGTAATTGAGATACCTGTTTCTTCATTATCGGCATCGATAACTGGTGCAATTGCACCAATAGCAGAAGATCCACAGACGGCGTTACCACCGGCCATCAATAAATAGGTACCTTCTCCGAGGGCCAGTTTCTTACCTAACCAAATGGCAAATATAATTGTGATGCTCATTTGTAAAAAGGTGAATAAGAGACCATTTAAACCAATTTCTTTGATACTTTGGAAGGTGATGGTTGCGCCGAGTAAGAGAACGGAGTATTCTAGCAATCGTTTTTCGGAAAATTTAGTTCCGGCCGTTAACGTTGGCTGTTTTAAAACCGTGTTACCCAGAATAATACCAACAAATAAGGCAATCGTTGCACCACCAAGCATTGGTAACCAGAGTTTAGCGATAAAATAACTGGCTAGGCCAATTATTAACGATACAATAAAGCCAGGTAGTAAGTTAATTATTTTTTTCAAGTTGTTCATCCTCCTAAATAGTATCTTAACTATAGCGGATTTATTTTGATTAATAAAATAAATCTTTATAATAATAACTATTAATAAAATGAATGGAAGTGATTGGTATGTTTAAAAACTTAGAAATTTTTAAATCAGTATATGAAACTAGAAACTTTACCATCAGTGCGCAACTGTTATTCCTGTCTCAACCCACGATTTCAGTTCAAATTAAGCAACTCGAAGAGACGTTAGGCGTCATGTTGTTTGAAAGAAATGGTCGACAACAGATTGTACCGACTGAGAGTGCAATCTTACTTTATCAACAAACCCAGCAATTATTGGATTTATGGCAACAAGACTTGTTTGCATTAAAACATCAAAATAGCGACCAGAAAATTTCTTGTAAAATTGCAGCTTCACATACGACCGCGGCATATTTACTGCCCAATTTATTACGCGAAAATAAGGAATCTATGAAACCTTTGGAATTGGAAGTCAGTGTGCTTAATTCATCACAGATTATGGAACAATTAAAACAACATAAATTAGATTTTGGATTTATTGAACAACCGCTAACGGAAAAAAAGATAAAACGTCAATCGTTAACAACGGATCAATTAGTTTGGGCGGGGGATGCGACGGAACCGTGGTTACTAAGAGAGCAGGGTTCTGGTGTCTATCATTATTCAATCAATTATCTAAAGGCAAATAATCTAACCTTGGATCACTTCATGACAGTTAAAAGTAATTCGTTAATTGTTCAGCTACTTAGACAAGGAATAGGGCAGTCTATCGTGTCGCAGACAGCATTAACCGATTACCCGGAGATTCCGGTCAAAACATTATCAAAACAATATCAACGCGAATTTTATCTTGTTTCAAGAGATGAATTACCCAAACAAATTCAAATATTTGTGACACAGTTGGCAGATTCGTTTAAGGTATAAAAATTAATTCGGAACTGTAAGCGCTTTTGTTATGATTAAAACGTCGCATCAATTATAATGAAATTAGGATAAATAACTTGCTTACTTTTAGTAAGTATGATATTTTAAATTCATCAAATAAATTGGGGGCATCACTTATGAATACAAAATTATTAGGATTACACCATATTACAGCCATTACTTCGAGTTCACCAAAAATGTTCCGTTTTATGACGGAAATTTTAGGTTTACATTTAATTAAAAAAACAGTTAACCAAGATGACGTTAGAACGTATCATTTATACTTTACAGATGATATGGGATCAGCAGGAACGGATATTACATTCTTTGATTTTCCCGGTTTATTCCAAGGTACAAAAGGAAAAAATGGTATTTCAAGAATCGGATTCCGAGTTCCTAGCGATGATGCCTTAGATTTCTGGGCAGAACGATTCCATGATAATGATATCGAACATGATGAAATTCAAACAAACTTTGGTAGCAGAACAATGAATTTCTATGATTTTGATCATGAACAATATCAATTAATTTCAGACGAACGTAACCATGGCGTAGAAGCCGGAACACCTTATTTATATAGCCCAATCCCTAAAATGTTCGCAATTAGTGGATTAGGAACAACTATTATTACAGTGGATTACCCAGAACGCATGGATATTGTGTTAACGGAATTGATGGGTTTCGATAAAATTGCAACTGAAGACCAACGTATGTTATACGAATTGAACGAGGGTGGACATGGCGCTCAAGTTATTATTGAAGAGAGTCGCGTCTTACCAAATGAAATTCAAGCTTATGGAACCGTTCATCATATTGCCTTTAGAACGGAAGACGAAGAATCACTTGCATACTGGATTGAACGGATTCAAAGTGCCGGTCTTAGTGATTCAGGTTTCGTAGATCGTTTCTACTTCAAATCAGAGTACTTCCGTCCCGGTGAAGGTGTGCTATTTGAAATCGCAACAGATGGTCCTGGATTCTTGCAAGATGAAACGTATGAAGAAGCAGGTATTCATTTGGAATTACCACCATTTTTAGAAGACCAACGTGCAGATATTGAAGCACATTTGGTTAATTTTAATTCAGATAAGAAGATGTAAATATGACAGAAGCGATCACGTCTTATAAACCGGGTAAGGCAGGCAACGCTACGGTCCTGATGTTACATGGGACAGGTGGTACAGAGTCTGACTTGCTGTCAATTGCGGATTTTTTAGCACCAGATAGTCCTAAAATTGGTATTCGTGGGCGATTGGTCGAGAATGATTTGACACGTTATTTCGCCCATCTACCAGATGGTGGATTTGATTTGGACAGTTTGGCCGTGGAAACAAGATGGTTAATGACGGTAATTGATGAGTTGGCGGTGGAGTACGCGTTTGACCCGGCACAATTAATTGTGTTAGGCTATTCGAATGGCGCTAACGTTGCTTATTATTCATTATTAACTGGTCAGGCTAAGTTTAAAACGGCCGTGTTACTACATCCGATGGTATTATCGTCTGATGTTAAAACAGATATTGATTTAAGTGATATCAAAATTTGGGGCTCACATGGATTTTTGGATCCAATTGTCTCAAAATCTAACTTTGGTGAGTTGAAGAATTTCTGTCAACAAGCTGATATTGATTTCACAAGTTTTGAAGCTGAACAATCACATCAAATTTCAGAATCAGAGTTAAGAGATGCTGAACAGTGGTTAGTCGCAACGAATAGACTAAAAATTGAGGAATAAAGACTAAATGATTTCATTTAATAGTAACGAATTATCAACAAAAAATCAGTATAAATTGATGTCTGGAACGTTGATTCCAAGACCAATAGCATGGGTTACTAGTGCAAACGAGGCGGGGCTAATTAATTTAGCTCCGTTTAGTTTTTTCAGCGTTGTTTCGGATAAATTGCCATTGATGTCGATTTCAATTAATCGTCGTAAAGATGGCGTCATGAAGCATACTGCCGCTAATATAATTAAAACGAAACAAGCTGTTGTCCAATTGCCAACTCGAGAATTAATGGAACTGGTTAATCAAAGTGCGGCAAGTTTTGGATCAGACGAGAGCGAAGTTTCCGAACTTGGATTAGAAACGGTAAGTAGTAACCTAGTTTCTGTACCTGGCATTGCGGGTGTTAAGGCCCGTTTTGAAGTGGTATTGAACCAACATGTGCCTATCATGGATGATGGCGAGATTATTTCTGATTTGTTTATTCTTGAAGTGGTCTATTTTCATATTGAGGATGACATTTTGGACCAGGATAAAATGTATATTGATGCAAAAAAGCTTAATCCGGTAGCGAGGCTTGCCGGACCGGAGTATGCTAATATAGGTGAGAAGTACAAGCTGATTAGACCAAAATAATTAATTTGGATAAACTTGAACCCCGAAGTCATATGACTTCGGGGTTTTTTGTTTCACGTGAAACAAAAAATGTTGCGAATTTACGCTAAAGAGTAGGGAAGAGTAGTATTCATGTTCAAAGAGTAGGAAAGAGTAGCATTATAGAAAAAAGTTAAATAAAAACACCTCAAAAAATTTTTGAGGTGTTTTTTGTCAATTATGCTAAAAAATTGATAGATCCACATATTTATTTTGTAAAATTTTAAAGTCGTAGGTTGTTAGGTTTTGCATATCTTCTAAGCCATCGAACATTGCCGTATAGCTTCCGGCCAACATTAGGTTTAAAGGAATACCCTTGTTTTGACGAACGAGAATAACTGGTTTACGGTTTGCTGCGGCATAGCCACATTCCCAAACGGTACCAGAATCAGCTTCGTTATTGTTTTCTTCGAGTTGGTAATCAATGACTGCAACCACAATATCGGCTTGGTCAATTTGGCGGATATCATTTTGAAAAGTAGCTGTTTGCCATTCAAATGTACCAAATTCTGCATCGGGATATTGAACATTTCCCGGTAAGTGGATTGAGTCAGCATCAATGGTTGGATTTTTACTGAGAAGGTTAGCTACTAAATCTAAGCGTTCTTTTTGGCCCGGGCTGAAGAAAGGTCCGGCAAGATAAACACGTTTTTTTGTCATGGTTGAACTCCTTTAATTTCTGGTTTGTTTGGGGCTAATTTGGCTAGATTAGTAATAGTTTTAAAGAAAATGTCGGGATTTATAACTGAACTAACAAGTGACAAATCGCGGCCATTAGAGGTAATAAACGTTTTACCCTGGCTTATACCGGTTGTGACAACATCTGCTTTAATTGTTGTTACATCAACTAAACTGGAATCAATTAAACTGCAAGTTGTTAAAACGTCCCATAGATAGTAGGTTGAGTTATTTGGTAGGTGGACCAAGGGCGGTACAAGTGCGTAACCTTGTCCGATAAAATCTATTGCAGGATATCGGCGATTGAGCGCCCAGTTTGTTCTGACTTCTGATGTTAAAGGAACTTGGATGGTACTCTCTAAACCGACCAAGCGAATAGGATATGTTGTGTGTAAAACGGTTTTAAATGCCTCAGGGTCCCAAAAGACATTCCATTCAGCCGAGCCATCATGACTAGGTTCATCAACATTCCCTGTCTCGCCAAAAGAACCACCCATCCAAAGTAACTGGTCGATATGTTCTGTAATGCTTGGGACTTTCTGAATGGCACGTGCTAGATCGGTCAACGGACCTGTAAATAACAAGGTAACGGGATTATCAGCGGCCGATAATTTATTGATTAAATCATCAACTGCGTTATTATTGGATATTTTTATTTGATTTGAATATTCATTTAGTATCGGTAATGCATCAATAGAGAAAGCGTCCATCCGCCACTTAATGGGGAAAGGATTCTTCCCACGACTGTCAGATTGGCTAACGGTCAGTGCTTCATGCCGTTTATGACCAAACCTAGAAATGATTTTTTGACTTGCACTCACAGCGGGTTCTACATAAGAATCGGCACCAATCACACCCACGCCAATTAGATTAACGTCCTCCATTTGTAGTAGCAATAACAATGACACTAGATCATCCACGCCGCCGTCATGATTAAAGTAGACATCCAATTGATAATCCCCCTTATGTGATTAATAATTTAAGTATACTAATAGTCAAACGATAAATCAATGTATAATTCGGTTATTAAACGTATATGTATTTATGAATCTAAAATTAATAACCATAATCTTAAAAAGACGAACTATTAATAATATATTTATGTTTACATTCGTATATATTGTGATATGATGAAATCAACAAAAAAAGTTTAAAGGGGTATTTAAATGAAAACTCGTAAAATTATCTTTGGCTCACTTTTATCATTAGGACTCGTTTTAACATTGGCAGGCTGTGGTTCTCAAGCAAAATCATCAGCGGGTAAAACAACTAAGAATTCAGTCGCATTGGTAACTGATGGCGGTGGTATTGACGATAAATCATTTAATCAATCAGCGTGGGAAGGTTTGAAAGCATGGGGGAAAGAAAATAAATTCTCTAAAGGTGTTGGTGGATACGATTATGCGCAATCAACATCACCATCGGACTTTACACCGAACATTAATAAATTAATCAAAGCAAAATATAAAACAGTTTTAGGGATTGGCTACCAAGTTCAAAAGAATATTGCGGATGCATCTAAACAAAATTCAGACGTTAACTTTGTAATTGTTGATTCTGTTATTCCAAATCAAAAAAATGTGGCATCAGTTATGTTTAAGGCTGAACAATCATCATTCTTGGCCGGCGTTGCGGCAGCTGAAACAACTAAAACAAATAAAGTTGGATTCATTGGTGGTGTTAAGAGCGATATTGTTGAAGGATTCCAAGCTGGGTTCACACAGGGTGTTAAGGCAGTTAATAAAAACATCAGTGTCGATGTTAAATATGCCGGATCATTTTCTAAGGCCGATTTAGGTAAGTCACTGGCAGACGCAATGTATAGCAACCAAGAAGATGTCATTTACCAAGCTGCTGGTGGAACCGGTAATGGTGTTTTCACTTCGGCTAAGGGTTTAGCTAAAGACGGTAAAAAAGTCTGGGTTATCGGTGTTGATCGTGACCAAAAAGCAGATGGTAAATACAATGGTGGTAACGTAACTTTGGCTTCAGCTGTTAAAGAAGTTGGAATTGCCGTTCAAGATTTATCAAACAAAGCACTTAAAGGTAATTTCCCAGGTGGAAAGACAATTGAATATGACCTTAAAGACAAAGGGGTATCTTTAGTTAACGATAATATGTCAAAAAGTGCTGAGAAACAGGTTAATGCTTATAAAGAAAAGATTATTAACGGGGATATCTCAGTTAGTGCTAAAGCCAACTAATAGAATAACTAGAATTTAGATAATCTAACAAGAAATCTGGAGAGTTGCCATTAAGGGTGCTTTGCAGATTTCGTTTTGTAAACGGAAAGATGGGTGGGATTAGTTTGGCGGAGACGATGGTAGAAATGAAACATATAACCAAACGTTTTGGAAACTTTGTTGCGAATGATGATATTTCATTAACCATAAAAAAAGGTGAGATTGTGGCCCTTCTAGGTGAAAATGGTGCGGGTAAATCTACCTTGATGAGCTTATTATCAGGCCTTAAGAAGCCATCTTCGGGTGAAATCTTAATTAAGAATAAAGTCGTCAGCTTAGCCAGTCCGCGTCAGGCGACACAACAGGGCATCGGCATGGTGCATCAGCATTTTATGCTGATAGATGATTTTACCGTTCTTGAAAATATCATTTTAGGTGATGAAAAAACGAAATATGGCATGATTGATCGTGTAAGCACAAGAAAAACAATTACCGATCTAGCCGAAAAGTATCATTTACAACTAGATCTAGATAAAAAAGTATCCGATATTTCAGTTGGTATGCAACAGCGGACTGAAATTATGAAAACCTTGTATCGAGACGCAGAAATTCTGATATTTGATGAACCAACGGCAGCACTGACACCGCAAGAAATTGAGAGCCTATTGGTTATTATTAAGCGTCTCGCTTCAGAAGGTAAAGCCATTTTTTTAATTACTCATAAACTGAGCGAAATCAAAGAAATTGCGGATACTTGTATCGTTGTTCGTGCCGGTAAAGTGATTGGGACGGTTAAAGTGTCCGAAACATCAACAGATATGATGGCCGAAATGATGGTTGGTCGGCAGATTAGCTTTGCCACTGAAAAAGTACCGACAAATCAAACGAGAACAGTTTTGGAACTTAAACATCTTGTTGTCCAAGCCGGTAAGGCAGTGCCTTCAGTTAGTGACGTTAGTTTTAAGATTGCAACGGGCGAGATTTTAGGTATTGCCGGTGTTGATGGCAACGGACAATCCGAATTAATGGAGGCAATTTCTGGTTTACGTAAGGTTTCTAGTGGAAATATTATGTTAAATGATAGAGATATCACAAAATTTAAGCCACGTAAAACGACACAATCCGGCGTTAGCAATATTCCCGAAGATCGTCAAAATGTGGGCCTTATTTTACCAATGTCTGTTTCAGATAACCTGATTCTGCAGGATTATTATCTGTCAAAGAACCAGTCTAGAGGGTTGTTAAATAAGTCTAAAATAAATCGTGATGGTCAAAAATTGATGTCAGACTTTGATATTCGGGCTGATTCAATTTTGGAACCAGTTGGTTCGTTATCTGGAGGTAATCAGCAAAAAGTGATTATTGCTCGGGAGATAAGCCGAAATCCCGATTTACTTATAGCGGCTAATCCCACACGTGGGTTGGATGTAGGCGCAATTGAGTATGTCCACAAACAAATTTTAAAACAACGAGAAAATGAAAAAGCTATTTTGCTAGTGAGTTTTGAGTTAGATGAATTGTTAAGATTATCTGACCGTATCGCGGTTATTCATCAGGGGAAAATTATGGGAATCGTTAAAACTGGGGACGTGACAAAACAAGAACTAGGATTTATGATGGCTGGCCAACCCATACCAACTCACTAAAGGATAGGAGGTAATACAGTATGCCAAATTCTTCAAAACTATTTAAAGTGTTAGTTCCATTGACCTCCGTCCTTGCTGGATTGGTGGTCGGTGCAATTGTCATGGCTATTTTTGGGTATGACCCATTTTTAAATTATGCGAGTTTATTTACCGGAGCCTTAGGCGACGCTAATGCAATTGGCGAAACGCTTCGTGAATTAACACCGTTAATCTTAACTGCGCTTGGATTTTCAATTGCAAGTACCGCCGGTTTTTTTAATATTGGTGGTGCCGGTCAAGCGTTAATGGGATGGATGGCGTCTGTTAGTTTTGCGCTTAATTTTAGTAGTCTCCCTCACTGGTTATTGTTATTGGGGTCAATTATGGCTGGTGCGCTTGCTGGTGGGATCTGGGCCGGAATTGCCGGCGTTTTAAAGGCTTACCTTGGAACAAGTGAAGTTATTACCACAATTATGTTGAATTATATTGCGTTGTATCTAAGTAGTTTTCTGGTTAAGAATTTCTTAGCGCAGGACCAAAGTGATTTTTCAAAAACGATTCCGGAAGGAGCTCGTTTGAGAACACCATTTTTAGAACATCTTACACAGAACTCAACTTTTAACTACGGAATAATAATTTCGTTAATAATGGTAATTGTGGTGTATTTTTTAATTCAACGGACTAAAGTGGGCTATGAATATCGTGCTGTCGGATTGAACGATAAAGCGGCTAATTACGCTGGAATGAACGTAAAAAAGGTAATTATAAGTGCTATGGTTGTTTCTGGAGCTTTAGCAGGGCTTGGTGGTGCAGTAGAGGGGCTTGGTAATTACGAAAACATTTATGTGATGACTTCCTTACCAGATATTGGGTTCAACGGAATGGCCGTCTCGCTATTGGCTAGCGGAAATCCAATTGGAATTATTTTTTCTGGTTTACTTTTTTCAATATTAAAAATTGGTGGATTAAGCATCTCGGTTGTTTCAACGACACCACCCGAAATTGTCGACATCGTTATTGCGACAATTATTTTCTTTGTTGGTATTAATTATGTAATTAAAATAGGACTAGAAAAATTATCGAAGAAGAAGGGGGAAGGCTAATGTCAGTCATAACGATATTGATGACGATGGTTTCTACAGCTTTAATCTACTCAGCGCCGTTAATTTTTACGGCGCTTGGTGGTACTTTTTCTGAAAGAGGTGGGATCGTCAACGTCGGATTAGAAGGGATTATGATTGTTGGTGCCTTTTCCGGCGCAGTATTTAATCTAACTTATGGATCAGCTTTAGGTGCTGTGACACCTTGGATTGGCTTGTTGGTTGCCGGTGGATTTGGACTTCTTTTTTCAGTTTTACACGCACTGGCAACGGTCAATTTTCGTGCGGACCACATTGTTAGTGGAACTGTGTTAAATATGTTGGCTCCAGCACTTTGTGTCTTTTTGACGAAAATATTCTACGATGGTAAGGGGCAAACGCCTGTACTTGACCAGAGTTTATCAACGTTTACGTTCCCTATCCTGTCTAAAATCCCAGTGATTGGGGAAATATTTTTCACGAGAACGTCATTACTGGCTTATCTTGGTATTCTGATTGGATTCATTAGTTGGTGGGTATTAACTAAGACAAAGTTTGGTCTCAGACTGAGATCTGTTGGTGAAAACCCTCAGGCTGCAGATACGTTGGGTATTAACGTATACTTGATGCGATATTCAGGCGTTTTGATTTCAGGATTTTTAGGCGGAATTGGTGGGGGCATTATGTCACAATCAATCTCACTGAACTTTAGTGTATCGACGATTGCGGGCCAAGGATTTATGGCACTGGCAGCGATGATATTTGGTAAATGGCACCCGCTAAAAGTGGTTGCAGCTGCTATCTTCTTTGGGATTTCTCAAAGTTTAGCAATTATCGGCGCTTATATCCCAGTTATTTCAAAAATTGATGATGTATGGTTTCAAATGGCACCGTACTTAATCACAATTGTCGTTCTGGCACTGTTTATCGGGAAATTCTATGCGCCGGCAGCTGATGGTGAAACGTATGTTAAATCTAAATAGATAGTTAAAATGGTTACTCGATTTAGAATGAGTAATTATTTTTTTACAATAAAAGTAAACGCTTTCTTGAATAAATGATTAAAATAGACTAAGATTAATAGGAATAAATAAAAACAGTTACCGGAGGGGAATAGGCATGCAAATTACAACGAAAGATTTTGGAAACGACTATAGTCTGATTACGATTACGAATGATAATGGGTTTGAATTATCACTTACGGATTTAGGGGCACGAATTGTTAGTTTAAAAGTACCAGTTAGCACTGGAAAACGTGAGATTGTACTTGGATTTGATTCAGCAAGCGAGTACTTACAAAAAGACAGTTTTATTGGTGCTTCAATAGGTCGTGTTGCTGGACGGATTAAAGATGGTAAATTCAACATTGATGATCAGAGTTACCAAGTTCAAATTAATGAAGGCACGAATACTTTGCATGGTGGCACTCCCGGGTTTGATACAAAAAAATGGGCTTATAAAATTGTCGAAGGACAAAATGAATCATCAGTTATTTTTCATTTAGACAGCCCAGAAGGCGAACATGGTTTCCCAGGGAACATGTCAATTGACGTTACTTATACGTTTAACAATGACAATATTTGGCACCTTGAAACAACTGCCAAAACGGATAAGGACACCTTGTACAATCCAACAAACCACGTGTATTTTAACGTGATGGGGGATGTAACAGAAACAATTGATGATAATTCCTTACAAGTGGATAGCGATTATTTTGCACCTCTCCAACCAAATTCAATCCCAACTGGTGAAAAAATGGCTGTTGATGGAACGCCTTATGATTTCCGTCAAGCTAAGACGTTACGTGAAGTTTTCAGCAGTGATTTTGCGCAGAAGAATCAAGTTAATGGAATTGATCATCCCTTCTTCCTGAATAATCCCATGGTTGGTAAGGAATCTGCTAAGTTAGTCAGTGCAGATAAAGAAGTTTCAGTTTCAGTTTCAACAGACGCAACTAGCTTGGTTATATTCACGGCAAACTTTGGTGACAACACGCCAATAATGCATGGTAAAAAACTTGCAAATCATGCAGCAATTACTTTTGAAACACAAGCAGCACCTGGTTCTGAACGATTTCCAGAATTTGGCGATATCGTTTTACGCGCGGGTGACACATACAAAACAGTAACAGAATTTAAATTAAATTAATTATTAATAAGTAGAACAGCCATTGTGAAATGGTTGTTTTTTTATATGAATTTATAAGTGTAAGTCGTACCATTTACCCTGATAAAGAGGTAGAATTTAGGCAAAGATAATAAAAGGGGTGTCCAAATAATGGAACAAAAAAGAGTATTAGTTGTTGGCGCAAATGGTCGAATTGGCCAAAAAGTGACGAGTAAATTATCCGATAAAGGATATCAAGTATTAGCTGGCTCAAGGCACGCAGATAACCTAGATCATGACAATATTACTTATGTCTACGTTGATTTATTAGACAGCGTGGATAAGTTGGTTAAGAATATGCAAGCTGTTGATGTTGTTTTATTTGTTGCCGGTTCGGGTGGCAAGGATTTGATGAAGATTGACTTAGATGGCGCAGTTAAGACAATGGAAGCAGCTGAATTAGCTCACGTTAAGCGCTTCGTGATGTTGAGCGCTGTTTACTCTTTAGATAGAGCAAAAGTAGAATCTTCATCTATCAGAAACTATATGACGGCGAAATTTTACGCTGATAAATGGTTAATGAAAAATACGGAACTAGCTTACACAATTCTCCAACCCGGTGCATTAACGGAACAATCTGGAACAGGAAAAGTAACGTTAAACGATGGGCAAGCAAGTGATAATTCGCTTGAGAACGTAGCAGATGTTTTAGTTTCGGTTGTGGGAAATGACAACACAATCGGTAAAGTAATTACCATGCATGATGGCGAGACGGATATCGAAAGCGCTGTAAAAAATAGTTAATATTATTTAAAATAAAATGAGCTAACAGGTTATATGTCATAACTTGTTAGCTCATTTTTTATTTAATCATTAACGATGCCACTATCTGCGGTTGGAGAAATGGCCCAAAGTGAATCATAATTATAGGTACCCACGGTATCAAAAACTGAAGTGGCAAAATCTAATGTTAGTTGTGCATAGTAATGCGATTTGTTAATAACAGAATTTGAAGAATCGCCAAGACTTGACGATGGTAAATCAAAGATTGTTTTATTAGAATTACTAAAATCAATTTTGTTTGAAGTTGCCGGTTTTTGTTCGAAGGTAAGTGTTTCGCCGTCTTTACTCGTCTGAACTTGTTTATACCATGATAAACGATCCTTTTTGAAGAGTGGGTTCAGGGTGTCATTAATCGACGAATCATTGGTATTAACACTTAAGTCCCAATTGACTTTGAATGGGTTATCGATAGCCAGGGTTCCGGAAGCGGATAATGTTTTTTTGTTTTCACCTAACTTATAGGTACCGAAATCAAAGTTTTTAGGGTAAGTGACTAACAAATTCCCAGTTACGTTTAAAATATAAGAAATAGGTGTATAATCTGTATCTTTTTCGGTTAAATCCGCATCCGAGATAGTTGGGTTTGATGATCCTAAAATTTTATTAATTGAATCATCATTTGTAGCCGTAACCAGATAAGAAATTTTATTTTTATGGTAGAGATGGTAACCGATTAATTGGTAGCCTTCATCGATCTGATCACTACCACCGGCTGATGTATTGGAATCCATAGCATAAGTTTTCTTGTCTGAGTAAGCTGTACGGTCGTACTGATGTTTCTTATCTTGATATTGATTTTCTAAAGCGGTAATTGCATTTCCTGAATTAAAATCAATCGTATTTTCACCACTCGTAAATGTTTGATTGGATTCTGTAAGTGAGCTAGAATCCTTATAATTTTTAGCATATTTTTGCCACTTACCGTCATTTAACCGATACCATAAATAGTAAGAAGTGTCATTTGGATTCACATTTAAAGTCGTCGTGTACGTTTTTTCTGACGTTTGAATAGTTGAAGCGTCAGCACCAAGATTGGCATTATCTTGTTTAACAGTCGCCGACGTATTATTGATTGATGCGTTCAATGTCTTAGTTGATCCCGGAATAAAGGCATTATTACCAGAAACCGTTGCCGATAAAATCGTCGGTTTAGAGGTATTCGTATCACTATCTTTCAAGAAACCGGCCGGATCATCTTTGGTATTAGCGACATCAAAATCATCGGTATTAAACCCGGCATCGCTAGCAACTTCATCGTCAACCGACATATTACCAGTAATATCTTGTCCTGACATGAGGTTACCGGTAAGCGGACTACCACTTCCTGACTGGGTAGCATCAATGGCGATATCAGCATTTGGCGCTAAAACAGAACCTACAAAGTTCTGACTTGTATTGGTACCAAACGATAATGTTGTATTTTCTGTATTGAAATTATGGAGCAAATGAGAAGATGTATTGAACAGTGTTTTAATTGTTTTAGAACCAACTTTTACGGTTGTATCCTTAGTTAAAAGATTGATACCTTTAGTATTCGTACCAGTTGTATTTTGACCTTTAAAAATATGACTGTCAGAATCATCCGTGATGTATGTTGCATCACCGCTTAAAGGCGCATAGCCGGCAACTCGCATCCAAGCTTCATTTGTAAAGTTGAACGAAGTGAAATTTTTATAATTTAGAATAATGTAGGGCATTTTAGTTGTACCCGAAGTGAAATTCAATAAGTTAACGGAGAGCTCTTTAGCCGCTTGGAACTGGTTAAGATCACCGTTAATATCTACAACAACGACACCTTGCTTTGTTGTTTTCTTATTCATATCAATGTTAATTTGAATGACGCCTGAACCACCATTATTGTTCGAATTAGTAATCGTATGGTCCGTATTGATAGCTACTGAATTGATTGCGTCATTATACAAAGCATTTTTACCACTGACTTCATGCGTATCTTTTGCAACAGTCGTTGATGTAAAATCGGCATAGTAATCACTAACGTTACGAAGATTTTTAGAAATATCGTCAAATGAAGTGATACTATTTTTTTTCATCGCGGGAAAATTAGCTAATGTGTCAGTTTTGTCCTCAACTTCATGGAAACGAGCGACACCAGCGGTATCCCAAGAACCTAATGATTTTAACAGTTCAGCATCTGTTGGTGGATGTTCAATAAAAAAAGATAGATTTTTAGTTTTTGAATAATGAAAACTCTGCGCATTTGAGTACATGCGCAGTAGACCACCTGAAACGGTATCAGAAACCATTGAAGGGTTCATTTTATCGAAGGTATCAGTATCAGAATCACTTAAGTTTTTAGCCGAATAATTCTGAATAACAGCTTCACCATAGCCGGTAGATTTAAAATCTTTTGCAAAGTACTGGCCTTGTAATGATTTAACTTGATCGGCATTAAATGTAATGGAACCACCGGCAACGCTGTTAACGCCCGTTGCCACACCCAATGGATATTGATCAGGTGTCTCATAGGCACCACCCGATTTAGGACTAGCTTGTATGCTTTCGAAAAATATAAAAAAGAAAATTAAACTAAAAAAAACACTTGCAATAGTCATGTAAACGCTATTACTGCTGGCATATCTAGACTTTAACATGGTTAACCCCCCGCGGATTGTGCTATTGAATCTTATGTAAATTATATGGTATTATTAGTTAAAGGTCAACGTCCCCAAATTTATACGTTGGCCAACTCAATAAATAACAATCTGGGAGGATTTTATATTATGAAAAAGAATTTATTTTTAATCGCAGCGTTAGTATTAGGCGCAACAGCGGCTGTTAGCACAAACGTTTCAGCTGATGATGCTACAGTATCAAAAGGAGCAGGTACAGCTACCTTGAGTATCACGCCAGGTAGCTTCAAACTAGTAGGTGCACCATCATTTAGTTTTACGACGGAAATGAATAAAGATTTAATTAAAAGTGGACTATCTCTTACAGCTGTTGATGCAAAAGATGCGACTCAAAGCTTAACAGTATCTGATTACGTAGGTACAGATGGTGGTTGGACTGTTACGGCGCAATTAGGCGCATTTGATAAAGCCTATGATAAAGTTGGGTCATTAGACATCCCGGCGGGTGCAATTGATGCGGCAACTGAGGATATAAAAAAAGACACGACAACGACGAAGGCTAATTTAGTGCCGGCCGGATCTGCTGCTACTGTGGCAAGTTCTAAGACTGGTGCTGGTGACACGGTATTAACATATGCCAACAAGGATACAAAACTAAATCTTAAGGCAAGTACGAAGGTAGCAAGTTCTTCGGCTCCTTTAACTTGGACAGCAACTCAAGGTAACGCTACCGCACCAAAATTCAACTAAACCATAATATAAAATTCAATAAAGAGAAGACCGCCCTAAGGCAGTCTTTTTTTTTAAGGAGAAACAAAATAATGAAATTAAGAAAATTATTTTTGAGCTTTCTAGCCGTAATGACCGTGACGATTGTTTCTGTGACGACTAACAAGGTCTACGCTAAGGCAGAAAGTGCAGGATTTACGGTCTCTAAAGTAACACCTGAGAATCAATATCGTGAAGCAGCACAATTTGATATCAAAGTGAAACCTAACTCAACTCAGACGTTAGCGCTAGAAATTAAAAATTCAGAAAATGATACTAAGACGATTGATGTCACACCCAATGATTCTTATACAAATACCAATGGGATAATTGTGTACGATAAAACGTCAGTCAAAAAAACGCCAACGGAGAAATATCAGTTCTCTGATTTGATATCGGGTAAACAAGAAGTTGTTGTTGGGCCTAAAAAGACAGTCAAAGTGACGTTTAACGTAAAAATGCCGGCGACATCTTTCTCTGGTATTGTCTTGGGTGGTTTTAATGTTCAGGAAAAAGTCATCAAAGAAAAAAGTGAAAGCAAAGGAATTGCGATTACCAATCGGTTTGCGTATGTTATCCAAGCAGTGATTAGAGAATCTAACACGGATGAGAATCCCGGACCAAAAATTACTATTGGCTCTACTAAAGTAGCGCTTAACGATTTAAAGAAAGTCTCACTGCAAACTAAGATTCAAAATGTTGAGCCAATTGTAATCGGTCCAGCGACCGTTAAAGCAACAATTATGGCAAAAGGTAGTACTAAAGTGTTATATAGTAAAACAATGACGCCAGTTACTTTTGCGCCTAATGCTGAGTTTGATTACGCTTTGGATTTAACGAAAGCTAATCTATCTGCCGGTAAATATAATGTTCATTATGTAGTGACAGGAAACAATAAATCGTGGGAAGCAACAAACCCATTCACGATTACCGCCGCTAATGTTAAAAGTATTAAATCGGATAATAACGAAGCTAAACCTCATGCAACCTGGTTATTATGGTTGATTATTGGTATTATCGCGTTATTAGTTCTATTGGTCTTATTCTTACTTTTCATTATTTTGAAAAGAAGGAAAAAAGATAAAGAAGAAGAAAAAGCATTAGAAAGTAAATAAGAATTTAAAAAGCCATCTAAAGTGAATTTACTCATTTTAGATGGCTTTTTTTGTGTAACGGATAGTTATTCTTGAGATGGATCTATTGGAATTTTTGGAGACGTAATTGACCATGTGACATTATCCTTAAAATTACCAGGATGGGTAATTTTATTTGTTTGAAGATTCAGGGCTATTTGTGCTGAATAGTAATTGTTATTAATAATTGATGTCGTATCAGAACCAAAGATAGATGAATTTAAATCAAAAATCGTATCTTTAGATTTAATGGTTGTTAAATTTGAGGCATTTCCGTAAGTAATGGTTGAATCGCCAAGCGGACTGGTTTGACGTTTTTCAAACCAACCAAGTTGATCCGGTATGAAGAATGGATTTTTTGGATTATCGGTATCTTTGGTGCCAACCGATAAATCCCATTTAAGATCAAAAGGATTATCAACGGTTAATAGACCGGTTGCAGTTAACTTAGGCGTAGTTGCCGACGTACCTGCCGTGAAATTACCAAAGTTAAATATTTTTGGATAAGAGACTAGCAAATCCCCAATGACATGCAAGTTATATGAAATAGGGGTGTAATCAGGATTTATTTCTGCAAGATCTGAGGCAGAAAGAGTCGTTCCGGACGCACCACCTAATAGTTCATTAATTGTTTTATCATTGTACTTAGAGTGCGTATCTGTATCGGTCGTTGATGTGACTAAATACGAAATTCTATTTTTATGAAACAGGTGATAACCAATTACTTGATTGGGATCACTTGCCTTATCATAGGTAGCGCTGTTTGTGTAGGCCACTTCATCGTATTTGTATTTACTATGTTTCGTACTATATGTTTTCGCAAGCTTATCCGCGACGTTCCCGGTGATTCCTAGTTTAGAACTAGTAAGTTCAGTCGTCCCATCTTGTACATATTTTTCCCAAGGGCCATTGTTGAAACTATACCATAAATAATATTTTTCAGTTTTAGCCGGTGTAGATTTTGTATCCACATTAATCGTCGTATCAAATGACTTTTTAGATGTTTGAACGGTATGCTCTGGTAGTTCGGCAGTTATATTATTTAACGAGAAGTGGAAATCGTAAGGTTCAACCTGTGGAATATAATGGGTCGTACCAGAACCGGTATCGATAGACGTATAGCCGGGTAATGAAATAGATTTAATCGTGGGATGAGTTGAGTTAACTGAATCCGGATTCTTTAAAAAATCTTGAATAGAGTCATCCCCAAAATCATCAGACGCGTTAAAAATACTTTGATAGGCCATATCACCGGGAACGTTTAGATTACCTATAATATTTTGACCGGTAATGATACTTCCGTACAGGATACCTTGATCTGCGTTGATATCAACGTCAGCGCTGGGTGCTAGTACTGATCCATATAAGGAACTTTTGGGATTACCGATGAAAATCTTGCCGTTCTCAGTATTAAAGTTATTTATAATGTGTGAAGACGTATTAAAAACAGATTTAACTTTTTCAGGTTTTTTACCCGTTGTATCAATAGGTGTTAGATTCTGTGTTAAAAGATCAGTAGCGGGTTTGTCTGCACCGTTACTATTTTGACCGGTGAACAGGGTCCCTTTGTTGTTACCGTCTAACTTATAATTTATAGAAGACCCATCAGATGCGGGTGGGTAGGCGCTACAGGTCATCCAAGTGCCATTATTAAAATTAAAGCTAATACCGGACGAGTCATTTGAAAAATGTTTATAATTTAGAACTATAAAAGGCATTTTCATCGTTTTAACGTTAAAATTAACTAAATTAATTGAAATGGCAGTAGCATCTTCAAAATGCGGAACATTACCATCAATATCGGCGAAAACGACGCCCTGATCTTTTGACTGAGTATTCATATTGATGGTTAGCTGAATGACATGTGCACTACTATCCCCGGCTTTAACAAGTTTATTTGTGTTTAAATCGGCATTTTTAATCGCATCATTATACTTTGTGGTGTCACCCTTTGCCTTTGAGTTTGAATAATTAGTTGACGTGAAGTTGGCATAATAATCACTAACATCGATAACATTTTGGGTGGCATCATTGAAAGACGTGATACCGTTATTTTTCATATTCGGGAAGCCGGCAAGTGAGCTAGTTTTATCTTTTTTTGAATTAAATAGATTAATGGCAGCAGCATACTCGGGACTTGTTGGCGTGATACCTGACTGTTGAGTAACAGCCTTGGCAATGGCATCATCTGAAGGTGACGTTTCAATGTAATATGATAGATTCTTCGCTTTACCATTAGTTTTTGAAAAAATAAAACTATTTTTATTGGCATACCAGGCAATGATATCAGCCCCTGAGATGTTCTCTGATATCATTGGAGGACTAACTTTATCAAAGTCAGCATCGGTTAATCCCGCTAATGGGTCATGATCGTAATTTTGCAGATATCTTGGAGGAATCTGCGGATCGTCTCCAGTGACGTTTCCAGACTGACCAGAAGAGGTAAATGTTTTTGCAAAAAACTGTCCTTGTAAAGAATAAATTTCATTCGAATTGAATGTGATTGTGCGTCCCGCAAAACCGGTAGTATCCGTGGCAGCGCCCATTGGATAACCCTTAGGTGGCGCATATGACGTAGCGGCCTGAGCATTATAAATTGGCAATATTAAAAAGAGTAAGCCAAAACAAAAAATGATAATCGATTTATGGATGACAGATAATTTAGTGTAATTGTTTTTAAGCAAGATGAAACCCCTTTCTAAATAATCAAAACTTAATCAATTGATTATATATTCATTATAGGCTTGCGGGCAAAAGATGTGTAGGTCTATTGTGGAACCAATACTATAAAAGAGGGCAATATGGCATATTTATGATTGCTTAATGAAGAAACACTAATTTATCGGTTTTTTATTTTATAAAATAGCGGGATGTTTAATGGTATACCCTAGATTAAGCCTTTTCACTTTGGTATACTCAAGGAGAAACGTTTTAAAAAAAGGGAGATAATAAATTATGATTGAAGCAATTAACTTAAAAGCCGGAATGACTTTCGAACAAGGCGGCAAATTAATTAAAGTTTTAGAAGCAAGTCATCACAAACCAGGTAAGGGTAACACTGTTATGCGTATGAAATTACGTGACGTCCGTTCTGGTTCAACCGTTGAAACAACAATGCGTCCAGAAGTTAAGGTTGAACAAGCCAACATTGAAACAAAACCCGTTCAATTCTTATACAACCAAGACACAATGGCTTTCTTCATGGATTTAGAAACATACGAACAATATGAAATTCCAAGAGATATCATTGAACATGAAGCTAAATTCTTATTAGAAAATATGGAAGTTAAAATCCAATTTTACGGTACAGAAGTTATTGGGTTAACATTACCAACTGTTGTAACATTGCGCGTTGTTGAAACACAACCTTCAATTAAAGGTGCTACAGCAACTGGTTCAGGTAAACCAGCAACAATGGAAACAGGTCTTGTTGTTAATGTTCCTGACTTCATCGCTGCAGATGATGTTTTAGAAATTAATACACAAGAAGGTACATATCTTAAACGTGCACCTAAATAAGGTTCAACAGGTAGTCTCTTGAGGCTGCCTTTTTTTGAACCATTCAGGATGAGGAGATCATTATGGGGATTAAATTAGTTGCAATCGATATCGATGATACGTTATTAAATCCAGAAGGCCAGTTAGCGGGTGAAACGATTAACGCGATTAAAAAAACGATTCAAAAAGGGGTCAAGGTCGTGCTTTGTACTGGTCGTCCGTTAGCCGGTGTCACGACGTTTCTTAACCAATTAGGGATTAGTGGGGATGACCAATACGTGATTACCTACAATGGCGCAATTATTGAAACCGTGAGTGGGCATCGTTTGGCGCAACACACGTTAGACTTCGAAGATTATTTAGCCGCCGATAAATTAAGTTATGAATTGAATGTTCATTATAATATTCTGGATGATGAAAGTCGGATTTATACATCCAACAGAGACGTTGGACGTATTACAGTGATCCAAGCTGCCGAAAATGATGAAGGGTTATTTGTCCGAAATCCGGAAGAAATGCCACAAGATTTAACCGTGTCTAAGATTATGTTCGTAGATGAACCGGAAGTTTTAGATGCGCAGATACATAAAATTAAAGAAACATTTGATGACCGTTATTACGTCGTTCGTAGCTTGCCAGAATTCTTAGAAGTTCTAAATAAGAAGGCAAATAAAGGTAATGCATTAACGGATTTATTATCAGAACTGGGATTAAAAAAAGAAGAGGTCATGGCAATGGGTGATCAACATAATGATTTAACCATGTTCGCGGTGGCTGGTACGACTGTTGCGATGGGAAACGCCATCCCTGAATTAAAAGATGTTGCGACATACGTGACAGAATCAAACGCAAATCATGGAGTTGCGGTTGCGTTGGAACGGTATGTCATCTAATTTCGAAAAGATAAATTTAATAAGAAAATAAAAAAAGTTTGGAACCCACATTTATTAATATCAGGTTCCAAACTTTTTAATTAGTCTAAAAGATGGTGCTTCGCTAAATAGTCATGAGCAACTTTACCTGCGGGGACATTTTTAACATCAACTAGGTAATTCATTTCTTGCATATCCGCATCAGAAATTTTATGACCCAGTTTGTTTAAACTCTTTTTCACAGATGGATATTTTTTTAAAATTCCTTTAGCGATAAGCGGTGCACCTTGGTAAGGCGGAAATAAGTGTTGGTCATCTTGCAGCGTTACCAGATTATATTTAATGAGCTGGCTGTCAGTTGAATAAGCATCGATTAAGTTGACGTTACCGTTCGCAATTGCTTGGTAGCGTAATGCCGGTTCAAACGATTTAGCGTCAAAGGATACGTTATATTTCTTTTCCATCCCTTTATAACCATCCCCACGATTCAAAAATTCGAGTGTGAATCCCGCTTTAATTTTTGAAGAAACACGAGATAGGTCAGATATTTTCGTTAAATGATATTGATCCGCAAATTCTTTTGTTACAGCAATCGCATAAGTATTTTGATAGGCCATTGGATCTAAAAAGTCTAAATTATCTTTAGCTTTAATAGCCGATTTTGCTTGCTGATAGACTTGTTCTTTATTTGTGTTTTTAAGGGGCGTTTTAACTAATTCTTCAAGTACCGTACCAGAAAATTCTGGATAAATATCAATCGATTTAGATTTTAATGCTGAGTATAAAAAACTGGTTTTACCAAAATTTGGCTTTAAGGTCACGTTGATAGTGGGGTCGTCGTGCTCAATTAGATCTTTATACATATTAATTAATATCTCAGGCTCCGCCCCCATTTTACCGGCAATGACTAATTCTTTTTTCTGATGTGTAAGAGCGTTAATCGTTGCGCCACCAGCGAATAGAACGCCTAAAGCGATTAAGATAGTGGCGATAGTTTTCACCTTTAAGTTTTGAAAACGACGGATTAAGGCGCTGAAAAGCACCGCTAAAATAATAGAACTTAAGGCACCAATAATAATTAAGCTCATGTCATTTCTGTCAATACCGAGTAAGATGAATGTCCCTAAGCCACCGGCGCCAATCAAGGCGGCCAATGTTGCGGTTCCGATAATTAAAACAAAAGCGATTCGAATACCCGAAATGATTAGTGGCATAGCCAGTGGTAATTCAAAACGAATCAATTTTTGCGTTCGTGTCATGCCAAATGCGGTGGCTGCTTCTTCTAATGATGGATCAATACTGGTTAAACCGACGTATGTGTTTTGGAATATGGGTAATAAGGCATAGGCCACTAATGCAATGATTGAAGGCAAGGCACCAATTCCGACTAACGGAATCAATAAGCCAAGCAGGGCAAGTGACGGGATTGTTTGTAAAATACTGGTTATTTGCAGGACGATTTCGGCGGCTCGCTTGTATTGGACTAACCAAATTGCCAGCGAAACGGCAATGACGGTTGCAATCAACAACGAAATTAATGAAATTTGCAAATGTTGGAGAATAGCGGTCCATAAATCAGAGCGATGTGTTTGAAATGTTTCCATTAATTGCGTCATTAATGAGTCACCTCACTATTAGTCATACTAGCACCGTAACGTACTAAACTTTGAGCATTAATGGTACCAAGTATGTGGTAATGATCGTCTTGGACGTTCACAACGGCGTGTTCAGCAAGTATGGGTATTAGTTCTTTGAAGGTTGTTTTGGCGGATATAATTGGATAGTCAGTCGTTTCATCAAAGGGGATGCCAAATGAATTTTGAATCATTTCGGTTAAATCGAAATGCATATTTGGTTGATCTAAGCCAAAAAATTCTGAAACAAATGAGTTCTTTGGTGCCCGTCTGATTTCATCCGGTGTCCCAACCTGAATAAGATTACCATCATGCATAATGCCGATTCGCGTTCCAAGGCGGAGTGCTTCAGACATATCATGCGTGATAAATACAATGGTATTGTGTAATTCTTCATGTAAATTGATAACGACATCTTGCAGTGTCTTCTTTGAAATGGGATCTAATGCGCTGAAAGGTTCATCCATTAAAATTAATTTTGGTTCAGTTGCAATGGCTCGTAAAATACCAATCCGCTGTTGTTCACCACCAGATAAATCACTGGGCATTCTTTTACGATAGTCTTCAGGCGGCAAGCCGACGCCTAGTAATAAGTCATCAACGCGTTTTCTTTGTTTATCTTTAGGCCATTTTTGTAAATCTGGGAGTAAGCTAATATTTTCGGCAACTGTCATATTAGGAAATAAGGCAATTTGTTGTAATACGTAGCCAATTTGCGAGCGTAAATCGTGTAGTGGGATTTTGTTAATATTTTGTCCTTCGAATTCGATAGTTCCAGACATAGGGTCAATTAATCGATTAATCATTTTTAAAGTTGTCGTTTTCCCGCTACCACTTGGGCCAACGAGCACAAACAACTCGCCTTTATTAATATGTAAGTTGAGATCATTCAAGACTGGAACATTTTTAAATGATTTTTTAACATGTTTGAAGTCTAACAAAATATGAGCCCCGCTTCGATTTAGTTTATTGATAAAGTCGTTTGAAATATTAACTGTTTCGCTTGATAGTTTACAGTAATAAACTTTGCGATTCAAACATCTGTTCCCAAAGAATTGAAAATAATTATTTATGTCTCATTAATGGTAAACTAATCCTAGTTTGGGCTTGACTTAGAGTTAACTAGAAGTGTTTTAATAGCATTGAGGGGGAAGTATTTATGGATAATGAACAGGAATACAAAATTGGTGAGTTTGCGAAACTGGTAGGACTCTCAAGTTTCACACTTAGATATTATGAAAAAGAAGGTTTGATTAAACCACAACGTAACGCATCTGGCTTACGGTATTATACGAAAGCCGATATTAAATGGGTGGGATTTTTGTTACACCTTAAGGGTACGGGGATGCGGATCACTGAGATTATTAAATATGTTGAATTACGGGCACAAGGTGATACAACGATTATGGAACGACGTGAATTACTCAATAGAGTGAAAGACAATGCGGAGTCCGAAATGCGCGAACTTCAACGTAATATTGAATTTATTTCACATAAAATAGATTGGTACGACGGAAAAGTGTCATCTGAAACAAACGAATTTAAAAGTCTTAGTTTTGAAAAATATTTAGAGAGATTCGCAATATATGATTAAAGTAAAATGGAGGCGATTATAGTGAATGAAGAACAAGTGAAAAATGGCCTATTCCCAATGGGCGAGAAAAATGATGCCTATAAAGATGTTTTTGTCGGACAAAGTTATTTGGATATGCTAGTGGCTGATCCGGAGATTAATGTTGGCGTTGGTAACGTTAGTTTTGAACCCGGAACGCGGAATAACTGGCACATTCATCATGATGGATTCCAATTATTGTTGGTAACGGCGGGTGAAGGTTGGTATCAAGAAGAAGGACAAGAAGCACGTTGTTTAAAAGTTGGGGATGTCGTTGTCACAAAAGATGGCGTTAAACATTGGCATGGTGCTACAAAAGATAGTTGGTTCTCACATGTCGCTATCACAGCAGGCACGCCAGAATGGTTAGAGGCTGTTGATGACGAGACATATGGTAAATTAGAAAGTAAATAGGAGGTCATTAATTATGGTAAAAAAACAAACAGCAGGGCGCGATAACTTGGGCGAATTTGCACCTAAGTTTGCGGAATTAAATGATGATGTTTTATTTGGTGAAGTTTGGGCACGAGAAAGTGAGCTGCCCGCACACCAACGTAGTATTATCACGATTTCTGCGTTAATTTCAGGTGGTAACTTCGAACAATTACCAGCTCATATGGCAATTGGAAAAACAAATGGCATTACGAAAGAAGAGATTGCAGAAATTATCACACATTTATCATTTTACGTCGGTTGGCCTAAAGCATGGTCGGCATTTAATATTGCTAAAGACGTTTTTGAAGGTTAAGTCTTAATTATAGTTAAAGGTGCAAGCTATTTAAAAGTAGCTTGCACCTTTTTTGTGTCATAAAGTGTTTATTGTTCGATTAAGAATAGTTACGTTTAGGGTTAATAAGAGAACGATTACATATTTTTATGGAAAATCCGCGTTTTAAATAGTACACTTAATGGCGTATACAGATATTGGTTAAAAGAGATGACTCTGGGGGAGATAGATAGTGAAATTAAAGAAAGTTATTGTGGGATTAATGCTCTGCACAGTTATAATGCAGACGGGAGCCGTAAGTGCGGCCTCATATCACCAAAATTCGCACAGAGAAACAATTAGTAGTCGCTCAATGGGCGGATATACCACTAATGGAAGTTTATGGTCTTCCATTAAACATAAATTTGGCTGGTAAAATCGAATAATGTTGACTGTCACACCACTCCAAATGTTATTTTTTGACGGAGAAGCAGTTGTATTAATGAATTTAATGCAATATATGTTAAGCAAAGACATACGAAATACAAATAAAATAAAAATTAAAATGATAACCGATATACTGATATTTCCAATAATTTGCGGAGTAGTCGGAAATATCGGTTATTTTATTTATTTAATCTCAATGATTCTTTTTTATGTCCGTATGAATGAAAAACCATTGAATAAATATCATACGCTTAATACTTTATTGATTACGTTTGTTTTCTATTTAGTCATCGCCAATGTTGAAACCTATCTTTTTAAACTATTGTATGAATATCAATTTCATACAAACGTTAAGGAATTAAAAAATACCGATACATGGCTACATTTTGGCTTGCTTGGATTATTGGGTGTAGTGGCTTACTTTGGTCTACGTTTGGTTAAAGTAAAATTATTAAAAAAATTCAATGTAGATAGTATCTACTTAGAAAAATTAATCTTTTATGATTTTCTGGGTATTATTGCGTTGCTTTCACTAGTTATCTTTAGCGCTCAACATTTGAAAATTCAATTTGAATTTATCGGTATAATCATATTAGTGTTAATTATGATTATTGCCGCAATTGTTTTGATGACTTATTTTGTATTTGATAGTTATGCAAAAAGAATGGCGCTTGAAAATAAACTGCAGATGCAAGAAATCCATCAAACATATATTGATCAAATCGAACATCGTAATAAAGAGCTTAGACGATTCAAACATGATTATCAAAATATATTACTTACGTTAGAACATTATATTCAAAATGATGATCGTGAAAAATTACGCGAGTATTTTGATGAGGTTGTGCGGGAATCAGGTAGTCAGATTGATATGGATGGTACTGGGTTTGAAACGGTTGCGCTTATCAAAAATGAACAAATTAGGTTAATGATGTATAGCAAAATCATTTTTGCGCAAAATCAAGATATTAAAGTTCATCTGGAAGTGGATCCCGAATTTGAATTCATGATGACCGGTGTTGATGCCATTCGAATACTAGGTATTTTATTTGATAACGCGATTGAAGCTTTGGTTGATTTGCCAAAGGGCCAGCGATTTTTAAATATTGCGCTTGTTCGATATCAAGATTTTGATGAGGTCATTATGCGAAACGACTTCGACAAGGGGCTTGTAAAAAAAGCGAATTTTATTAATTCAAGTAGTAAGGGCGACGGGCGCGGACAAGGGCTTAAAATCGTTAGAGAGATAATGGCTAAATACGAGGATAGTCAATTTGGTGTTTGTATGAATGGCGAACAATTTGAAGTGAATGTCATTTTAAAAAGAGGAGGTGACGACTAGTGTTATCACTATTTATCTATGAAGATGATGCCCAACAATTACTGGCCGAGAGGGAAGTTTTGAACAATCAAATGATAATTAACGATTTTGATGTTACTTGGGGCGTAGTTTCTAAACGTTCGGCTGATATTTTGAACGAGTTGGACCGGGATGAGACAATTACGGGACTTTATATCTTAGATGTTGAGGTTGACGATGACATGAGCGGGATTGAACTCGCAACTGAAATTCGAAAACGTGATACATTTGCGAAGATTGTTTTCGTTACATCGCATGCTGAGATGGCATTGATGACCTTTGAACGTAAAATTGAACCTTTAGATTATATTGATAAGGGATTAGGATTTGAGCGGGTCAAAGAAAAATTAATTGACGATTTTCGTGTTGCCAACGAGCGGTATCTAGCTAGCAAAGAGGAAAAAGGTCGTTTATTTTCTTATAAGGTCGGCGCACACCTCTATCAGACCGCAATCGGTGAAGTTATCTTTTTAGAGACGGCAACTAATTCACATAAAATTATTTTACATAAGTGGAACGAAAGTATTGAATTGAATGTTAAAATGAACGATATGGAAAAAAATTATCCGGCATTGTTTAGAAGTCACAAAAGTTATTTAGTTAATTTGGACTGGATAAAAGACGTTGACCTCAAGAAAAAGACGATTAATTTTAAAAATGATGCAGTTGCGTACGTGTCCTATCGTAAATTATCGGAACTAAAACGGTTAATGGAAAATGAAAAAAAGATTATCAAAGACAATTAAAAAAGGAGATAAGTAATATGGGAAAAATGTTGAAACGTATTATGATTAGTTTAATGGGATTTTTTATTATTGCAGTAGTAGTCGAAAATAATGTGCAAGCGTCTGATGTCGGAGATCGTTATGTGACAAATGCAGAGTTACAAGATGGAAATGGGGATGCGCAAACTAGTTTTGATCAATATGACAACATGCAGGCGCATTATGATTTCACTATTCCAGCAAACAGCGGTGTAAAAGCCGGCGACCAGATGACGGTTGATTTACCAAAACAATTGGTCTTAAATAAATCAGTTTCGTTTGATATCGTTAACACTGAGGGAGTAGTCATTGGAAAAGCGGTGGCTGATAAAACAACCGGGAAGCTAACGGTTACCTTTACGGATTATGTTGAAACACATAATAATTCGGATATTACGGGTGAAATGTCTGTTTGGGTTAGTTGGAATCATGATTTAATTTCTAGTGGATCAAGCGTCCCAATCGATTGGGGTGTGGCTGGAGAGACAACAATCAACGTGAACGATGGTGAAGGATTACCTGATAAGAATGAAGTTTTGTATAAGTGGGGTTCAGTTGATCCAGATGATCCAACGTTAATTCATTGGACTGTTCGATTGAACTATACGTTAAAAAATATCAAAAATGCGGTTTATACGGATACATTGGGTAAAAACCAAACGTTGGTTCCGGGATCAGTGGATGCCGCACACGGTTATTACACACAGAATACGTTCAATAAAACGCTAGCAGTACCTGCTAGTCAAATTGTAGAAAATGGACAAACAGGATTTACAATAACGCTTGGTGACTTAGATGACACTGTTTTGATGAATTATGATGCACGAGCAACCGATGGTGGAGCTTCTACAGCCTATGGTAATTCTGGCGTGTTAACGGGGGATGATTTTAAGACATCAACCGTGGATGTCTATACGCCTGAAAATGGTGGCAATGGAACTGGTGAAGGTACCGATAACGGTAAACCCGAAGTACCAAAACCTGAAGTACCGAAACCAGAAGTACCAAAGCCTGAAGTGCCAAAGCCTGAAGTGCCAAAGCCCGAAGTACCGAAACCAGAAGTACCAAAGCCCGAAGTACCAGAAACTAAAGTCCCAGATACGAATAAACCTGTGACAAAAAAACCAGAAGTTGTCACACCGGTGGTAACTCCTGAAAAACCGGTAGTTAAGGAATCGACAAAAGAAACAAATAAAAAGACGGAACAACAAACATTGCCTCAAACAGGCGAAAAGTTAGATTATCAATCAATTTGGGTAGGATTAAGTTTAATTCTATTGAGTAGTGGATTGGTTTTAATCGCAAGACGACGTCGTTAAAAATAAAAAAGAAGCCATAATAGGCTTCTTTTTTTGTGGAGTTTAGTGATGATAATCGATTTATTTTCTGAAATCTTGCCCAATTAAAATGCTGATTACAATGACGGTCACGGATGCGGCAATAAATTCTATGTTTAAGAAATTATGATTTGTAAAAAATTCAATCAGTACTCTAAGAATTGTTGCGGTAGCTAACGCAACAATGAATGTTTTAATATAGTGGGCATTGATATACGCATTTATTTTTTTAAACATTTATGGAAACTCCTTTATATTTTTCCTAATGATGGCACAGATAAGAACAAATAGCGAGCGGCGTTAAAAATATGATTAAGTATTAATTGGTGTTTAGGGTGGGTATAAATTGTTCAGCAACACTGAAAGCGCTATAATTAAAAGTGTAATTATATTTGGAGGGATGTTTATGTATCAGGCGAATGAAAAACGTTACGATAAAATGATTTATAATCGATTGGGCAATAGTGGTTTAAAAGTATCCGCAATTGCATTAGGGTTATGGAAAAATTTTGGTGATGAAACACCATTAAGTACGCAAAAAGATATTATTGAAACCGCATTTGATAACGGCATTACTTACTTTGATTTGGCGAATAATTATGGAGATGGCGCTGCCGAGAAGAATTTTGGCCGCATTTTACGTGAGGACTTAAGCACACATCGAGATGAAATGGTTATTTCGACGAAGGCTGGGTATTATATGTGGCCAGGTCCATACGGCGAATGGGGTTCAAAGAAAAATTTATTTGCTAGCATGGATCAATCATTGGAACGGATGCAGCTGGATTACGTCGATATTTTCTATCATCATCGCCCAGATCCTGATACACCGTTGGAAGAAACGGCAGAGGCCTTGGACTTGTTAGTGCGTCAAGGCAAGGCATTATATGTCGGAATTTCCAATTATCGTGCGCCAGAAGCTGAAAAAATGATCCAGCTCTTGAAAGCAAAACATACACCAATTATTGTTCATCAACCACGTTATAATTTATTAGATCGTTGGATTGAAGATGGGCTGAAAGATGTATTGAAGCAGGAACAGATTGGGACGGTCGCATTTAGTCCATTGGCACAAGGGTTATTAACGGATCGTTATTTAAATGGCATTCCTGATGACTCACGCGTGAAAAAATTTGATTCATTGAAGGAAGAGCGCGTTGAAAAGACAATCGTTCAGGTTAAAGGCTTGAACGAAATAGCAATCAACCGGGGACAAACGTTAGCAGAAATGGCTTTATCATGGGATTTAAAAGATGATTCAGTTTCATCGGTCATTATTGGTGCGAGTCGTGTAAGCCAATTAATGGATAACTTAAAAGCGCTAGAACACCTAGAGTTCAGTGCCGCAGAGTTAGCAGAAATCGATAATATATTAGGATAGAAGAAAGGTTTCCGACAGATTGTCGGAAATCTTTTTTTATTTTAGCGTAATTAAAAAATATCTGCATAAAAAGCGTAATTGTTATTGTAGGTAAGAGTAATAAAATCTACGATGGATATAAAAAAACTTCCTAAGTGAGTAATACTCATCTTAGGAAGTTTTCTAATTAATTTTGATTTTCAAGAATTTCACGGAATGGAATTAATCCTTCTGCTTGGTACTCTTTAACGAAAGCTTTAACAGCTTCTGGATCTTGTGTTTTAGAATCAATAACAAGTTGTTCAACGGGAAGTGGACGATCTGACGTTACTTTAACGTCAATAACAACTGGAACTTTAGAACCCTTGGCTTCAGCAAAGGCTGCTTTTAATTCTGCCAGTGTCCGGACGGTATAACCTTTTGCGCCCATGTTGTTCGCAATGCCACCCCAATCGGCGTCAATTAAATCAACACCTGAATGTGGTTGTTGTTTATCATCTTGTTCGGCGCGAATGAACCCGAGTTCCTTATTACTTAGGACAACGTTAATGATCGGCATATTGTATTTAACTTGCGTTAAAACGTCTTGCATAACCATTGTCCAACCACCATCACCGGAAATTGAGAAGACCTGGCGATCTGGGAATGCTGATTGCGCACCAATTGCGGCAGGTAATGCGTAACCCATCGTGGCGTACCATGCAGATGTCGTAAATTTATTTTTTTCACCAAGACGCAAGAAACGCATTGCTTCTACAGTTGCGTTACCAACATCAATTTGGAAAATGGCATCGTCATCTTTAATTTTGTTAATTTCATTGAAAACGGGTTCGAAACGAAGTGGCATACCATCGTCTTCGTTGAAACTTTCAACCCATTTCATCCAATTTTCTTTATTTGCAATTGATGCTTTATACCATTTTGTTGGTGCGATTGGTGTTTTAACTGCATCATTTAATGCGATTAAAGTTTCTTTGGCATCCGCTAAAATAGGAACATCAACTGCATGACGTTTACCTAATTTTTCAGAATCAATATCAACTTGAATGAATTTAGCATCGGGGGCAAAGAAATAGCCACCAAATGGGAAGTCAGATCCGATAAAGAGTACAGCATCTGCTGCGCGAAGAAGATCGACACCGGGTTTATTAGCAACACGGCCTGCTGAACCCATGTAAGCTTTGTAATCATCAGGAATAATTGTTTTTGCAAGTGCAGATGTTGCAATTGGTAGTGACAATTTTTCAGATAATGCAATTAATTCTTTACCAGCACCACGAATTCCTTTACCAGCATAAATAATAGGTGTTTTAGCCGTTGTCAAAATGTCTAAAGCATCTTGAATTTGTTTATCGCGAGGCATTGGGTAAAGTGGTTTTTGATAATTTGTAGCTGTTGATACAAATGTATCATCGATTTCTTGCCAGCCGAGATCAGTTGGAATGGTAACGACAGCCACACCGTTATATTTGTATGCTTGACGAATTGCTTCATCAACAACAACCGGTAAATTTTCAGGCGTTGTGGCCGTTCGGTTGTAGACAGAAACATCTTCAAACATTGGATTTTCGTTCATTTCTTGGAAGTAATTTGTATTCATCATTTGTGTACCAACTTGCCCAACTAGAGCAAGAACCGGAACACCATCATATTTAGCGTCATAAAGACCATTCAATAGATGGACGGCGCCAGGACCGGCTGAACCAAAAGCAACACCTAATTTTCCAGTTACTTTAGCTTCACCGGCTGCGGCAAGTGCCCCAACTTCTTCATGACGTACTTGAACATAATTAATGGTATCTTTACGGTTATGTAAGGCATTCATCGTCGAATCAAATGAGCCACCTGGTAATCCGTAGACGGTTTTAACGCCCCAATCTTCTAAAACTTTAAGCATTGCATCTGAAGCATTAATTTTTTCTGACATAATAGCAAGTCCCCTTTTTGCAAATTTTATTCTATAAAAATATTATAGAACTATCAGTAAATTAACGCTAGTGAAAGCACTTACTTTTTAGTAGTAAAAAAATAACCCAGACATGACCGGCTGAGTTATTTTAAAGAAACAATTAAATTATTTGAAGCGAACCACAATTTTACCAAGTGCGTGATGTGATTCACTGCGATCATGAGCTTCGGCTACGCCTTCTGCTGAGAACTTGTAGACTGAATCTAACGTTACTTTTAAAGTGCCATTTTCAAGCATATTAGCTAATTTAGTTAGTTCTGCACCATTTGGGTCTAGCCAAATTGATTCAAAACTGACATTGCGGTCTTCGGCAAGACTGGCCGTCTTTTCGGCGGCAGATCCGGTAATCGAAACCATTCGGCCGGAACCATGTTTTAAGATGCTAACTGATTTTTCTTGAGCCTCGCCGCCAATTGTATCAACAACAAGATCAATATCTTTTAAAACTTCGGTAAAATCTGTTTCATGGTAATCAATTACTTGATCAGCACCAAGTGATTTAACGAAATCAATATTCGTCGAGCTAGTCGTTGTAATGACGTAAGCGCCAACGGATTTAGCGAGTTGAATAGCGAAAGAACCAACGCCACCTGATCCGGCATGTATAAATACTTTTTCACCTTTTTGTAGGTGGCCGTGATCAAAGAGGGCTTGCCATGCAGTTAAGCCAGCTAAAGGAACAGCTGCTGCTTCTTCAAAACTGATGTTTTCAGGTTTGAGGGCAAGTAAATTAGCATCAACGGCTGTGTACTCCGCGTATGTGCCAAAACGGGTAGTAGCTGGTCGAGCGAAAACACGATCGCCAATCTTCCAGTCGGTTACGTTAGAACCAACTTCGGTGATAACACCGGCTACGTCCCAACCTAAGATGATAGGAAATGGCCATTTAAACATGGGCTGCAAATAACCCTCACGAGTTTTCCAGTCAACGGGGTTAATTCCGGCTGCTTTTTCTTTTACGATTACTTGGTCCGCTGTCATTTCGGGCATTGGAACATCGCGTTGTTTGAGTTGGTCTTGTCCGCCAAACTCGTCAATTACAACGGCTGACATTGTTTCATTTTGTGTCATTGGACTCATCTTCTTCCTGGTTACTTTTAATTTGTAAGTGAATTGTATCGAATATATGAGTGGAATGCAATAAAGACCCTCTTTTGAGGTGGTAAAATTCAACGATTAAAATTGACATTTCGACGTTATTTACGTATATTGTAGCTATAAGCGATGAAGTAGTTCAGTAGCTTTTCGACCAATTTTAAAGAAACCTGATGGCCGCTGTAAATCAGGAAATGTCGATGAGTGAAGTACGCTATGGAGCTGTCAACGACTCATCTCGTTAACGATGATTAAGCGATTGTCTACTATATATAGCAGATAATAACTTGGGTGGTAACGCGGAAATTAATTCGTCCCTAATATCTTTTTTAGATATTAGGGATTTTTTTATACTTATATTATATGGGAGGAAACAGAAATGAATATTATTGACGAACTAGAATGGCGCGATGCAATTAACCAAACGACGGATGAAGACGGGCTACGCGAATTAACTGCGGAGAAATCAGTTGGCTTGTACTGTGGGGTTGATCCAACAGGTGATAGCATGCATATTGGGCACTTAATTCCATTTATGATGCTAAAAAGATTTCAATTAGCAGGCCATCATCCATATATCATCATTGGTGGGGGGACAGGTTCGATTGGTGATCCAAGTGGTAAGAATTCAGAACGCGTCCTCCAATCAATGGAACAAGTTCACCATAATGAACAAGCACTTACTGCGCAAATGACTAAGCTATTTGGACAGGATTCAAATATTTCAATTGTAAATAATTACGATTGGTTATCAAAAATTAGCCTCTTAGACTTCTTGCGTGACTATGGTAAGTTGTTTAACGTAAACAGTATGCTGGCGAAAGATGTGGTTGCAAGTCGTTTAGAAGTCGGTATTTCATTCACAGAGTTTACGTACCAAATTTTACAATCGGTCGATTTTTTACATTTACTTAGACACCATGATGTTCAATTACAAATTGGTGGGGCCGATCAATGGGGCAACATCACAGCTGGAATTGATTTAATTCATAAAGAACTTGGATCTGATACAAAGGCTTATGGACTAACAATTCCGTTAATGCTTAAAGCTGATGGAACGAAATTTGGTAAAACAGCCGGTGGTGCAGTTTGGTTAAATCCAGAAAAAACGACGCCATATGAATTCTATCAATTCTGGTTAAACCAAGATGACAGGGATGTTGTGAAGTACTTGAAATTCTTCACGTTCTTAACGTCGGACCAAATTGCGGAGTACCAGAAGTCAGTGGAAACTGCTCCAGAAAAGCGTGAAGCACAACGTCGTTTAGCACGTGAAGTAACAGAATTTGTTCATAGTCCAGAAGCAGTAATAGAAGCTGAACATATTTCTGCGGCATTATTCTCGGGAGAAGTGAAGGAATTGACGACGAGCGAAATTGAACAAGGATTCAAAAACATGCCGTCAGTTGAATTGGCAGCCGAACCAGAAAATATTGTCGAATTATTAGTAAACACAAAAATAGAATCATCAAAAAGACAAGCTCGTGAAGATATTACAAATGGAGCTATCCGGATTAATGGAGAAAAAATTCAAGATTTAGATTTTGTAATTAATCCAGCGAAAGAATTTGATGGTAAGTTTGTTATTATTCGTCGTGGTAAAAAGAAATATTGGTTAGGACGCGTTAACGGATAAGTATAAAGAAATGAATTGAACATAAAATATGTGAATTAACGATAAAATACAACAAAAAAAATAATCTCAAAAATAGGATTAATAGTCTATTTTTGAGATTATTTTTTGTTGAAAGAGGGTAATACACGTGATGTATCCGATTACATCCATATTTTTGAATTTATTTTAATTAAAAGCTTGACGTAACCTCTTATTCTTGGTAAAGTAATAAACGTTGCTTCAGCAGTAAACAACTAATTCAAAATGATCATCAAATTAAGAATAAAAAAGTTCTTGACAATTGATGAGATAC
>NZ_JANXLI010000019.1:0-360 GCF_026948345.1 Dellaglioa carnosa | reverse complement strand
CTGACCCGTACGGGATTTGAACCCATGTTACCGCCGTGAAAGGGCGGTGTCTTAACCACTTGACCAACGGGTCATAATAACTAAAAACGGAGAAGGAGGGATTCGAACCCTCGCGCCATTTTCACGACCTACACCCTTAGCAGGGGCGCCTCTTCAGCCACTTGAGTACTTCTCCATAAAATAATTGATGGGCCTAAATGGACTCGAACCATCGACCTCACGCTTATCAGGCGTGCGCTCTAAACCAGCTGAGCTATAGGCCCAAAATCATAAAAAAGCGGGTGACGAGAATCGAACTCGCGACAACAGCTTGGAAGGCTGTGGTTTTACCACTAAACTACACCCGCAAAATATATAAAT
>NZ_JANXLI010000018.1:0-405 GCF_026948345.1 Dellaglioa carnosa | reverse complement strand
AAGGAGGATAAGAGATTCGAACTCTTGCGTGGTTTGACCCACCTGACGGTTTTCAAGACCGTTCCCTTCAGCCAGACTTGGGTAATCCTCCATATGAAAATGTCTACTTGAATCAGCTACAAGTAATGGACCTTGTAGGACTCGAACCTACGACCGGGCGGTTATGAGCCGTCTGCTCTAACCAACTGAGCTAAAGGTCCAAGCTTCTTACGTAGAAAATAGCGGTGAAGGGGATCGAACCCCTGACCTCCCGGGTATGAACCGGACGCTCTAGCCAGCTGAGCTACGCCGCCATAAAATAAAAACATATAATAAATTGTAAATTTATTAATCGGGAAAACAGGATTCGAACCTGCGACCCCCTGGTCCCAAACCAGGTGCTCTACCAAGCTGAGCTATTTCCCG
>NZ_JANXLI010000017.1:0-440 GCF_026948345.1 Dellaglioa carnosa | reverse complement strand
CGGATTTGAACCGGTGATCTTCCGCGTGACAGGCGGACGTAATAACCCCTATACCATAGGACCTTCATATGGAGGTTACAGGGCTTGAACCTGTGACCCTCTGCTTGTAAGGCAGACGCTCTCCCAACTGAGCTAAACCTCCAACATGCTTTCTAACAATATACTTATATGACCCGTACGGGATTTGAACCCATGTTACCGCCGTGAAAGGGCGGTGTCTTAACCACTTGACCAACGGGTCAATTTGCAACGGAGAATAAGGGATTCGAACCCTTGAAACGAGAAACCTCGTTTACATGATTTCCAATCATGCTCCTTAGACCAACTCGGACAACTCTCCACATTACAAAAATAGAACTCCGGCAGTAGGACTCGAACCTGCGACATCTTGATTAACAGTCAAGCGCTCTACCAACTGAGCTATGCCGGAATAAAATAAT
>NZ_JANXLI010000016.1:0-641 GCF_026948345.1 Dellaglioa carnosa | reverse complement strand
TATTATTTGGAGGTTTAGCTCAGTTGGGAGAGCGTCTGCCTTACAAGCAGAGGGTCACAGGTTCAAGCCCTGTAACCTCCATTTGAGCCGTTAGCTCAGTTGGTAGAGCATCTGACTTTTAATCAGAGGGTCGACAGTTCGAGCCTGTCACGGCTCATTTTCAATTCCACATCCTGCGGGTGTGGCGGAATTGGCAGACGCACTAGATTTAGGATCTAGCGTCGTAAGACGTGGGGGTTCAAGTCCCTTCACCCGCATCATTTTCAGTTATGCCGACTTAGCTCAGTTGGTAGAGCACCTGATTTGTAATCAGGGGGTCGGGCGTTCGAATCGTCTAGTCGGCACCATTTTTTTAATTTTTTTGCGGAAGTAGCTCAGTGGTAGAGCATCACCTTGCCAAGGTGGGGGTCGCGGGTTCGAATCCCGTCTTCCGCTTTTCAATAAATGCCGGGGTGGCGGAACTGGCAGACGCACAGGACTTAAAATCCTGCGGTGAGTGATCACCGTACCGGTTCGATTCCGGTCCTCGGCACCATTTATTGTTTTAATTTTATATTTTTAATGCACCCATAGCGCAACTGGATAGAGTGTCTGACTACGAATCAGAAGGTTGTAGGTTCGACTCCTACTGGGTGCATTTT
>NZ_JANXLI010000015.1:0-963 GCF_026948345.1 Dellaglioa carnosa | reverse complement strand
CGTTTTACCAACAGGAAAAGTTGGGGATAAGTATGAAACGAGTGGTAAGGACATAACTGGGTGGGTCTTAAAAGAGACACCAGAAAATGCGAATGGCACATATGGGACAAAAGCACAAACAGTGACGTATGTGTACGAAAGAGCAGAAGCAGCGCCAATTACAGTCAACTACGTTGATGAAAAAGGGAATAAAATTAGTGATCCTGTCGTTTTACCAACAGGCAAAGTTGGGGATAAGTATGAAACCAGTGGTAAGGATATAACTGGGTGGGTCTTGAAAGAAACCCCAGAAAATGCGACAGGCACATATGGGACAGAAGCGCAAATAGTGACATATGTGTATAAGAATGATAAAAACCCAGAAGTAGAACCGTTAGAAGAAGGTACTGTAACGGTGAAGTATATTGATGAAAGTGGTCGGTCAATAAGCTCTAAGATTATCTTGATCGGTAAAGTAGGTACAGATTACGCCACAAGTAGACAAACAATTTCTGGGTACACATTTAAAAAAGTACACACAGATAGCGCAAAAGAATCAGGTAAGTATGTAAAAGGTAATTTAGTTGTAACATATGTTTATAGTAAAAATACGGAACCAATCGTGATAGGTTCTGTAACAGTGAAATATGTTGATGAAAATCAAAAAGAAATAAGTCCTAACATTGAGATGACGGGTGCTTTAGGCACAACATATAAAACCAACCAACAAGCGATAAAAGGATATAAATTCAAAGAAATGTTGGCGGGAAGTGCATCAGAAACAGGTAAATACATGAAGAACAACTTAGTTGTAACTTATGTATATGTAAAAGAAGAAACGCCGGTGCAAATAGGAACGGTAACGGCAAGATATATAGATACAACCGGACGCCAAATAAGTGCAGATATAAACATGACTGGAGTACAAGGTGCAACATATAGAACCAACCAACAGGTGATAAAAGGATATAAATTCAAAGAAAT
>NZ_JANXLI010000014.1:0-1257 GCF_026948345.1 Dellaglioa carnosa | reverse complement strand
AAGTAGTTATTCAAAAGTATCATACCGAGATGGAACTGGATCAGAGACGGCTAAGGTTGTAGGAAATGGTTATAATCTATATAACCACGTTTCAAATACAGTGGGAAGCGCGTCAAAAGGATCAGCTTCACAATTGGCAGGAAAAGAAGTATATATGGATTGTACAGCCAATAAAGATAACCAATCAACTTGGTATCGAATTCGGGTAGCCGGTTCAAATACGAAGTATTGGGTAGATGGAAGAGCATTACAACTCAGAAAGATTGACTATGTTGCACTACCGGAAACAACGACGGCGACATTTAATGGGAGATCATCTAATTTACGTAGTCATGTTTATAATTCAGATTGGTTATCATTAAATATAGGTAATGCACAAACGTACAAGAATCAAACATTTAAAACTAATTCTAAAGCCATTATTTATGATTACAACGGTAATCAAATGGTAATGTATCGAGTTATGGTTGGTAACGGAAGTTTCTGGGCATTTGAAAGTGCACTAACGATTAAATAACAGATATAAATGATAGATGGGGAGAATATGGGGAGAATAATGAGAAAAAAAATAGTAATAAGTCTTTCAGTTATTTTAGGGATAACAGTCGGAGGCCTGCTTATATCGGATAATCAAAAAAATATATCAGCATCTAAAGTAAACGACTATATCCATTCTAAAAATATTCAAAGTAGCGGAATAAGTTTTCCAATATGGAGCGGTTTTCCAACTGACGATATGGGATATAGAAAAGGTAAGAATCATCCAGAAGGTGTTGTTGTTCATGAAACGGCTAATCCTAATTCAACGATTAATAATGAAATTGCATATATGAAGTCTAACTATGAGAATGCATTTGTACATACATTTGTAGATAACAGCCATATTATTAATATCGCGGATACAAATAATATGAGTTGGGGATCTGGCCCTAAAGGTAACGCACGATTTGTTCAATTTGAACAAGTAGAAGTGAAAAGTAAAGATGCGTTTGCGAGGGAAATTAAGAACGCCGCTTACTATACCGCATACGTTTTAAATCATTATAAATTAAAACCGGTATTGGCAACAGGCGGTAACAGAGGTAATGGAGCAACTGTGTGGTCCCATGGCGATGTAACTAGATACTTAGGGGGTACAGACCATACCGATCCGGATGGTTATTATGCATCAGCCGGTAAAAAATGGTTCGGGCAAGCATACACGATGACTGATTTATTTAAATTAGTTCAAGAAGAGTACAATAAAATGCAAGTTCA
>NZ_JANXLI010000013.1:0-1462 GCF_026948345.1 Dellaglioa carnosa | reverse complement strand
TGAAGTGAACCCCAAATATTGGACGAAACTTTAAGCGACTTTCTGGGTTGTAAAAATTCGATATTCAACCGGACTTTTATAACCCAGTTTTGTTTTAATTCTAGAAAAATTGTAATCATTTATCCAAACCGATATTTGTGAAACTAACGTTTCATAGGTATCGGTTTCTTTTTGATAAAAAGCCTCAGCTTTCATAATATGAAAAAAGCTTTCCATTGTTGCATTATCTAAACAAGTTGCTTTGCGAGACATACTTTGAAAAATACGATGTTCTTTTAAAATATTAACCCAATCTTGATGTTGATATTGAAATCCTTGATCTGAGTGGACCGTAGTCCGGTATTTTAAATCCTTAGGGATTTTCTTAACTGCTTGTTTTAAAACGGTTGTTGTAAATTGAACAGTTGGATGTTTACTAATTTGATGTCCTAGAATTTCACCTGAAAATAAATCATAAATACATGTAAAATAGGCACGCTCATCAATCGTTTTGCCTCCCCAACGGATCTCAGTAACGTCTGTCACTAATTTTTGATAAGGTCGATTTGTAAAGAATCGGCGGTTAATCAAATTCTTAGCAACGGTACCAACAGTACCCTTATATGAATTATACTTACGGGTACGTTTGTTAAATGCGGAAGAAAGTAACTGCATTTCACGCATTAAGATTAGCACTTTTTTATGATTTACTAAGAAATTCATTCGGCGTAATTCACCAGTTACACGACGATAACCATATGCCGGATGTTTCTTTTTAATCATTTGAATTGATTGTTTAATAACTTGTTTATCATTGTTGGATGAACCGTCTGGTTCATGACTAATAATGTATTCATAAGTACTCTTAGCCATACCGACGACTTGCAAAATTTTAACTAATTTATGTTTAAGCCTTAGTTCCTTGATGATTTGTGCTTTTTGGCTTCTTCTTCCTGGACTAAGGCTCTTAATTTTTTTAAGTATTCATTCTCAATCTGTAGTAATTCATTTTCTTCTCTAAGCCGTTCTAATTCAGTTTGTTGCTTTTTCTTCGATTGTTTATCAGCTGACATAATTGTTTGCCGTCCTTTGGAACGATATAAGGCATCAGCACCTTCAATCTCCCACGTATGTTGCCATTGCCAAATAGTTCCGACATTTGAGATATTAAAATGAAGTGCAGTTTTCGGATAAGAAGCCTTATTCGTTTTCATCCATTTTAAAACATTCAGCTTGAATGAACCATCAAAAGATTTCTTTGGAGATAGAATATCAAGGCCATTTAGGCCAAAGGCCTTATAACGTTGCACCCAAGAAGAAACCAAAGATTCACTTTTAATTCCATATTTCTTTGATAATAATTTGTAACCTGACGATGATGAAAGATATTCCTGAACAACTTTCACCTTTAATGTTTTAGAATACTTGGTCAATATAAAACCCCCGATATTGGATTTTGGTCCAATACCGGGGGTTCACTTCA
>NZ_JANXLI010000012.1:0-1788 GCF_026948345.1 Dellaglioa carnosa | reverse complement strand
CTCTCAAAACTAAACAAATTTTCGACAAGTGTGTAGGTTTCCGTAATATTCCTTAGAAAGGAGGTGATCCAGCCGCAGGTTCTCCTACGGCTACCTTGTTACGACTTCACCCTAATCATCTGTCCCACCTTAGACGGCTGGCTCCTAAAAGGTTACCTCACCGGCTTTGGGTGTTACAAACTCTCATGGTGTGACGGGCGGTGTGTACAAGGCCCGGGAACGTATTCACCGCGGCATTCTGATCCGCGATTACTAGCGATTCCAACTTCATGTAGGCGAGTTGCAGCCTACAATCCGAACTGAGAACGGCTTTAAGAGATTAGCTTAACCTCGCGGTCTCGCAACTCGTTGTACCGTCCATTGTAGCACGTGTGTAGCCCAGGTCATAAGGGGCATGATGATTTGACGTCATCCCCACCTTCCTCCGGTTTGTCACCGGCAGTCTCATTAGAGTGCCCAACTAAATGCTGGCAACTAATAATAAGGGTTGCGCTCGTTGCGGGACTTAACCCAACATCTCACGACACGAGCTGACGACAACCATGCACCACCTGTCATTCTGTCCCCGAAGGGAACGGCCTATCTCTAGGTTTGTCAGAAGATGTCAAGACCTGGTAAGGTTCTTCGCGTTGCTTCGAATTAAACCACATGCTCCACCGCTTGTGCGGGCCCCCGTCAATTCCTTTGAGTTTCAACCTTGCGGTCGTACTCCCCAGGCGGAGTGCTTAATGCGTTAGCTGCAGCACTGAAGGGCGGAAACCCTCCAACACTTAGCACTCATCGTTTACGGCATGGACTACCAGGGTATCTAATCCTGTTTGCTACCCATGCTTTCGAACCTCAGCGTCAGTTACAGACCAGAGAGCCGCTTTCGCCACTGGTGTTCTACCATATATCTACGCATTTCACCGCTACACATGGTGTTCCACTCTCCTCTTCTGCACTCAAGTTATCCAGTTTCCAATGCATTTCTTCGGTTGAGCCGAAGGCTTTCACATCAGACTTAAAAAACCGCCTGCGTTCGCTTTACGCCCAATAAATCCGGATAACGCTTGCCACCTACGTATTACCGCGGCTGCTGGCACGTAGTTAGCCGTGGCTTTCTGGTTAGATACCGTCACTAGGTAAACAGTTACTCTTACCTACATTCTTCTCTAACAACAGAGCTTTACGATCCGAAAACCTTCTTCACTCACGCGGCGTTGCTCCATCAGACTTTCGTCCATTGTGGAAGATTCCCTACTGCTGCCTCCCGTAGGAGTTTGGGCCGTGTCTCAGTCCCAATGTGGCCGATCACCCTCTCAGGTCGGCTACGTATCATTGCCTTGGTGGGCCTTTACCTCACCAACTAGCTAATACGCCGCGGGTCCATCCAAAAGTGACAGCTTACGCCGTCTTTCATTATCAAACCATGCGGTTTAACAAATTATGCGGTATTAGCACCTGTTTCCAAGTGTTATCCCCCTCTTTTGGGCAGGTTACCCACGTGTTACTCACCCGTTCGCCACTCATTGTCTTCGGTGAGTGCAAGCACTCGGTGAAGAACAATGCGTTCGACTTGCATGTATTAGGCACGCCGCCAGCGTTCATCCTGAGCCAGGATCAAACTCTCATATAAAAAGTTGATTGCTCTTATTGTTTTGTTACTTTTTGAAACTAGCGAATTGACTTCGCAAATGTTTGCTCTTAACTCTTAGTTAAGAGACCCTACACATTTGATTTGTCGAAAATTTGTTCAGTTTTCAAAGATCTACTTGGTTGCTTTTGACAACTTTTATATCATATCAA
>NZ_JANXLI010000011.1:0-3182 GCF_026948345.1 Dellaglioa carnosa | reverse complement strand
AATTTGTTCTTTGAAAACTAGATAATATTTATTAAATTTTTAAGCAATAAGCCGAGAAACACCGCGTTTTATTAGTTAAGAACGTAGTTCTTAACAAAACCACTTTGCTTTAAGTAAAGTTAGGTTAAGTTATCAAGGGCGCATGGTGAATGCCTTGGCACTAGGAGCCGATGAAGGACGGGACTAACACCGATATGCTTCGGGGAGCTGTAAGTAAGCTTTGATCCGGAGATTTCCGAATGGGGGAACCCAGCAGTTTTAATCGACTGTTACTATTAACTGAATACATAGGTTATATAGAGGTAAACGCAGGGAACTGAAACATCTAATTACCTGCAGGAATAGAAAGAAAAATCGATTCCCTAAGTAGCGGCGAGCGAACAGGGAAGAGCCCAAACCAAGAAGCTTGCTTCTTGGGGTTGTAGGACTGCTCATTTGAGTTACCAAAGATTTTCATAGTAGAAGAGTCTGGGAAGACTCGCCGTAGAGGGTGATAGCCCCGTATACTAAATGAAAGTCCCTCAGAGCAGTATCCTGAGTACGGCGGAACACGAGAAATTCCGTCGGAATCCGGGAGGACCATCTCCCAAGGCTAAATACTCCCTAGTGACCGATAGTGAACCAGTACCGTGAGGGAAAGGTGAAAAGCACCCCGGAAGGGGAGTGAAATAGTTCCTGAAACCATGTGCCTACAAATAGTTAGAGCCCGTTAATGGGTGATAGCGTGCCTTTTGTAGAATGAACCGGCGAGTTACGTTTGCTTGCGAGGTTAAGTTGATAAGACGGAGCCGTAGCGAAAGCGAGTCTGAATAGGGCGCCATAGTAAGTAGACGTAGACCCGAAACCAAGTGACCTACCCATGTCCAGGTTGAAGGTGCGGTAAAACGCACTGGAGGACCGAACTCATGTATGTTGAAAAATGCTGAGATGAGGTGTGGGTAGCGGAGAAATTCCAAACGAACTTGGAGATAGCTGGTTCTCTCCGAAATAGCTTTAGGGCTAGCCTCGGAATTAAGAATCATGGAGGTAGAGCCACTGTTTGGACTAGGGGCCCATCTAGGGTTACTGAATTCAGATAAACTCCGAATGCCATTGATTTATATCCGGGAGTCAGACTGCGAGTGATAAGATCCGTAGTCGAAAGGGAAACAGCCCAGACCACCAATTAAGGTCCCAAAATACATGTTAAGTGGAAAAGGATGTGGAATTGCACAGACAACTAGGATGTTGGCTCAGAAGCAGCCACCATTTAAAGAGTGCGTAATAGCTCACTAGTCGAGTGATTCTGCGCCGAAAATGTACCGGGGCTAAACATGTTACCGAAATTGTGGATGGAACCCATTAGGGTTCCGTGGTAGGAGAGCGTTCTAAGGGCAACGAAGCTAGACCGTAAGGACTAGTGGAGCGCTTAGAAGTGAGAATGCCGGTATGAGTAGCGAAAGACAGGTGAGAATCCTGTCCACCGAATGACTAAGGTTTCCTGGGGAAGGCTCGTCCTCCCAGGGTTAGTCGGGACCTAAGTCGAGGCCGAGAGGCGTAGACGATGGATAACAGGTTGAGATTCCTGTACTAGTTATATTTGTTTGAACGATGGAGGGACGCAGCAGGCTAAGGAAGCGCACTGATGGATATGTGCGTCCAAGCAATAAGTCTGAAGTTGAGTTAAATGCTTAACTTTAAGGACAAGTTGTGATGGGGAGCGAAATTAAGTAGCGAAGTAACTGATGTCACACTGCCAAGAAAAGCTTCTAGTTAGAATATAACTACCCGTACCGCAAACCGACACAGGTAGTCGAGGAGAGTATCCTAAGGTGTGCGAGAGAACTCTCGTTAAGGAACTCGGCAAAATGACCCCGTAACTTCGGGAGAAGGGGTGCTGACCGAAAGGTCAGCCGCAGTGAATAGGCCCAAACGACTGTTTATCAAAAACACAGGTTTCTGCAAAATCGTAAGATGACGTATAGGGGCTGACGCCTGCCCGGTGCTGGAAGGTTAAGAGGATGAGTTAGCTTCGGCGAAGCCCAGAATTGAAGCCCCAGTAAACGGCGGCCGTAACTATAACGGTCCTAAGGTAGCGAAATTCCTTGTCGGGTAAGTTCCGACCCGCACGAAAGGCGTAACGATTTGGGCACTGTCTCAACGAGAGACTCGGTGAAATTATAATACCCGTGAAGATGCGGGTTACCCGCGACAGGACGGAAAGACCCCATGGAGCTTTACTGTAGCTTGATATTGAGTGTTTGTATAACTTGTACAGGATAGGTAGGAGCCGTAGAGACCGGAACGCTAGTTTCGGAGGAGGCATTGGTGGGATACTACCCTCGTTGTATGAACACTCTAACCCTCGCCACTAATCGTGGTGGGAGACAGTGTCAGGTGGGCAGTTTGACTGGGGCGGTCGCCTCCTAAAAGGTAACGGAGGCGCCCAAAGGTTCCCTCAGAATGGTTGGAAATCATTCGCAGAGTGTAAAGGCACAAGGGAGCTTGACTGCGAGACTTACAGGTCGAGCAGGGACGAAAGTCGGGCTTAGTGATCCGGTGGTTCCGTATGGAAGGGCCATCGCTCAACGGATAAAAGCTACCCTGGGGATAACAGGCTTATCTCCCCCAAGAGTCCACATCGACGGGGAGGTTTGGCACCTCGATGTCGGCTCATCGCATCCTGGGGCTGTAGTCGGTCCCAAGGGTTGGGCTGTTCGCCCATTAAAGCGGTACGCGAGCTGGGTTCAGAACGTCGTGAGACAGTTCGGTCCCTATCCGTCGCGGGCGTAGGAAATTTGAGAGGAGCTGTCCTTAGTACGAGAGGACCGGGATGGACATACCTCTGGTGTACCAGTTGTTCTGCCAAGGGCATCGCTGGGTAGCTATGTATGGATGAGATAAACGCTGAAAGCATCTAAGTGTGAAGCTCACCTCGAGATTAGATTTCCCATTCCTTTATGGAAGTAAGACCCCTGAAAGATTATCAGGTAGATAGGTTGGAAGTGGAAGTACAGTGATGTATGGAGCGGACCAATACTAATCGGTCGAGGACTTAACCACAAAGTGGTGTGAAACGGTGTACGGCTTAAAAATCAATGATAAATATTAGCTAGTTTTGAGAGAATAAGTTTTCTCAAAAAAAGAGTGTGGTGGCGATAGCAAGAAGGATACACCTGTTCCCATGTCGAACACAGAAGTTA
>NZ_JANXLI010000010.1:0-21601 GCF_026948345.1 Dellaglioa carnosa | reverse complement strand
AGTCTCCTTAAAAGAGGCTCAGCGTTTTTTTAAATCTGTGACCAGACGTCCGCTCCCAAAGTAGGGAAGAGAGGTACGATGCGGCCTAGTTGTTCAGCTGTATATTGAAACTCAATTGCTGGTAATAAAACGTTAATTGCATCGGCAGCATGTTCACTAACTTCAGCTGCTCCTACAAGATGATGGTCTTGATCGTAAATCAAGGTGTTATCACCAATTGTTTCCTTATCAACTTGGCGGAACCATCCGTCAGGAAGATGATTAGTTTTAATGGTGTAATCAGGATTTTGCTGAGCTTCTTCGACGCTCATACCAACCTGTGCGATTTGTGGTGAGGTAAAGACAATGGTTGGGATGGGCGGATAGTTGATTGCGTCAGTAGTCTTTCCTGTGAAAAGTTGGGTTAAATAACTAGATTCAAAGATCGCAGTCGGGGTGAGCTTAGGCTGTTCTTTATCAAGCACATCACCAGAAGCATAGATGTTATCAATGTTAGTTTGAAGATGATCGTTAACTTCGATCCCGTTAGCATTGTAACTAACGCCTACTTCGTCTAATCCGATGTTTTCGATGTTAGGAATTCGTCCGGTAGCATCCAAAATCCAGTCGGTGGTGAGGGTTTCGTGATCGTTATAAGACACGGTAAAATGAGAACCGTCTTCCTCAAAACGATCCACCTGAGCGTTGTAAATGAACTTCACCCCTCGTTTTTCGAGGTCGGCAATGACTTGTTTTACGTAATCTTGATTAAATTTGCGCAACGCCCGATTATGGCGTAAAAGTACAGTGACGTTCGCGCCGGCAGCATTGGCAATCGTGGCAAATTCCATGCCGATATAGCCCGCGCCAATAATTACGATATTTTCAGGAAGCTGTTTGAGGTTCATAAAATCGGTACTGTCATGCGTAAGTTCTGAGCCCATAACATCTAGATGGTGGGGACGTAGCCCCGTTGCAATCACGATTTTGTCAGCGGTGTAGCGCTGTTGATCCACTTCGATGGTGTGAGCATCAACAAATTTTCCACGACCGTGAATAATTTCGATGTCAACAGAGTCGAGTAAACCAGTAATCATGTCCGGCAAGCCGTCGATGACTTCGTGTTCATGTTCTACATTGGCAGTCCAATCCAGCTTTAAGTCACCATTTACAATGCCATCAAGGCGTTCTTGGTGGCGTAAAAGTTGAACCGGGTTGTCCAGCGTAATTTTCGCGTTGCATCCACGGTTTGGACAAGTTCCCCCGATTTTGTCCGCTTCGATAATGGCGACTTTTTTACCACTATTAGCTAGTGGAACCGCCCCGTCGAAGGCACCATGCCCCGCGCCTAAGTACAAAACATCAAATTGATAACTTTCAGTCATTTAATTACCTCCATCCTAAATTTAGGTGAATAAACAATTACCATTGTTGGCACGAGCATAGCAGAGGATAGTTGCGAGTTGCAAGCGATTGCAACTGAAGAGAACAAAAAGCAATCCTTAACTTTAAATAAGGATTGCTAAAAAATATCTTACTAACGTTTTAATGATTTAATCGATAGCATTGAAATACCACCAATCAAGGAAAAAATAAATGAAACAATAAAAATTCCAGAATAACCAAAAAGACTTATGACGGCAGCGGCTAAAACGGGTGCGATAGCTTGTGTAATTGTATTACCTAAGTTGTAAACACCTAAGAAAAATGCAACACGATTTTGATCGGGGATAACTTTTAAGTTTAATAAATTATCAAGTGCGTTCCATAAGCCCATTCCTAAACCGGTAGCTAAGGCGTAAAGAATAATACCAGTATTATTTCTTAAGAAGAACAGGGAGAGACCTGCAATTGCTAATAAGATAGTTGAGAGACCTACTGGTAATTTCAGTATTTTAAATTTATTAGATAGTGGCCCAGCGACTAATCCCATCAAAATGCCAAAAATAAGCATAATCGGTAGATTGTAAAATTAATCCGAACGCTGTTCGGACAAAAAAGATCAGCTTCCTTTAAAATGGTGTTTACCACAAACCCATCTTTTAGGAGCTGATCTTTTGTCTAGTATAACCTATTCCGAACGAATTAAAATCGAAACCTTTTGTGAACTAGGGCTGTCCAATATCCAAATGGGCGTTCGGCTGAACCGATCACCGTCAACAATTTCTTATGAATTATCTCGATGTCAACCTTATCAGGCTGAATTAGCACAAACAGATGCCGAATACAAGCGATCACGATGTGGTCGGAAAACTAAGCTGGTCACCAGGAATGATTGCTCACGAATTTAAACTAGCTACTAAATCTATTTATAATTGGCTAAATAAGGGGAGAATTGATTTCTCCTTGAATGATCTACCTGAACATGGCGTACGCCAACGGCGTAACGTTGACCAACGATCCAAATATAATCAATCTTTGGGGCGATCAATTGAACAGCGTCCCATGATGATTAATCAACGTAATCGCATCGGCGATTTTGAACTAGATACAGTCGTTGGTCCTCGTGGGCATAGTAAGGCAGTTTTATTAACTTTAATCGATCGCAAATCACGGTTCCTTTGGGCATACCGGTTAAAAGATCGGACGACAGCGACTGTTAATGAAGCACTAACTAAGTTCCTAACCACTTTTAATGGTCCGGTGCACAGCTTTACTGTGGACCGTGGCACTGAGTTTAGTGGGCTAGTATCACTTGAATCACAATATGGTATTAAGACCTATTACTGCCATGCTTATACGCCAGCTGAACGTGGTAGTAATGAACGCTTTAATCGGAATTTACGTTATTTTTATCCTAAAGGGACTCGTTTTGAGCACATTAGTGCTCAAGATTTAACGACGACGTTACTCCAAATTAACCAGCGACCGCTTAAAATACTCGACTGGCAAACACCGTATCAGGTTATGCTGACAAATTTGTCCAAAAATTCGGATTAAATTTGCAATCTACCGAATATCCACTAATAGTGTATATCTATAGTTACATTATTCCACTGCTCAATGGCCTGTATGAAAGTGAAGAGCCAGATTTCACAGAACAATTAAATTCCTATAGTAAAGACTTAGCAAAGGAGATTATTCTTGATTTAATTGGAGCAACGGGTATTGATATACAAGAATTTGATAAATTAGCTATGAAGCTTTAGTTGTACTAATTGCAAATGGGACTACGGAAACTTTTAATAGATTTATCGAAAAGTTCAGCTAATCACTGTTTTTTTTGCATATGGTCAGGAGGTGGCGATATCATGATTAATTCATAGTAAATACGGGTATGAGTTTCCGGAGTGGGCACAGGCGGGTGCTCGGCTCGATAAGATGGTGTAAGGATAATAGACGTCGTGCTAAATAGCGTGGCGTTTTTATTTTGCCCAAAATTTGGAGGTGGCCGGCATGGGCCAGATGGTAAATAGCAGATTTGGCCTTGTCAGTCGCACAGAGACACGTTGCTTGGGTGACTTAGAACATCAGCTTAAAGATGGACGGTGGTAACGTAAAAAGCCGCAGCGACCACATAAGCCGCGTATTACAGTGTGGAGAAAAAACAAGGTAACAAGCGTGAAAAAATAAAAGAAGACCAGATTTTGGTCTTCTTAAAAATGATAATTTATTTATCGTCTTTATCTAACTTTTCCTTTACGTTATCAACCGTATCTTTAACAGCATCTTTGGCATCTGACAGTTTATCTTTAGCCTTACCTAGAATACCTTGACCCTTACCTTCAGCTTCGCGGGCCTTGTCGTTCGTAACCTTGCCTTCAACTTCTTTAGCTTTTCCACTTACCTTATCTTTGGTGCTATCAATTTTGTCATCTAGATTCATAATATAACCTCCCATAATGTATTTGTTACAACAGTATTATTCCACATTTTAATTTGCTTGTCTAATAAGGAGATCCTACAAGAGATAGTGTGAATGACACTTATAAGGTAGATTGCAAATTTAAATATTGATTAACTGATCTTCAATTGCTCAATCATTTACGTTCTAAGAAGCCTAATACAGATAAATTTGGCTAATTATCCATGTAATTTTTGTTGCAATGTATCACCAATGCCATCTACTTTCTTAGCAGCCAAGACGGTGCCACCGATGAGGACACCACCTACAATGAGCGTAGAAGCAATCATAAACTTAAATACACTTTTCAAGACGTCCATAAAATTCCCCCTTACTTTTTACTGGTTCGACCAACAACTAATGAAACAATCAGAACTAAAATAATTGCCCCGATGATCGATGGTATCAATGCCATGCCAGCTAACGAAGGGCCCCAAGTGCCAAGGAGGCCTTGGCCAATCCACGCACCGATTAAACCAGCTACGATATTTGCAATCCAGCCCATAGCAGCACCACGGTTAGTGATTGCGCCAGCAATGGCACCAATGATTGCCCCGACGATTAATGACCAAATAAGTCCCATATTTACTCACCCCCTTAGTTAACACGACTAGATTTATTGTCAGACGTTACTTTATCAACGCTGTCACTTAATGTTTCCTTCGATTTATTTGCGCCCTTACTGACGGCTTCCTTCGTTTTGTCTGTAGCATCGCTCACGCGATCTTGCAGAGAAGTCGAATCTTTTTCATGTTGCTCCTTTGTCTTGACATCAACAACATTCACATTTACCTCAATTACTTCTAAGTCGGTCATATTCTTTACTTCCCGAACGATAACATTTTTGATCTTGTCATACAGTTTAGAAATATCAATGCCGTATTCAGCAACAATGTCGAGATCCACTGCAACCTGCTTTTTTCCAACCTCTACATCAATTCCTGATGTGACATCGGAAGTATTAACTAGTTTTTCAGCAACATTTGCGAAAAAACCGCCATCTACGGTTAATAAGCCATCTACTTCAGAAAGTGCAATACCAATTATTTTTTGAATAACCTTATCATCAAATGTTAAATTGCCTTTAATACCAGACTTTTCGTTAGTTGTTGTTTTTTCACTTGGCGTTCCGTTCTGCATAATTTTTCCTCCTTATAATTCAAACAGTTATTTAAAAACATTTGTTAAGATACCAGTTTTTTGAATATAATAACCCGCGGTAATCCCGATTACCATAAAAATCAAAACAAAAAGCGTCTTTAAAAATCCAAAAGTGATGATAAGGACCGCTAAGAGCAATCCTATAATTCCACCAATTAGTGGCCAAAAATAGGCTTTAATGAGTTCGGTCACGTTATCACCTCCTAGACAACTCGAGATTGATGCACATTAGCGTCCGACTCATTGAAATCAACGAGTCGGATTTTTATTTTTTTCTGTTCAGAAATTCCAAGACAAATACGCAAATCTTTTTTTAATTGATTGAGAAAATTTGCAGTCTGTTTCTTGGCATTGACTGAATTTAGTAGATCACCCGATATTTTAAGTGTGATCCTTTTTCGTGATAACTTAGCTGATACCTTGGGGTTACCAATAAAGGGTTCATGTTGAAGTGCTGAAAGAGCAAAATGCTCAATAGCTTTCTTACTGATGGTAACTTGACCATCAGACTTTTGGTGAAGATATAATGACTGTGACCGTGGCCAAAAAAGTGTGATAATCAATAAAACAATTAACACCGCCGCCAGAATTATCCCACTCCAAAAAAGGTATATCGGTTCGTACTGATCCAACCAATCAAACTTTAATTGCATGGGTGTGCTAGTGCCAATGGCCGTTGACCAATTTTTAAAGACAAGAACTATGGACAAAGGAAATGCAAGGATAATAACAACTACTATTAAAGCCTTAAATATAAATCGCAAATCATCACCACCTTTACCATCATTATAGCAGACAGGTAGTGATGATGAAATTATATGCACTTATAAGAAACCAATTAAAATTTTTATTTGACTAAACCAACCTGGCCACTAGGGTATACCTTATTGGCTTTACTTGGCTGTATGAACTGATGCCACCTGCAATAGTTCAGTAGGATTATCCAAATTAGGCGATATTTATCAAACAGTATGCAAGCTAATTTCGTGCTTGAAGATGGTAAAGGTTTGATATACATGCTGCTGTCACCACACAGAGGTCACCAGCCCCGAATAGCCAGATTCAGTTCCAGGTCTGCCGGACCCAAGACGACGAGCAGGGTTGTTTCAATAATCACCACGAAAGAAGGTTGCCAAGTTTTTGACAAGCATCAACGCTGCAATAAGGACGGTAAGCTAACCGTAACGCCAAAAGCTGATAAAACCGCGGAGTATGCTGGTAACCCAGCAAAACCAACGATGCCAGCGCCTAAGCCAACGGTTACTAAAGTAGTTAAGATGATCCAGACTGGTCATCACCAAACTTAATTTGATCGATTGGTGGCTTGGTTCAAATAATTGCTAGTCTGAGGGCTCAGCACGTGTACTAAACACATTAAGGAATGACTGATGACCAAAATAGGAGGAATCAACATGGCTGATAATGTGTTAATGGCCTATCATATTGTGCATGATCCCGATGATTGGGCGAAACATGTGTTGAATACGAAAAAGTTGTATAAGTGGCGGATCACTGAACAGACGAGAGGGATGCCAGTGATTTAAATTTAAAGTTTAAGTATGCTATTATAATATAAACGTGATTTATTAAGACCACTTAATTAATAATAGGACTTTAGCATGATTTCAAATATTTTCGTGCGAAAGATAGGCCCCATTTAAGGGATATAAGGGGATATTAGTAGTTTCTATTATAATTTAAAAAACCGATAGCCTTAATAAACCGGGATTTTAATGACAACATTTTATTTGAAATAGTGTGAAAGGTAGGTTTTTTATGTTAAGGAATAATTACTTTGGAGAGACTAAAACGCATTATAAACTGTATAAACGCGGTAAGAATTGGGCTGTCATGGGGATTTCATTATTTTCACTGGGATTAGGGATGCTAGTTACCGGCCAGCCAGTGTCAGCTGATGTGACAGCCACCAGCACCTCAAGCAGTGCAGCAAAGGCTGAAACGACCAGTGCAAGTAGTAGCAGTGCAGCAAAGGCTGAAACGACCAGTGCAAGTAGTAGCAGTGCAGCAAAGGCTGAAACGACCAGTGCAAGTAGTAGCAGTGCAGTGAAGGCTGAAACGACCAGTGCAAGTAGTAGCAGTGCATCAAAGGCTGAAACGACCAGTGCAAGTAGTAGCAGTGCAGTGAAGGCTGAAACGACCAGTGCAAGTAGTAGCAGTGCATCAAAGGCTGAAACGACCAGTGCAAGTAGTAGCAGTGCATCAAAGGCTGAAACGACCAGTGCAAGTAGTAGCAGTGCATCAAAGGCTGAAACGACCAGTGCAAGTAGTAGCAGTGCATCAAAGGCTGAAACGACCAGTGCAAGTAGTAGCAGTGCAGCAAAGGCTGAAACGACCAGTGCGGGTGGAAACCAGATTGTAGCGCAGACAGCCACTAATGTTTCTAAAAATGATGCAATAGTTACAACTAAGTTTGCTCAAAACTATGATAGAAGGGTATTGGCAGGTTCAGTTACCAATACGGGTTTCTCAGTTAGTGATCCAGATTATCCATCTGGGATGTGGATTGATCCAGATAAATCTCATTACAGTTATGAATGGTTGGGTTCTGTTGCAAAGTTTTAAATAAAGAATAAAATCCCTTACGGTATCTATGATTTAAGCTGGGATTCCCAATAATACCTTGATTTCAGTACAGACCGAAAACCCGAAGAGAGTGCCTTCTTTTCGGGTTTTCTTATATAATCCTCGAATGGCTTCCATGCCTTTAATCGTGGTAGAGGCAGTGCGTAAACTTCGATAGAATTTATTGCGTCTCTTTACTGGACGATGGTCTTGTTCAATCAAATTATTCAGGTATTTAATGGTACGATGTTCTGTCCCTTGATAAAAGCCGTATTCTTTTAGTTTCTTAAAGGCACTTGTAATAGAGGGGGCTTTATCTGTGACTACAACCTTCGGTTCATCAAACTGCTTCACTAACCGCTTAAGAAAAGCATAGGCTGCTTGTGTGTCCCGTTTTTTACGTAACCAAATATCTAAGGTTAAACCATCTGCATCGATGGCTCGATACAAATAATGCCATTTTCCTTTAATTTTGATGTACGTTTCATCCATTTTCCATGAATAAAAGGATTTTTTATTTTTCTTTTTCCAAATTTGATAGAGTAGTTTGCCATATTCTTGCACCCAACGATAAATCGTCGTATGAGAAACGTTAATGCCACGATCATATAAGATTTCTTGAACTTCACGATAGCTAAGGTTATAACGAAGATAGTAGCCCACGGCTACAATAATCACATCCTGCTGAAATTGCTTTCCTTTAAAATGATTCATCGTCATTCCTCCTGCTATCTTTTTCTATTATTCTACCTTATTTGATAGTAGATTTAAAACTTTGCAACAGAACCTATTAAACCATTCAAGCGAAGCCATGACTTTAACATATCTTGGATTGGACCAAGCAAGTCGAGAGAACATATTAGACCAAATTGATTTTGGGTAATGAATGTTTAGAACTTAGTAGTCGTCCAAAAACGACTACTTTTTTTGTTGAATCGTCCAAGGACGATTCGATGCTTTTGACTTGTAAGAACAGGATTGAATGAAGCCATACTGTTCGCATATTTTTAGTGGATGAACAAACAAAATACGAGAGATTTTTTGTTCGTTCATCCATGGTTTTAGAAAAAAGAGGGACGATTTCGGAAGAAGAAAATCGTCTCTTTTTTTTCTTCTTTTTGTATGACAAAAAGAAAGATCTTTTGCCCATTTTATTTTTATAAAATGGGTAGGTGGCGTTCGCGTAAAGCAAATCGACACAATCCAAAGGGGATAAAAGGGGAAAGTGAAACTTCCCCCTTTTCAAGCCACATTGTAATACAAGAACGAAGTGCTTTGTATTACAATGTGATAGCTTGCAGTATTTATGGGTTTATATTTTCTATTTTGTTATAATGATTGTAACCGAATAGGGCGCAATGCTTATTACAAAATCAATGACAAAGGGCGATTGAGGAATGAGCGCTGGGGCATTTTATCTTTGAGGAGGCTATTTATGGATCAGAAAGAAGTATCACAAAATCAAACAAAGTACATTCAATTTAGATTATCTGAAGAACAATACAATAAGCTGAAAATTTCAGGAGAAACATATGGACTCTCTCCGAATCTTTATGCGAAAAAATTAGCACAAAAATCTCATTTAAAAAAACCTTATCTCGAACATGACCAAGCGAAATCTTTATTATTAGAACTCTCAAAACAAGGAACCAATTTAAATCAAATCGCCAAGAAACTCAATCAATTCGATCGGATGGACAACCAAGATAAAGAGCTGATCGAGGCTTTACGCTATACATACGGAGTACTCGCTCAAGCTCAAAAGGGGTATAAAGAGTTATGGCAACAATTGCAAAAATAAGCAATGGCGCAAGTGCAGCGAGCGCCCTTAATTATGCTTTAGGTCAAGACAGACCTATGCATGAAAAAACTGAACAGTGGCTACAAGACCATCAATTGGAACGTCCTGTGGAGCTGACAAATTGTCGGGCAGTTGCCGTGGGTGGAACCAACGGGATTGATCCCTTTATCGCCAAAGAACAATTTCATGTCATTCGACAACTTCATAACCAAACCAAAGAATCCAATCAGGTCTTGCGTATTACCCAATCTTTCGCCTTAGATGAACTGAATCCGAAAGTACAAAAGGACTGGCAAAAAGCCAACGATTTAGGCGTTGAGTTAGCAGAAAATCTCTATCCTAACCATCAAAGTGCTGTGTATACGCATTTAGACGGAAAAAATCACGTCTTACACAACCACATCATTGTCAATAAGGTCAATTTAGAGACAGGAAAGAAATTAAGAGAACAAAAAGGAGAAAGCGTTCAACGAGCACGAGAAATGAATGATCGACTCGCTTCTCGAGAAAACTGGCACATTTTAGAGCCACCAAAAGAGCGCCAAACAGAGACAGAAAAAGAACTAATCGCCAAAAATGAGTATTCTTACATGGATGATTTGAGAGAAAGAATCAATAAATCGCTTCAAGATGTCTCTGTGAGCTCATATGAGACGTTTAAAGAGCGTTTATCCGATAATGGTGTAATTCTATCAGAAAGAGGCCAAACGTTCTCATACGCCTTTTTAGACGCCAATAATAAGCAAAGACGAGCACGAGAGACCCGATTGGGTTCTGATTTTGGAAGGGAGACCATTTTACATGAGTTGGAAAACCGAGCAAGACAAAACGAATTTAGAGCTGTTGAACAACGAGAACCAGCGATTACTCCGCTTGAGCGAGACACTCAACAAAGAGAATCAGAAATTGTTAGCCTTGAACAAGCAATTGAACCAAGAAAATCAGAAGCTCTCAAGCGAGAATCAAAAATTAATCGATTTATTGACACAATCAAACAGCTTGCAGGACGAGTACCAGAACTTACTCAACGCGTTACAAGAAAATTAAAGCAAACAAAAGAGAAAATCCTCGAGGATTTTGAACGTCGCTTTTCAAAGGACATGAAAAATTACGAGCAAGAACAACAGAAAAGCCTAGAAAAACAAGCGAATAGAGACGTACAGTCCGAAAAGAAGCCAACAAAAGATCATGATCGGGGGATGAGTCGATGAATAAAGATGAACAACTCGTTGTTCAAGTATTAAATGCTTATAAAAATGGCAAAATTGATTTCAGTAACGTTCCAGAACTAGACCGCTTAGTCCGTCAAGAAGTTAATAAAGACTTTCGGGACTACCAAGAAAAAATAGAAGCTGTTGCGAATCAAAAAATTGAGTCTGCCATTCAAGAACAACTCCATCGTTTAGAGGCAGAAAACTTAAAAGCGACCATACTGAAAGACATTCAAGTTGAAAAACAAGCATTACTCGCTTTGAAAAAAGAACTGAATGAACAAAAAGAGCAGATAAAAGCAGATCGCAAACGTGAGATTGTCGAACGTTACGGTATTCTGATTGCGAACATTGTCTGCCTGTTCTGTTTCTTAGTTGTCGGTATTCTCATCGGACGATGGATTTATAAAGGTATCTGGGATGGTTGGGGTTTGCATATTTTGTATGACACAGTGATGGAAATACAGCCTAAACATCCTTATGGGGCAGTCGTTCTTGGATTAGGTGGTTTTGGTTTAATCGGTGCTGGCATCTATGGCAGTTTTCGATTAATGTATACCGCTTCAACATGGTTTGATCAACGTCCAAAAATCTTTAAAAGAATCTTTCCGAAAAAATAGAGAGTGAGGTAATCCTGTGGTTTTAGAAAATAAATTAGGCTTAACAAATTCAGCAGAATTAGCTAAACAAGAAGAGTTATTAACGAAAAAAAGAGCCAAAGAATTGTTTGAGTCTGGCAAAATAGAGGATCTGGAAATTGGGACGTTTCAAGGCTTATCTGATATTCATCAGTTTTTATTCCAAGATATTTACGACTTTGCAGGAAAAATTCGAGAAGTGAATATTGCGAAAGGAAACTTTCAATTTGCGCCACGTATTTTTTTAGCGCAAACACTTGAATATATTGATAAATTACCTCAAGAAACATTTGATGAAATTATTGATAAGTACTCGGATATGAATGTGGCGCATCCTTTTAGGGAAGGCAATGGACGAGCCACTCGTATCTGGTTGGATTTAATTCTTAAAAATAAACTACACAAAATCGTCGATTGGAATCAAATTGATAAGGATGAATATTTAAATGCCATGATCCGTAGTACAGTCAGCACCAATGAATTAAAATATTTGATTCAAAAGGCTTTAACTGATGATTTAGGAAAAGAACAATTCTTTAAAGGAATTGATGCGAGTTATTATTACGAGGGCTATTACGAAATTAAAACAGAAGATCTATAAACACGTATAAACACGATTTAAAGGAACAGACTGCTCAATATAAAACTTGAGCAGTCTGTTTCTTTTTTTGGATGATTTTGACCTTTGATTTTAAATTTTTGAAAAAAATAAAAAAAGCGAAGCCTATATTACATTTATCTTATATATTTTAATCTTTTGTTCTTTTGCGTGAAAAAAAAGTCAGTGGTAGCAAGGAAGGACAGATTTTTATAGCAACAAAAAACGATGTATATAGCAACAAAAAACGATGTATATAGCAACAAAAAACGATGTATATAGCAACAAAAACTTGATTAAGTTGCTATATATTTGTATAATGAAAGCATAGAGAAAATTGACGTCTAAATCACTTCTCTATGCTTAATCACAAAACACTCACAAAGGAGTTTTTCTATGTCTATTATATCAGAAAATCAAAAGCAGGTGTATACCTTGAATGAAATCGAAAAACGTAAAGTGGTCGAGCATAATAGCTTGATTACTTCAATCGCTAAAATGCAAAAGACCGCTTTAAAAATGTTTGAATTAGCCGTGTCTTGCATTGATACAGAAAATCCGCCCAAAGATAATATAATCTATCTTTCAAAAAAAGAATTATTTTCTTTTTTTGATGTATCTTCAGCAAGTAAACATACTCGTTTTAAAGAAGCGATTGAGTATATGCAGAAACAAGCTTTTTTTCAAATTAAAGAAGAAAAAAATAAAGGGTATGAAATGACAAGTATCGTCCCAATACCAACTGTTAAATGGAACAGCTACAGTGACGATGTAATGATACAATTTAATCAATTTATTATGCCTTATCTGATTAATTTAAAGGCAGAATTTACACAGTATAAAATCTCTGAATTGAAAGAACTTAATAGCAAGTACAGTCTTATCTTATATCGTTGGTTAGCTATGAATTATAGCCAGTACGAGCATTATAGTGTTAAAGGTGGACGGAGAGCCGAGCAAGTGGAAGCCTACCGCAACCCCTCAATCACAGTGAAAGAGTTGCGAGAAATCACTGATACGATTAATGAATATACACGTTTTCAAAGTTTTGAAAACCGTGTATTAAAAAATGCCATTGAAGAAATCAACGCCCATACGTCCTTTAACGTGTCTTATGAGAAAGTCAAAAAAGGACGTTCGATTGATTCTATTGTTTTTCATATTGAGAAGAAACGCCGAGCGGACGATAACAGCTACAAGTTGGAAGATACGGCTTTTCAAGTAGATAAAAAGCAAAAAGAACAAAGCGAAGCTGTTCTAGTTAAGCAGGCAATGGAAAGCAAGTACACACGATTATTGATTGAAAACTTTCTCTTATCCCCTCTTGAAATGACGGACACGGCACTTATGGCAGGTTTGCAAAAGAACGTCTATCCGCTTTATGACGAGTTAAAGGAATTAAGAGGGTTTGAGGGAGTAAAAAAACACCTATCGTATGTTCATGATAAGCAAGAGCCTTACTCTAAAGGGAACATTGCGAAGTATCTTAAAAAGGCGATTGATCAATACTTACCAACTGTAAAATTACAAGACCTTGAACAACCAGAACGTGCAAGTGTTCGAGGTAAAGGAGAAATCCATGAGTGAAAATTTAAAAACCATAAAAGAAATTGCGGATGAAATAGGTGTTTCAAAGCAAGCTGTATGGCAAAAAATAAAAAAAGAATCGTCAATAGATTTACGTCAATTTACGTCAAAAAAAGGAAATACCGTTTACGTTGACGTTGATGGTCAAAAAGTTATTAAGAATGCTTTTTTTAACAAAACGTCAACTAAAAAACGTCAACAAAAAGTTTTTGTTGACGACAACGTGAATAATTCAGTTGATGGCAATCCAGAGGGGAATGAAGAGATTTTATTTTTAAGGAATCTAGTGTCCGAACTCCAATCAGAAAAAAAAGAGCTTCATAAGCTATTAGACCAGCAACAACGTCTAGCCTTACAGGATAAAAAATTACTAGAAGAGTATAAATCAGAAATCAATGAATTGAAAGCTCTTAAAATGCCTCAGGAGGATATGAAAGATGGCTCGTCGATAAGGGGTGAGGCGCAGGAAGAAATTGAACGACTGAAAGCTCAATTGAAGTTATCAGAAGAAGAACGAAACAAGGCAAAAGAAAAAGAGCCGGTAAAAACAGAATCTAAAAAATGGTGGCAACTATGGAAATGAGAGGGGATCAAATGAGTCATTCGGAACAAATGATTGAAAACCAGTTCATACAAATCTTAAGTGAGAAAGAAAGGGCGTTCGATTGATAGCATAGTCTTTCATATCGAGAAGAAACGTTGTGCTGACGATAATAGTTACAAGTTGGGAGATAAAGACTATCAAGCCGATAAAAAGCAAAAATCAAGAAATGAAGCGGACTTACTAAAACAGGCAATGGAAAGTAAATATACAAGACTTTTATCTGAAAATTTCTTAATTGGCATGAATGATATTATGGATACAGCCACAATGGTAGGCTTACAGAAGAATGTTTATCCGCTTTATGACGAACTGAAAGAATTAAGAGGGCTAAATGGTGTCAAAGACCACTTGTCTTATGTTGCCAGCAAACAAGAAGCCTATTCTAAACGTAATGTAGCGAAGTATCTCAAAAAAGCAATTGAGCAGTACTTACCAACAGTTAAAAGGCAGGATTTATCATGAGTGAAGAATTAAAAACAATAAAAGAGCTGGCGGACGAATTAGGTATTAGTAAAAAGTATTTACAAAACAAAATCAGTTATGAAAAAAAGAAACAAAATTTATCTATCGGAAATTGGAAAAAAATATCCGGAAAAAATACAATAGTATTATCTGACAAAGAACAAACATTAATAAAAAGTTGGTTAAACAGTCTAGAAGATAAGCAAGAAGACAAAGCAGACAGTCTAGAAGATAAGCAAGAAGACAAAGCAGACGGTCTAGAAGATAAGCAAGAAGACAAAGCAGACAGTCTAGAAGATAAGCAAGAAGACAAAGCAGACAGTCTAGAAGATAAGCAAGAAGACAAAGCAGACGGTCTAGAAGATAAGCAAGAAGACAAAGCAGACGGTCTAGAAGATAAGCAAGAAGACAAAGCAGACAGTCTAGAAGATAAGCAAGAAGACAAAGCAGACAGTCTAGAAGATAATCAAGAAGACAAAGCAGACGGTCTAGAAGATAAGCAAGAAGACAAAGAAAAATCCTATCTTAAAGAAAGAATTTCTGTTTTAGAGAAATTCTTAGATAAAGAACAAACATCAAATTCGGAATTAAAAAAAATTATTCAACAAACTCAAAACCTCTTAGACCAGCAACAGCGTTTAGCCTTGCAAGATAAAAAGTTGCTAGAAGAATACAAGGCGGAGAATGACAGCTTAAAAGCTCTTAAAATACCATCAGAGGACACCAAAGAGGAACAGACAGACAAACAATCGCAAGAAGTAAACAACGGTTCAGAACAGCCGATTGAAGCACCTAGAAAGTGGTATCAATTTTGGAAGTAAAATATAAAATGTAAGGAGCGATAAATATGAAAATTAATTATGATGAAGTCTATCAAGTGGAATTAATCAACGAATTGTCAGCAAGGGTCTATGGACGATTACTAAATATTTGTATCAAGGCAGGGTATGACTTAGACGGTTCTGTTGCAAAGTTTTTCTGATAAGTTTATTTTAGGGTAAATTAGAGTAAAAGGATAGCTTGGAGGAATGAAAATGGATCATTTTAAAGGCAAACAATTTCAAAAAGATGTGATTATTGTAGCCGTTGGCTATTATCTTCGTTATAACCTCAGCTATCTTTTTCTATTATTCTACCTTATTTGATAGTAGATTTAAAACTTTGCAACAGAACCAAGATATCTATGCTATCTTAGATACTTTTTTCGTGAATTTATCTAGATATCAAAAAACAATGAATTCTTGAAAATATTGTCTTAAAGTTAGAAACCTAAACGGAAGTTCAACAATGTCTCACTGATTTCATCTTCATTGATCCCGATATAGCGTTTGGTGATTTTTTCGCTGCTGTGACCGAATATTTCCATGAGTGTAGCCACGTCTTTGGTTTTCTTGTAATAGTGGTAACCAAATGTCTTGCGCAGCGTGTGCGTGCCAATATCGTCCCGATCTAATAATGCGGCGACCTTTTGAAACATCTGATAGACCGTATTGACTTCTAAATGACCGCCTTTAGTACTGGGAAACAAATAATCTTCTGGCTTCAGGTCTTTCGTGTAGTCCTGGATCAACTCCTGCAGGCTGCTTAAATATAAAATGCGTGTTTTTCCGGTTTTTTGCTCCACAATACGTGGGTTTTTCGAGGAAATCACGTCTTTTTTCTTTAATTTCACGATATCAGACATGCGTAAACCGCTATTAATGCCGATCAAAAACAAGAAAACGTCGCGTTCGGCGTTTTTGTTGCGTCTTAAACAGAATAAAAAGTCGTTGATTTCTTGCTGCGTTCGTAATGGTTGTACATTATAACTCATTGAAATGGTCTCTCCTCTCACAAAAAAGATACATGATTTCATTCATTATACCACGAAATCGTGTATTGGACACCGGTATAAAAAAAGAACCCTATAGATATAGGATTCTCGATACACGATTTTATATAATTTCATGTGTCTTGTATTCAAGTCACGCCACAAGAGTATGGTTGACATATCATTTTGACTTTGAACATCTAGATAAATATAAATAAATAATAGAGATAAAAAATGTAGTGTAATCCTTAATTATCTCTATTACTCGATTAATTTGAAGGTGTGCAATCATTCTTTAGACTGCCCTTAGCAATCGAAGTCCATTCAAAATAACAACCAATGTACTTCCTTCATGAATAATGACACTGATGGCAATATCCGTTAAGCCCAAGAAACTAACGACAATTAAAAAAGCAACAACGGCCATTGAAAAAATAATATTCTGCCAAATAACACGGTTCATTTTCGAAGAAATATTATGAGATTGTACCAATTTTGATAAATTGTTTTGCATTAAAACTAAATCAGATACCTCTACTGCCACATCAGTCCCATCTCCCATAGCGATTCCCACATCTGCATTAACAAGAGCAGGAGCATCATTTACACCGTCTCCAACCATGGCGGTCACACCGTATTTTTCTTTTTGTTCGTCTATTATTCTGGATTTGTCTTCCGGCATGACATTTGCAATCACTTCATCTATTCCCAATTGTTTAGCAACCGCTTTTCCCGTCATTTCTGAGTCACCAGTAATTAATGTGGTGTGTATACCTTGTTTTCTGAAATACTCAATGGTTGCTTTTGCATGTTCACTTGGAATGTCCATGAGGGCAATAAGGCCTAGAACCTCTTCATCTACTGCTACGTACACGACTGTCTTACCTTCTGAAGCCCATTCATTATTTAAACGACTATACTCATCTGAAACATCATCAAACGAAGTCGGTTTTCCTATACGATAATTTCTCCCTTTGTAATCTCCTGTCAATCCTTTACCAATCTGGTTTTCTACATCAATAGTTAGTTTGTTTTTTTGCTCAAACTTTCTTAGAATAGCATCTGCTAAAGGGTGATTGGATTCTTTTTCAAGAGCTACTACGATATCAATCATGTTTTCTTCGTTCACGGAATCAGCAAAATAATAATTGGTTACTTCAGGTTTTCCTTTGGTCAAGGTGCCCGTCTTATCAAATGCAATTGCTTTAATATCGGCTAATTGAGACAGGTAAGAACTACCTTTTGAAAGGACTCCTTTTTTGGCTAAATTAGAAGTCGTCGATAGCGTTGCCGAGACAGTAGCTGCTGCTAAAGCACACGGTGAAGCTGCAACTAAAAGGACTAATCCTCTATAGACACTTTGTGACCATGTCCAATCAAGTAGAAAAGGTGCCAATAACATGAATAACGGAATGGCAATTAAAACAACTGTGACGTATTTGGGTTCAAATTTTTGGATAATACTCGCAGCTTTTGTTTGGTTATCTTGGTTCTGGTTCACTAATTGTAAAATTTTTGAAAATACTGTATCTTCGTTTTCTTTGGTGACTTTCATCGTGAAGCTACCTGTTCCATTAATTGTACTCCCGAAGACGCCATCTCCTTTGTATTTCTCTTTCGGGATACTTTCTCCATTAATAGACGACTCATCAATGGATGTAGATCCAGACAAAATGACGCCATCAATAGGTACTTGATCGCCATTCAAAACTTGAAGTTGATCTCCCACTTTTAATTCACTGACATCTACATTTTTTGTACTGCCATCAGGTAGGATTAACCGGGCAGTCGTTGGATTCATTTCGAGTAATTTCGTTATTTCTCGTTTGCTTCTTCCTTCTGCATAATCTTCCAAAAAATGTGCTCCAGAAAAAATAAGAATCAATAATGTTCCTTCCCAAAAATTCCCCATTAAAGAAGCTCCGATTGCCGCTAATCCCATTAAAATATGAGAATTAGGCATGAACTTTTTTTGGTTTTTTGAGTTCTCAATTGTTTCTCCAAGGCCTTCAAGAACAATGACATGATACCCAGCGCTGATTGTAGCGAGTGAGAACATGATGTTTTTTATGAATTGATATTCGTCACTTAAGAACAGCGCAACAATTGCCAATGCTAAACCAATAAAGTACAAAATAATTGGCATTTTCCCATGATCATGGTCATGATCGTGACTATTATTTTCGTGTGAGTGTTGCTCTTGAATCTCTTTCATTTCTATCACCCTTCTTAATAAAACTATTTTTTTGAAATCGTAACGCTTACGAATTACATATGAAATAACATTCATATGTTTATGCGTTCATTATATATTGCTCTATCTGATTTGTCAAAAAAATAGTTATCTTATTTAGTTAATAAAAAAATTGGACTATAAAACAGCTCTGCTTATGGAAAAACCTTGCTTTATAAAAATCTTGTGCTAACCTAAACATGAACGAACACACATATGAAAGAGAGGAAGTTTTATGAAATCATCATCAACTTCTCCGTTAACAAATGATTCTATCCAAGAGGTAAGTAAGATATTTAAAATGATTAGTGACCCTACACGTCTTTCAATTTTATTTCTTTTACAGAAAGAAGAACTTAGTGTTGGAGTAATTGCGCAGTCTTTAAGTATGGAACAATCAGCCATTTCTCACCAGTTAAAAACTTTAAAGACTTCAAGATTAGTAAAATCAAAAAGAGCTGGTAAAAATATGATTTATAGCCTTGACGATCTTCATATTTTTAGTATTTTTGAGCAAGTTTCAACTCATATCGAAGAACAAGAAAAAGAAAAATAAAGACAAACTACAAGGTTAAAATGATTTTACAATTCATTAGTTCAAATAAAATTTGGTTCTGTTGCAAAGTTTTAAATAAAGAATAAAATCCCTTACGGTATCTATGATTTAAGCTGGGATTCCCAATAATACCTTGATTTCAGTACAGACCGAAAACCCGAAGAGAGTGCCTTCTTTTCGGGTTTTCTTATATAATCCTCGAATGGCTTCCATGCCTTTAATCGTGGTAGAGGCAGTGCGTAAACTTCGATAGAATTTATTGCGTCTCTTTACTGGACGATGGTCTTGTTCAATCAAATTATTCAGGTATTTAATGGTACGATGTTCTGTCCCTTGATAAAAGCCGTATTCTTTTAGTTTCTTAAAGGCACTTGTAATAGAGGGGGCTTTATCTGTGACTACAACCTTCGGTTCATCAAACTGCTTCACTAACCGCTTAAGAAAAGCATAGGCTGCTTGTGTGTCCCGTTTTTTACGTAACCAAATATCTAAGGTTAAACCATCTGCATCGATGGCTCGATACAAATAATGCCATTTTCCTTTAATTTTGATGTACGTTTCATCCATTTTCCATGAATAAAAGGATTTTTTATTTTTCTTTTTCCAAATTTGATAGAGTAGTTTGCCATATTCTTGCACCCAACGATAAATCGTCGTATGAGAAACGTTAATGCCACGATCATATAAGATTTCTTGAACTTCACGATAGCTAAGGTTATAACGAAGATAGTAGCCCACGGCTACAATAATCACATCCTGCTGAAATTGCTTTCCTTTAAAATGATTCATCGTCATTCCTCCTGCTATCTTTTTCTATTATTCTACCTTATTTGATAGTAGATTTAAAACTTTGCAACAGAACCAAATACGTCATAACTTACCACCATAAAGCAGTCCAATTAATTTATTGACTTCTAAGTAAAATACCAGGAGTTTTGCTATGAGTTAACTATGATCCTAGGTGGTCACTAAAACATTCCTTAATTTAGGGGCTATAATTACATCAATGACCCCTCGAAAAGACTATTAAAACAGCCCCCCCATTATCTGACTAGTAGATAATGGGGGCTGTTTTTTTGTTAAGTGATATAATAAACCATAAAAGAAGTTTAGAAATACGGTCCTGGTCATTAATAAATAAACAATTTAATTAATTATTTAATTTCAGAAAGGTATATATGAATCATGGTGCAACAAATCGTCCTACCCATCAAAGACTCCAACGTCTTAAAGATGGTACAAGATACACTTCTCGATAGTTTCCGTGCTGGTCGCCGAAATTACACCGTTTTTCAAGTTGGTAAGGCCACGCTACTACGTGTGAGTGATGTCATGACATTAAAAAAATCAGATGTCTATAATCCAGACGGCTCTGTCAAAAATACAGCCTTTATTCATGATAAAAAGACCGGTAAAGCAAACACGTTATATTTAAAGCCTGTTCAGCAAGACTTGTTGCAATATCATGATTGGCTGGTCCAAGAAAATATCAATTCTGAGTGGTTATTCCCCTCGACAGCCCATCATGATCGCCATATCACCGAGAAACAGTTTTATAAAGTGATGGCGCGTGTTGGTGATCTACTAGGTATCAACTATTTAGGCACGCACACCATGCGTAAAACAGGCGCTTATCGTGTCTATACACAGTCAAATTACAATATTGGTTTAGTCATGCACTTATTGAATCACTCAAGCGAAGCCATGACACTGACTTACCTTGGTTTAGATCAAGCTAGCCGTGAAACGATGTTAGACCAAATTGATTTTGGCTAACAAAGAAGCTATAAATGGGCACTCATTGATGATGGTATAGCAGGATTGGCTACCGTTATTTTCTTAAAACACGGTGCATATATGACTGGCGAAAAATTCATATCTGAATAATTAACAACTCTTGTGAATGGCTGACTCAGCCTTCTCGTCAGCATGATTTTAATAGCGAAAGAGAGAAATAAAATGTCTTTAAATTTTATAGAGCGTATCAATAATAGTAAAGAGCTTCGTCAAAATCTAAAATTAAGTCATTTGACTATTGAACATGTAGCCATTGACTTAAATACTTCTGTACAAAAAATCAATCAAATATTAGAACTAGATCACGTCTCACCTGAAGATCCTTGGATTTTGAAAGAACATTTATCGAATAAGCTACAAAGCCAAGGAATAATTGGCTATCCCTATTCAAAACTAGTTGGTGACTTTCGTGCTTATTGGTTTTTGGATACAAAAAAAATAGCCAACCAGCAACTATCAAAATAATTACAGACAAAAATGATCTTATACTCAAAAAATTGTCCATTTTTTAAGTATAAGATCATCTTTTTTCGTTGTATTTTATGTGGTTAATCTCATACCAGCTTGCCCCAGAGGATAGCGTTCTGCATGACATGCTCTCACTGAAGGTGATCATACAATGATAAATTGCCATATCACGGCGTGACCCATTGGTGCAATGTATCATGTACCAAAACAAAAAACCACTAGGGTATACTGAAGTGACATAAAAAAGTTAGGCATTTAGATAAGACCTT